>CP075528.1:4582808-4888329 GCA_025808875.1 Enhydrobacter sp. | reverse complement strand
CAGCGAGCTGCCGCCGATCGCCACTTGGCCGACGCCGCTCACCTGGCTGAGCTTCTGCTGCAGGATGTTCGAGGCGGCATCGTAGAGCCGGCCCTGGCCGATCGTGTCCGACGTGAGGGCGAGCACGATGGCCGGTGCGGCGGCGGGATTGATCTTGCGATAGACCGGATTGCTGCGCAGGTCGCGCGGCAAGTCGACCCTTGCCGCATTGATGGCGGCCTGCACGTCGCGCGCCGCCCCGTCGATGCTGCGGGACAGGTCGAACTGCAATGTGATGCGGGAATTGCCGACCGTGCTGGTCGAAGTGATCTCGGTGACACCGGAGATGGCTCCGAGCCGGCGCTCCAGCGGCGTCGTCACGCTGGTCGCCACGGTCTCGGGCGACGCGCCCGGCAGGGACGCCTGGACCTGGATGGTCGGAAACTCGACTTTCGGCAGGGGAGCGACCGCGAGCTTCGTGAACGCCATCAACCCGGCCAGCATGATGCCGACAGTGAGCAGGGTCGTCGCGACCGGCCGCGCTACGAAGGGAGCGGCGAGGTTCATGGCCGCATGACCGGATGCAGGGGCGTGTCGAGGGGCAACCCCCGCAAGCGTCGTCCGAGCCGATCGAAGGCGAGATAGATCACCGGCGTCGTGAACAGCGTCAGGAGCTGACTGACGATGAGGCCGCCGACGATCGTGATGCCGAGCGGCTGGCGTAGCTCCGAGCCGGTGCCGGTGCCGAGCATCAGCGGCAGGGCGCCGACCAGCGCGGCGATGGTGGTCATCAGGATCGGACGGAAGCGCAGCAGGCAGGCCTGATAGATCGCCTCGTGCGGCGTCTTGCCCTCGTTGCGTTCGGCATCGAGGGCGAAGTCGATCATCATGATCGCGTTCTTCTTCACGATGCCGATCAGCAGCACGATGCCGATGATGGCGACCACGGTGAGGTCGCGGCCGGCGACCATGAGCGCCAGCAGCGCACCGATGCCCGCCGACGGCAGGGTCGACAGGATCGTGACCGGATGCACGTAGCTCTCGTAGAGCACGCCCAGCACGATGTAGACGGTCACGATCGCCGCGAGAATCAGCAAAAGCTGGCTGTCGAGCGCCTTCTGGAAGGCCAATGCCGCACCCTGGAAATGCGACCTGATGGAGCTTGGCATCTCGATCTCGCGCTGGGCCGCCTGAATCGCCTCCACGGCGTGCCCGAGCGATGCGCCCGGCGCCAGGTTGAACGAAATCGTGGTCGCCGGGAACTGGCCGATACGATCGAGGCGCAGCGGCGCGCTGCGCTGCTCGAAACTGGCGACGGCCGGCAGCGGTACCTGCTTGCCGCCGGCACCCGGCAGATAGAGGCTGTAGAGGGAGTCGAGCGAGCTGCCGAACCGCGGATCGACTTCGTAGATCACCCTGTACTGGTTCGACTGGGTATAGATGGTCGAAACTTGGCGCTGGCCGAACGCATCGTAGAGCACGTTGTCGATGGAAGCCGCCGTGATGCCGAAGCGCGCCGCTGCATCTCGGTCGATGCGGATGAACATCGCCAGCCCCTTGCTCTGCAGGTCGCTCGCGACGTCGACGATTTCTGGAATTTGCGACATTCGCGCGACGAGGCGCGGCACCCAGGCCTCGAATTCGTCCGGATTGGCGGTCTCGAGGACGAACTGGTACTGCGTGCGGCTCACCGTCGAATCGACGGTGAGATCCTGTGACGGCTGCATGTAGAGCGAGATTCCGTGCACCTGGGCAGCGGCAAGCTGCAATCTGCGGATGATCTCGCTGGCAGTCGCCGTGCGTTGCTCTCTCGGCTTGAGGTTGATCAGCATGCGCCCGGAATTAAGAGTCGGGTTGGTGCCGTCCACGCCCACGAAGGAGGACAGACTCTCGACGTCGGGATCGCCCAGGATGACGTCTGCGAGAGCCTGCTGACGCCGGGCCATGGCCTCGAACGAAACGCTTTGCGGTCCTTCGGTGACGGCCTGGATGAGGCCATTATCCTGCACCGGGAAGAAGCCTTTGGGAATCACGATGTAGAGCAGCACCGTGAGCAGCACCGTCGCGACGGCGACCACCAGCGTCAACGGCTGGTGGCGCAGCACCACCACGAGCGCGCGATCGTACAGGTCGATCAGCCGGGCGAACCACCGCGCGCCGAACACGTGCGGCTCGCGATACCGGCCATGGCCGGCCAGCGCGCCGCTGGCGCGGCGCCGCAGCAGCTTGGCGCACATCATCGGCACGAGCGTCAGCGAGACCACCGCGGACAAGAGGATGGTGACGGAAAGCGTCACCGCGAACTCGCTGAACAGGCGGCCGACCACGTCGCTCATGAACAGGAGCGGGATCAGCACGGCGATCAGGGAGACCGTCAACGAGACGATGGTGAAGGCGATCTGGCGGGACCCCTTGAGCGCGGCCTCCTCGGGGGCGTCGCCCGCCTCGATGTAGCGCGCGATGTTTTCGATCATCACGATGGCGTCGTCGACAACGAAGCCCGTGGCGATCGTCAGCGCCATGATCGAAAGGTTGTTCAGGCTGAAGTCGGCGAGATACATCACCGCCAGCGTGCCCACGAGCGAAAGCGGCACGGACAGGCTGGGGATCAGCGTCGCCCGCCAATCGCCGAGGAACAGGAAAATGACAGCGACCACCAGCACGACGGCGAACGAAAGTTCGATCTGCACGTCGCGCACCGAAGCACGGATCGTCACCGTCCGGTCCGTGAGCACGGTCACGTCGAGCGACGGCGGCAGCGTGCTGCGCAGCTGCGGCATCAGTGCCTTGATGTTGTCGACGACGGCGATGACATTGGCACCGGGCTGGCGTTGCACATTCACGATCACCGCCTGGGTCGTGTTCATCCAGGCCGCAAGCCGGTTGTTCTCCTGCGCCTCCTCGACCGTGGCCACGTCGCGCAGCCGCACCGGAGCTCCGTTGCGGTAGGTGACGATGACATTGCGGAACGTCTCGATATCGGTGATCTGGTCGTTCGCATTGATGGTATAGGCACGCGCCGGCCCGTCGAAATTGCCCTTCGGCGTGTTGACGTTGGCGGTCGTGATCGTCGTGCGCAGATCGTCGATGTTGATGCCATAGGCGGCCAATGCTGTCGGGTTGGCGCGGATGCGCACGCCGGGCTTCTGCCCCCCCTCCAGCGAGACCAAACCGACGCCGGGCAGCTGGGCGATCTTCTGGGCGAGCCGCGTGTCGACCAGATCGTGCACCCTGGTGAGCAGCTCCGTCGTCGACGTGATCGCCAGCGTCAGGATGGGCGCGTCGGCCGGGTTGACCTTGGCGTAGATGGGCGGCGCCGGCAGGTCGCCCGGGAGCAGATTGCCAGCCGCATTGATCGCCGCCTGGACCTGCTGCTCGGCGACGTCGAGACCGAGCGCGAGGTCGAACTGCAGCGTGATGGCCGATGCACCGGCCGAGCTGGTCGACGTCATCTGATTGAGGCCCGGCATCTGGCCGAACTGGCGCTCGAGCGGCGCGGTCACCGACGACGTCATCACTTCAGGCCCCGCGCCGGGATAGAGCGTCAGCACCCGGATGGTCGGGTAGTCGACCTGCGGCAGCGCCGACAGCGGCAGGAACCGGTAGGCGATCATGCCGACCAGCATGATCGCGACCATCAGCAGCGAGGTCCCGACGGGGCGCTCGATGAAGACCCGCGAGGGGTTCATGCGCGACCGCGCTAGTGGCTGGAAGGGGTGCGCCGCTGCGGTCGGGCGGCGCCGTTGGGGCCCCGGGATTCGCCGCCTGGAGCGGCGGCTACCGGCCGTTCGCCCGCGCCGCGCACGCGGCGAATCTTCGCGCCGTCGCGCAGCCGGTCGGTGCCATCCACCACCACCTGGTCGCCAGCCTGCAACCCCTTGATCACGGCGATCCCGACACCGTCGGTGACGCCAGTCTCGATCACACGGGTTTCCACCGTGTCGTCGGCCCTCGCCAGGTAGACGAAGGTACCGATCGGGCCGCGCTGGATGGCCGCCACCGGCACCACCGTGGCGCCGCGCACCGTGTCGACCAGCAGGCGAACATTGACGAACTGGTTGGGGAAGAGCTTCTCGTCGGTGTTGTCGAAGATGGCGCGCAACCGGACCGTACCCGTCGTCATGTCGATCTGATTGTCGGTCGTGGCGAGACTGCCGATGGCCAGCTCGTTCTGCTGGCTGCGATCGAGCACGCGGACCTCGAGGGACCCGCCGGCGCGCATGCGCTCGCGCACCGCCGGCAGGGTATCCTCGGGGATGGCGAACAGCACCGACATCGGCTGCATCTGGGTGATCACGCAGATGCCGGTGGCGTCGCCCATCGTCACGTAGTTACCTCGGTCGACGAGACGCAGACCGATGCGGCCGGTCACCGGCGCCGTGATGCGGGTATAGGCAAGATTGAGCTTGGCCTGGTCGACCAACGCCTGGTTCGCGACGATGGTGGCCTCGTATTGCCGCACCAGCGCGGCCTGAGTGTCGTATTGCTGGCGGGCGATCGATTCCTGGGCCACCAGGGTCTTGTAACGCGCGAGATCGATCTGTGCGTTCTTGAGCAGCGCGTGATCACGCCCCAAGGTGCCTTCGGCCTGCTGCAGGGCGACCTCGTACGGGCGCGGATCGACGACGGCGAGCAAGTCACCCTGCTTGACGTGCTGGCCTTCCTCGAACTCGACCTGGACGAGCTGGCCGGTGATTTGCGTCTTGACGGTGACGGTGGCCAGCGGCGTCACCGTACCCAAGGCCCTGAGCACGATCGGGATGTCGCCCTTGGCCGCCGTCGCCGTGCCCACGGGAATGGCGAAGTTCACTCCCGCACGTGGCTGCTGCCGCGCCGGCGGTGGCGCGCTTTTTTGGGAGATGTACCAGCCGGCCCCTGCGACCACGGCAAGCCCCAACCCAATCCCTAGTAGGGTCCGCAGTCGCTTCATCGCCTAATATGTCCCTGATCCCAAGACCGTCCCTCTCTATACGCAGGGTCGGCTCGGAGTCTCCCCCGCCTATGCAGGGCGCGCAAGGCAGCCTACTTCAGTCGACCGCCGTGTCCGGAACATAGAGCTGGTTGCCGCCGGCTCTGAACTTCTCGCTCATCTCCTGCATGCCGCGGGCGGCATAGTCGCGGATATCCTGGGTGATGCGCATGGAGCAGAACTTCGGCCCGCACATGGAGCAGAAGTGTGCCGTCTTGTGCGCCTCCTTGGGCATCGTCTCGTCGTGGAACTTCTCGGCCGTGGCGGGATCGAGCGACAGGTTGAACTGATCCTTCCAGCGGAACTCGAAGCGTGCCTTGGAGAGCGCGTCGTCGCGCAGCCGCGCCGCGGGATGACCCTTGGCGAGGTCGGCAGCGTGGGCGGCGATCTTGTAAGTGATGACGCCGACCTTCACGTCGTCACGGTCGGGCAGCCCGAGATGCTCCTTGGGCGTGACGTAGCAGAGCATCGCCGTGCCGAACCAGCCGATCATGGCGGCGCCGATGCCCGAGGTGATGTGGTCGTAGCCCGGTGCGATGTCGGTGACGAGCGGCCCCAGAGTGTAGAACGGCGCCTCGCCGCATTCGCGCAGCTGCTTGTCCATGTTGACCTTGATCTTGTGCATGGGTACATGGCCCGGGCCTTCGATCATGACCTGGCAGCCCTTGTCCCAGGCGACCTTGGTAAGCTCTCCCAGCGTCTCCAACTCGGCGAACTGCGCGGCGTCGTTGGCATCGGCGTTGCAGCCGGGCCTGAGCCCATCACCCAGCGAGAACGACACGTCGTACTTGCGCATGATGTCGCAAATGTCACCGAAATGCTCGTAGAGGAAGCTCTCGCGATGCTCGGTGAGGCACCACTGCGCCATCATCGAGCCCCCACGGCTGACGATACCGGTGACGCGCCTGGCGGTCAGCGGGACGTGGGCGAGCCGCACGCCGGCATGGATGGTGAAGTAGTCGACACCCTGCTCGCACTGCTCGATCAAGGTATCGCGATAGACCTCCCAGCTCAGCTTGGTCGGATCGCCGCCGACCTTTTCCAATGCCTGGTAGATCGGCACCGTGCCGATCGGCACCGGCGCGTTGCGCACGATCCATTCCCGCGTGTCGTGGATGTTGCGGCCAGTCGACAGGTCCATGACCGTGTCGGCACCCCAGCGGATCGCCCACACCATCTTCTCGACCTCTTCCTCCATCGACGAGGACACCGCCGAGTTGCCGATGTTGGCGTTGATCTTGACCAGGAAATTGCGGCCGATGATCATCGGCTCGAGTTCGGCGTGATTTATGTTGGCGGGGATGATGGCGCGGCCCGCTGCCACTTCCCGGCGCACGAACTCCGGCGTGATGAAATCGGGCAATGCCGCGCCGAAGCTCTCGCCGTCGGCCAGGCGCTCCTTGGCGAGCTCGTGCGCTGCCTTGCGGCCGAGGTTCTCGCGAGCCGCCACATAGATCATCTCCTTGGTGACGATGCCGGCGCGCGCCCATTCGAATTGCGTGATCGGCTTGCCGTCGAGCCCGCGCAGCGGCCGTGGGCTGTTGGCGAACGGCTGCAGCGCCGAGACCTTCACGTTGCCGTTGTCGACCGCCTGGATCGGCCGGCCGGCATATTCCTCGACGCCGTCGCGCGCCTGCACCCAGGCGCGGCGCGTGCGTGCCAGGCCCTTGCTCACGTCGATAGGGATCGACGGATCGGTGTAGGGGCCGGTCGTGTCGTAGACGCGAACACTCGGTTCGGTCGGCACGCTGAGCTCGATCTCGCGCAGGGGTACGCTGAGGTCGGGCGACTCGTCGGGGGTGATGTAGATCTTGCGCGAGGCGGGCAGTGGCCCGGTGGTCACATTCGGAGTGGCGATGATGCTATCCATGACAAGGATCTCCCGTAGCTGAACAGACGGAGACCCGGCGCGTCGTGCAAAGGAGATATCCTGTCCCTTCGCCGGCATGACCCGGATCAGGTTCAAAGGGTCACCGCGCTGCCGATATCGGCCGTCGGTATCTCAGCCCCCTGTCGGGGCACCCCTTGGACGAGATCACTCTAGCGGGAATCGTGCCGGTGCAAAACCCGGTTCAGACGACCGCCTGTTTGCGCATTTCTGCGATTTCGTCAGCGGAATAACCAGCCTCTGCCAGCACCTCATCGGTGTGCTGGCCAAGCTTGGCCGGCGGTCGGTCGACCGAGCCGCCACCATGCTCCAGGCGGAAGCCCGAGCCCACGACCTGGATGGGGCCATGCTCGGTCTCGACCGTCTGCAGCACGGTGCGGTGCTTCATCAGGTCCAGCCTGGCGGTCTCGGGGATGGAGAGGACGCGGCCGGCCGGCACGTCGGCCTTGGCGAAGCGCTCGGCCCAGGTGGCCGAGGTCTCCTTGGTCATCGCCGCCTCGACTATCTCGTGCAGCGCCTTGTTGTTGTCGATGCGCTTGGGCCAGTCGGCGAAGCGCGGATCGGCCAGCACTTGCTCGCAGCCCAGCACCTTCATCAGGCGTTGGAACTGCGGATCGGTCATGACGGCCAGCACCATCCAGCCGTCTCCGGTCTTGAAGAGATTGCCGGTTGGCTTGCGGGTCACGGAGAGGTTCTGCGCCTGCTCATGCACGCGGCCGGTCATCAGGTGCTCGGTGAACTGCTGGGCGAGGTAACCCATCACCGCATCGATCATCGCAACGTCGACCAGCTGGCCCTTGCCGGTGTGGGTGCGTTGGAACAGCGCCGCAGCGACGCCGAACGACGCCGTCGCCCCTGACATCACGTCGGCACCAGCGAATCCTACGCGCGTCGGGCCGTTGGACGGAAAACCCGTGATCGACATCAACCCCGACATCGCCTGGATCATGCCGTCGAACGCCGCCGTCGCGCGCTCCGGACCGACCTGGCCGAAACCCGACACGGCGCAATAGATGAGCTTCGGATTGATCACCTTCAGCGTCTCGTAGCCGATGCCGAGCTTGTCCATCACGCCCGGCCGGAAGTTCTCCATCACCACGTCGACCTTGGGCACCAGGCGCTTGATGATGTCGATCGCCTTGGGCTGCTTGAGATCGAGCGTGATCGACCGCTTGCCGGCATTGACCGCGACCCACGGCGCGGCCAGCCCGCGCTTCTCCCAGTCGTTGGCGCGGTTGCCGTAGCGCATGTCGTCGCCTTCGCGCGCCTCGACCTTGATCACGTCGGCACCCAGCAGGGCGAGCTGATAGGAACCGTACGGTCCCGCCAGCACGCGCGTGAAATCCAGGACCTTTACTCCGGTGAAAGGTTTGCTCATGGCTTGCTTAGGCGACGCCGGCCTTCTTGCGCTGGTCGAACGCGACCTGCTTCACCTTGTCGAACTCGGCGCGGCGCTTCGCGACCTCCTCGGGCGGCATGCGCTCGAGGTTGTTGTAGTCCCGCTTCCAGTCGCCGTCGTCGTTCCAGCGCAGCGGCGACTGAACAGTCGTGCGTGGGCCTACGGCGCTCTCCAGCACCTTGAGCGCGAGATCGAGCGTGAAGCGCTGCGTGTCGGGTTCGTGCGGCTTGCCGCACGAGTTGCCGAGCGGGAAGTCGCTGAACAGGAAGCGCGGCACGCCCACCCATTCAACGATGTCCTTGGCGGCCCCCATCACCACGGTCGGGATGCCGTTCCTCTCGAGATATCGGGCGATCAGACTCACGGTCTGATGGCAGACGGGTCACGTCGGCACCAGGAGCGCCGCATCGACTGAGTCCTGTCGACAGCGTTCGAGAATTTGCGGCGCGTCCGTCTCGAGGGTAACGCGCTGGCTGCGGTTGGTCGGAGCTCCATGGAAGCGCCCAGCGAGCTTGAACCGCCCCGCCTTGGCGAATTCGCGCATCAACGGCAGCGGGAACCATGTATTCGAATCCGTCGCCGTCGTGTGCTTGCGGTCGTAGCCGATGTGCGAGATGCGCGTGTCGTGGTCGACCGACATGTCGCCCGAATACACCGAATAGAACTTGGCGGAGGCGTTGTAGACGGCCCCGGGACCCTGATCTCCCTTGTCGGGCTGATAGGGGGCGGCCGTGCTGATCAGGGCCAAGGTGCTGTCCCGCAGCGGCTTCTTCAGCGGCTGGAACGGCGCGTCGACATAGTGCGCCCAGCGATAGGGATTGTCGTATCCCAAGGCGAGGTAGTAGTCGCGCGTGCGCCGCATGTACTCGATGGGCGCGTCGTATTCGGGCGCGAAGTTGGAAGTATCGGCCATTGTCCAAAACTGAGGCGGTTGGTGCGTGAAGTCAATTCGCGCACGCCTCCAGAGCGATGACATTTCGTCAGGCGTGCTCTAGGTTTCTCACAATTCGAGGGGAGGATACATCGTGATCAGTTTGACCCGCCGCGCAGCCATCGGCGCCGGTGCCGCCTTCGCCATCGCGCCGGCGGCGCTGGCCCAGGCCTGGCCCTCCAAGCCGATCCGCTTCCTGGTGCCGTACCCGGTCGGGGGTATCGTCGACATCGTCGCGCGCACGATCGGCGAGCCTCTGGCGGTCGAACTCGGTCAACCGGTCGTGGTCGATCCCAAGCCCGGTGGCAATTCGACGCTCGCCACGGCAATGGTGCCGCAGGCCCCGGCTGATGGATACACGTGGGTAATCGCCACCATCAGCCATGTCGTGGCGCCACATCTGCAAGCCGTCAGCTACGACGTATTGAAGGATTTCCAGGGCGTCGCACTGGTCGCGGTCGCGACCTCGGTCGCTACCGTCAATGCGAGCTTGCCGATCCACAATCTCAAGGAGCTGGTCGAGTACGGCCGCGCCAATCCGGGCAAGCTCAACTACCTCAATCCGGGTAACGGCTCGTCGATCCATCTCTCGGCCGAGCTGCTGAAGAGCTACGCCAAGTTCGACATGACGGCGGTGCCCTACCGCGGAATTCCGCCGGGACTGCCCGACCTGCTCGAGGGACGGTTGCAGGTGGGGTTGCTGCCCGGACCGCTGGCCCTCCCGCATGTTCAATCGGGCAAGCTGCGTGCCATCGCCTTCATCGGCGACAGGCGCAGTAAGGTCCTTCCCGACGTCCCGACTTTCGCCGAGCAGGGTTTCGGCGATGCCCAGGTCATGAGCTGGTACACGATCGCGGTCCGTTCCGGAACGCCTTCGGAGATCGTCAAGCGCATCCACGACGCGACAATGAAGGTGGTTGCCATCCCGGAGACACGGGAACGCTTCGACAAGGCATCCTGCGAGGTCCCGTCCGCGCGCACGCCCGATCAGGTGCAAGCCCTCTATGCCTCCGACTATGCGCGCTATGGCAAGCTCGTGAAGGATGCCGACATCAAGGGATGAAGCTGACGACAATGTAATCCGGCAGCCATAGTGCGGCCCAACTCCCACGGGCTATATAGTTCCCGACGGGGACCGATTTGGGAGCGCACTCATGGCGATCGGAAGGCGCAACTTGCTGGCAGGCGGCGCAGCCCTGTGGCTGGGCGGAGCTCCTGCTCTCCTGCATGCCCAGGGTGTGCCGAAGATCCATACCGGTCACGGTTTCGCCATCCATGGCCAGCCCAAGTACCCGGCCGACTCGGGTCCGCCGGAGTACTTCAATCCGAACGCACCCAAGAGCGGCACCGTTCGCCTCGGCGCCCGCGGCACGTTCGATTCGCTGCACCCGTTCATCGTCAAGAGTGTGCCCGCGGCGGCGATAACCTCGATCTGGGACACCCTGTGCTGGGCGTCGCGCGACGAAGCCTCGACCGAGTACGGCTTGATCGCGCAAAGCATGGAGTGGCCCGAGGATCGCTCATGGGTGGCATTCACGCTGCGGCCCGAGGCGCGCTTCCACGACGGCAGTCCGATCACCGTCGAAGACGTCATCTTCACGTTGGACATCCTCAAGACCAAGGGTGCCCCCAACTACGCCTTCTATTATCACGATGTGATGTCGGCCGAGAAAGTCGGCGACCGCAAGGTGCTGTTCAAGTTTCGTGACGCCGGCAACCGTGAGCTGCCGATGATCGTCGGGCAGCTTCCCATCCTGCCGGCGAAATGGTGGGCGAGTCGCGACTTCGAGAAGGTGTCGCTCGAAGTGCCGCTCGGAAGCGGCCCTTACAAGGTCGATTCGTTCGACCCCGGTCGCTTCATCGCCTATCGCCGGGTGCCGGATTGGTGGGCCAAGGATCTCTGGATGAATCGGGGCCGCCATAATTTCGAGATCATCCGGTACGAGTACTACCGCGACGCCACGGTGCAGTTCGAAGCCTTCAAGGCGGGCGATCTCGACCTTCGCCAAGAGAACATCGCGCGCAACTGGTCGACCGCCTACGACATCCCACCGGTGAAGGACGGTCGCCTGGTGCGCGACGAGATTCCCCACGAACTGCCGACCGGCATGCAGTGCTTCGCCTTCAACACCAGGCGCGACCTGTTCAAGGATCGCCGGGTGCGCGAGGCGATCGGCCTGATGTTCGACTTCGAGTGGAGCAACAAGAACCTCTTCTATGGCCTCTACAAGCGCAACGTCTCCTACTTTGGCAACTCGGAGCTCGCCTCGTCCGGCCTGCCCTCGCCCGCCGAGTTGAAATACCTCGAACCGCTACGCGGCAGGATTCCTGACGAAGTCTTCACCAGGGAGTTCAAGCTGCCTGTTACCGACGGCACCGGCAACGTGCGCGCTCAGGCAAGGCAGGCACTGGCGCTGCTCAAGGACGCGGGTTGGGAGATCAAGGACGGCAAGATGACGGAGGCGAAGAGCGGCAGAAAGCTCGCCTTCGAGTTCCTGCTGAACGATGCCAGCTTCGAACGCGTCGCCTTGCCCTACAAGCAGAACCTCGAGCGCATCGGCATCGACATGACAGTGCGTACCGTCGATACCGCACAGTTCAAGCGGCGCGACGACGAGTTTGACTTCGACATGATCCTCGCGGGCTTCGGCCAGTCGCTTTCGCCGGGCAACGAACAGCGCGACTATTGGGGATCGCGGGCGGCCGACACCAAGGGCAGCCGCAACACGATCGGCGTCAAAGACGCCGCTATCGACAGCCTGATCGATCAGCTGATCGTCGCGCCGGACCGCGAAGCCCTGATCGCCGTCACTCACTCCCTCGATCGCGTTCTGTTGTGGAGCCATTTTGTCGTGCCGAACTGGCACAACAACAAGGCGTTCGTGGCCTACTGGAATCGCTTCTCCCGTCCCGCCAAGTCGGCGAAGTACGCGCCCGTCGCCTTCGACACCTGGTGGGTCGACGACGAGAAGGAGCGGGCGCTGCGCCAGCGCGGCGAAGGAAAGTGAACGGCCAGCTCGCGACGCCTCGATGCTAGCCTACATCCTGCGCCGTCTGATGCTCGTCGTGCCGACGCTTGTCGGCATCATGGTCATCAACTTCGTGGTGATCCAGGCGGCGCCCGGCGGGCCGGTCGAACAGATGCTCGCCCAGATCCAGGGAACGGCGGTCGGCGCGACCGAGCGCTTCTCCGGCAGCGCAACGGGTGGCGAGACGGTGCGTGGCACCCAATCGGAGTCGGCCGGCGCCTATCGCGGTGCGCGCGGCTTGCCGCGTGAGCTGATCGAGCGGATCGAGAAGATGTACGGGTTCGACAAACCGGTGCACGAACGTTTCCTGCTGATGATGAAGAACTACCTCGTCTTCGATTTTGGCGAGAGCTTCTTCAGCAACAAGCGAGTCGTCGATCTGGTGATAGAGAAACTGCCGGTGTCGATTTCACTCGGCCTTTGGACGACCTTGCTTATCTACCTCGTGTCGATCCCCCTCGGCATCGCCAAGGCCGTGCGCGACGGCAGTCGCTTCGACCTCTCGACCTCGACGACATTGATCGTACTGAACGCGATTCCCGGTTTCCTGTTCGCTCTGCTGCTCGTTGTCCTGTTCGCCGGCGGGAGCTATTTCAAGTGGTTCCCGCTGCGCGGTCTCGTCTCCGACGATTGGCAGGAACTGGGCCTGATCGGCAAGATCACCGACTATTTCTGGCACATGGCCCTGCCGATCGGCGCCATGGTGATCGGCGGCTTCGCCTCCCTCACTTTCCTGACCAAGAACTCGTTCATCGAGGAGCTGCACAAGCAGTACGTGCTCACGGCACGAGCGAAGGGACTGGTCGAGCGCCGGGTGCTCTATGGCCACGTCTTCCGCAACGCCATGCTGATCGTCATCGCGGGCTTCCCCGCCGCCTTCTTGGGTGTCCTGTTCACGGGCTCGCTCCTGATCGAGGTGATCTTCTCGCTCGACGGGATCGGCCTCCTCGGATTCGAAGCGGCCCTGAATCGCGACTATCCGGTGATGTTCGGTACGCTCTACTTCTTCGGGTTGATCGGGCTGTTGATGGGCATCGTCGGTGACCTCATGTACACGATCATCGACCCGCGCATCGACTTCGAGGCGCGCGCCTGATGAGTCCGCTCAATCGCCGCCGCCTCGCGATCTTTCGCTCCAGCAGGCGCGGCATGATCTCACTGATCGTGTTCGGTCTACTCTTCGCAGTGTCTCTGTGCGCCGAACTGCTGGCCAACAATCGCCCGATCCTCATCTACTATGATGGCGGCGTATACTCGCCGATGCTTCGCGACTATCCCGAGACGACGTTCGGCGGCGATCTGCCGACGAACACCGTGTACACCGATGTCGAGGTTCAGGAGCTGATCGCGAAGAAGGGCTGGATCCTGTGGCCGCCAATTCCGTACAGCTACGACACCGTGATCCGCGGCGAAGGCCGCAAGGCCCTGCTGCCGCCATCGGCCGGTCATTGGCTTGGAACGGACGACCAGGCCAGGGATGTCATGGCGCGTCTGATCTACGGCTTCCGGATCTCGGTGTTGTTCGGACTGGCGCTGACGGTCCTGAGCACCGTAATCGGCATCGCCGCCGGTGCGGTCCAGGGCTACTTTGGCGGTTGGGTGGATCTTCTGTTCCAGCGTTTCCTCGAGATTTGGTCGAGCATGCCGACGCTGTACCTGCTGATCATCCTGGCAAGCTTCATCCAGCCGAGTTTCTGGGTACTGCTCGGCATCATGCTGCTGTTCAGCTGGATGGCGCTGGTCGGCGTGGTCCGAGCCGAGTTCCTCCGGGGTCGCAATTTCGACTATGTCAGGGCGGCCCGCGCCCTCGGGATGTTGGACGCCCGCATCATGTTCCGGCACATCCTGCCAAACGCCATGACGGCGAGCCTCACCTTCCTACCCTTCATCCTGGCCGGCTCCGTGACAACGCTCACGTCGTTGGATTTTCTTGGCTTCGGCCTGCCCGCCGGTTCGCCATCGCTGGGCGAACTGTTGCTGCAGGGCAAGAACAACCTCAATGCCCCCTGGCTGGCCCTCACCGGCTTCGCCGTCATCGCGCTCATGCTGTCGCTGCTGGTTTTCATCGGCGAGGCGGTGCGCGACGCCTTCAACCCGCGCAAGGTTCCGACATGAGCGAGCCTCTCCTCCAGGTCCGTGACCTGTCCGTCACGTTCGGCACCGATGGCGCCGAAGTGAGGGCCGTGAACCGGGTCAGCTTCGACATCGCCCGCGGCGAGACTTTGGCACTGGTCGGCGAGTCGGGCTCGGGCAAGTCGGTGACGGCTCTGTCGGTCCTGCAACTGCTGCCCTATCCCATGGCGAAGCATCCCTCGGGATCGATCCTCTTCCAGGGTCGGGAGCTGGTCGGCGCGCCGGCCCGCGAGTTGCTGGCAGTTCGCGGCGACCGGATCTCGATGATTTTCCAGGAACCCATGACCTCGCTCAACCCCCTGCACACGATCGAGCGGCAGGTGAATGAAGTCTTGATCCTGCACAAGGGCCTGAACCGCGACGCGGCGCGCCGCCGTACCCTCGAGCTGCTGGAGCAGGTCGGAATTCCTGAAGCCGCCCGGCGACTGGACGCCTATCCCCATCAACTCTCCGGAGGACAACGCCAGCGCGTCATGATCGCCATGGCTCTCGCCAACGAGCCCGATCTCCTGATCGCCGACGAGCCGACAACGGCACTCGACGTCACCATACAGGCGCAGATATTGAAGCTGCTGAAGACCTTGCAGGCGCGCTACGGCATGGCGCTGTTGTTCATCACTCACGATCTCGGAATCGTGCGCAAGATGGCGGACCGGGTCTGCGTAATGACCAATGGCCGGATCGTCGAGCAGGGTCCGGTCGCCCAGGTCTTCGATCGTCCCCAGCACTCCTACACGCAACACCTGCTGTCGGCCGAGCCCAAGGGTAAGCCCGTGGAGTTCGACTCCACTGCGCCGGAATTGTTGCGCCTCGACGATCTCAAGGTGCATTTTCCCATCAAACGCGGCGTGCTGCGCCGTACGGTGGGACACGTCAAGGCCGTCGATGGTGTCAGTATCGCGCTGAAGGAAGGTCACACGATCGGACTGGTGGGTGAATCGGGTTCGGGGAAGACGACACTCGGCTTGGCCCTCCTGAAACTCGAGAAAAGTCAGGGTGGTATCCGGTTCGACGGCTTGGATCTCCAAGCCATGAGCCAACGCGACATACGTCCCCTGCGGCGACAGATGCAGATCGTGTTCCAGGATCCGTACAGCTCACTGAGCCCACGAATGTCGGTGGGTGAGATTGTCGGCGAAGGCCTCGACGTTCACAGGATCGGCACCGAGGCGGAGCGCAGCCGCATGATCGACGAGGCGTTGCGCGAAGTGGGCCTGGAACCCGCGATGCGGGTGCGCTATCCACACGAATTCTCAGGCGGCCAGCGGCAACGAATATCGATCGCCAGGGCGCTGGTACTCAAGCCGCGTCTCATCGTGCTCGACGAACCGACGTCCGCTCTCGACATGAGCGTGCAGGCGCAGATTGTCGATCTGTTGCGTGATTTGCAGCGCCGTCACAAACTTGCCTATCTTTTCATCAGCCATGACCTCAAGGTCGTACGGGCCCTGGCCGACGAGGTCGTGGTGCTTCGGCACGGAAAGGTCGTCGAGCGAGGCCCCGCCACCAAGATCTTCGCCGCACCCCAGACGCCCTACACCCAGGCGCTGATTGCCGCGGCCTTCAATCTGGAGGCCATCGGAGTCGAGAGTCGCGCGGTCACCAGCTGACTTGCGAAAGGCCGGACTTGCGGTCGAGGTGCACCGAACCTAAGAGAGGCTCATCGAAGGGTTTCCGGCCTCGGAAATCCGGACCGTTTGGGAGGAAGCTGTTTATGAGTTACATGCGTAGGGGTTTGTTTGCCGCGGCGATCGCCTTTGTCGGAACGGCCGCATTCGCCCAGCCCAAAACCATGACTTTGGGCACCGCCTCCGTGGGCGGCACCTACTTCGTCTATGGCGGGGTTGTCGCCAAGATCCTGACCGACAAGACGGGCATCCAGGTTTCGACCCAGCAAACCCAGGGGCCGAACCAGAACGTCATCCTGGTCGACGACAAGAAGATCGAGCTCGGCATGACGACGATGGGCGTCGCGTTGCAGGCCTGGACCGGCAAAGGTGATTGGACCAAGGGCAAGAAGTTCGAGAACATCCGCGCCCTGTTCCCGATGTACGACACGCCCATGCAGTGCGTCGCGCTCAAGAAGTCCGGCCTCACCAGCTTCAAGCAGCTCGAAGGCAAGACCGTCGGCGTCGGCCCCAGGGCGGGGACGCCCGGGACTTACCTGCCGTTGTTCTTCGAGGCACTGGGAATGAAGGTAACCATCCGCAACGGCCAGGGCGCCGACATGGGCAGCCAGCTCGGTGACGGCATCCTCGACGCATTCTGCTTCGGCGCCGGCCTGCCGATCCCGATCTTCTCGCAACTCGATGCGGAAAAGGAAGTGGTTTTCTTCACCTGGACGGACGCAGAGCGTGAGGCAATCCGCAAGAAGATGCCGGAGTGGTCCGAGGCGGTGATCCCCAAGGGCACCTACAAGTCGCAGACGGCGGACCAGAAGACTATCGGTCTCTACAACTTCGGCATTGCCCACAAGGACATGGCCGACGACGTCGCGTATCTCGTCACCAAGACCATCCTGGAGAACAATGCAGCGATGGTGCAGGGCCATGCCGCGGCTTCCGAGACCATAGCCAAGAACGCCGACCGCAACGCCTTCCTTCCCTTCCACCCGGGCGCGGTCCGTTACTACAAGGAGAAGGGCATATCGCTGAACCCTGCGACGCTGCCCAAGTAAGCAGCGCGACAAGCCGCGCAGGACGCCCGCTCCCCTCGGAGCGGGCGTTTTGCTATTGAGACTTGAGTAAAGCCATGCCGACAGGCCAACGCGGCGCAAGACCACGATGACACCGGGAGAGATGATGGCATCGAACAAGAACGCACCGGCGGCGGGTGATGTGAGTGAGATCGGCCGGGTGGACGTCGACAGCCTGGAGTATTCCGGCGACAAGCGCGAGCACCGTCCCTGGCAGCGCACCCTGTTCTTCTGGTTGTGCGCCGGCTTCTCGGCTTTTCATCTCTGGGTGCTGGTCGGCCCTGTCGTCGTCAAGGAGATCGACAACCTTCTGGGCCTCGATCAGGCCTTCTACAGGGCGATCGCCGCCAACCTCGATCAGGAACTCTTCCGCGCCATCCACCTCGCCTGGGGTGCGACGCTGGGTTTCGGATTCTACAGCATCGCTAAGGGGCGTGGGACCAACGGGATTCCCTGGTACGACTGGCTGCTGATGTTCGCTGCGCTCGGCTGCGCCGTCTACATGTGGCGCAATCTCGACGAGCTTCAGATGAATCAGGGCGCGCTCTACGACACACCCGATCTGGTCTACAGCCTGGTGGGCTTGGTCGTGGTGTTCGAGTTCACGCGTCGTACCGCCGGCAATGCACTGACCATCATTGCAGGCGCCTTCATGCTGTATGCCATGGTGGGGCATATCTTTCCCGAGGGCTCTGCGCTCTATCACAACAAGTCGATCAAGGACCTGTGGTTCGCCTTTCCCTACATCTACAGCAATCTCGGAATTTTCGGCCCGACACTCGAAGTGTCGTCGACCTTCATCATCATGTTCACCGTGTTCGCGGCCTTTCTCGGTCGCTCCAAGGCAGGGGACTATTTCAACGACCTTTCGGTGTCGTTGGTCGGCTGGGCGCGCGGCGGCCCGGCCAAGGTCGCGGTCCTTTCGGGTGTGATGTTCGGATCGGTGAGTGGTTCCTCCGTCGCGAACGTCGTCGCATCCGGAGCAATCACCATCCCCATGATGCGCCGTGTCGGCTACGACCGGAACACCGCGGGCGCCATCGAGGCGACCTCGTCCACCGGAGGACAGATCACGCCACCGGTACTCGGCGCCGCCGCCTTCATCATGGCGGAGGCGACGGGCATCAAGTATGCCGAAATCGCCGGCGCGGCGATCATTCCCTGCCTGCTCTTCTACATCGCCTGCTATTCGCACTGCGACCTGCATGCCGCCAAGCACGGCCTGCGCGGCCTGCCGCGCGCCGAACTGCCGCGACTGGGGCCTCTCCTGGCGCGGCTCTACATGCTCGCGCCGATCGGCGTGCTCATCTGGGCCTTCGTCACCGGCTATTCCGCCTTTCTCGCCGCCGGTCTCGGCATGGCGCTTTGCATTGCCGTGAGCTGGTTCAACGGCTTGCGCGTCGAAGGCGGAGGCCTGCGATGGCGCCGCGACGAAAGCGTCATGGGAGGACGCGCGGTTGTCGAAGCGCTCGAGCGCGGCGCCAGGGATTGCATCCAGCTCGTCGCCGTGTGCGCCGCAGCCGGCGTCATCGTCGGTGTCATCGCGCTCACGGGCATTGGCGGCCGCTTCGCCCAGATCATGCAGGCGATCGCCGGCGAGAATCAGCTCCTTGCCATGTTCTTCACGATGATCATCGTCGTCATTCTCGGCATGGGCATGCCGACGACGGCGGCCTATGCCATCGGCGCTGCCGTGGTGGCGCCCGGCCTGCAACAGATCGGTGTGCCCAAGCTCGTCGCACACATGTTCATCTTCTACTTCGCCGTCCTGTCGGCGATCACGCCGCCCGTCGCCGTCGCCTCCTTCGCTGCCGCCGGCATGGCCAAAGGCGATCCATGGAAAACATCCTGGATCGCCGTGAAGATGGGTCTCGCCACATTCCTCGTCCCGTTCATGTTCTTCTACAGCCCGGTCCTGCTCGGCCAAGGCAGCGCCTGGGAGATCGTGCATGTGTTCATGACGGCGGCGATCGGCGTCTGGCTACTGGCGTGCGCCACCGAGGGGTGGTTGTTCGGGCCGCTCGTCGTACTGCCTCGGGTCATCTTGGGAGTCGCGGCGATATCACTGATCACGCCGGGCGCCGAAACTGATCTCGTGGGTATCGGGCTTGCCGGGGTTGCCTGGCTTCTGCAGCGTTTCTTGTTCGGAGTGCGCCATGTCTGAGGCTATCGCCTATATAAGCCGGGACACCGATGGGGCGGCGTGGAAGAAGGTACTGGAAGCGGGTCTCGGCCCGATCGACTATCGGGTCATCGACTCGCTCGGCGATACCGACGCCATAGCCGTGGCGTTGGCATGGAAGCCGCCGGCCGGGCTGTTGGCGTCGTTTCGGAACCTCAAGTTGATCGTATCGCTCGGGATGGGCGTCGACCACCTGCTCGCCGATGACAAGTTACCCGCAGGCGTGCCGATCGTTCGCATCATGGACGACGGCCTGATCGGCCAGATGAGCGAGTACGCCCTGTACTGGGCGTTGCGACATCATCGCGAGATCGATCGGTACGAAGGCTTCCAGCGCACCCGTGAGTGGCGCCAGCTCGATCTGATCGACACCCTGCATCGGCGGATCGGCATCATGGGTCTGGGTTCGATAGGCCAGGACACGGCGAAAAAGTTCGCGATGCTCGGCTTTCCAACGGCCGGCTGGAGCCGCACTGCCAAAACCATCTCGGGTATCGAGACCTTCCACGGTTCCGACGGGTTTCGGTCCTTCCTGTCCCGCAGCGACATCCTGGTCGACGTGCTCCCCCTCACGCGCGACACTCAGGGCTTGCTCGATGCCGCAGCATTCGCGGCGCTACCCAGGGGCGCTTACTTCATCAACATGGCGCGCGGCGGTCACGTCGTCGACGAGGCGCTGCTCGCCGCGCTCGATTCGGGCCATCTGAGCGGCGCCGCGCTCGATGTGTTCAATCAGGAGCCGTTGCCGGCCAACCATCGCTACTGGACCCACCCCAAGGTCCATGTGACGCCCCACATCGCCGGAGCCACCAATCCGCGTACGGCCTCGCCGGGTGTGATCGAGAACATCAGGCGGCTGCGCGCAGGGCAGCCGCTCATCCACACCGTCGATGCGAAGACGGGATACTGATCAGGCCGCGACTTTCGACGCGGCCTTGATGTTCGACCGCTTGATACGGTCGAGGTTGGCGCCCTCGATGCGCACGAGCTTCGTCAGCGTGTCGCGCTTGGGCGAGTGGATGACGCCGACATCGTAGAAGTGAGCGTCGCCTGGACGCAGAACGTAACTGCGGTCCGGTTCGACGAGGGTTGGCGTTGCGTCGTCGCCCTTCCGGACGACCTTCCAGTCGGTCATCTCGGTGTCGCCGACCGCGAGCCCGTAGATCGCCCAGCTCGAGCCATGGTCGTGCGGTTCGCCATGAGCAGGCTTCTCGTAGACATGGCCGCAAATGCAAAATCCAAGCTCCGGATCCTCGTAGAGCACCTTGCGCGGCTTGCACTGATCCGACGTCAGGTGCCGCTCGACGAATTCGCGGTCGAGCAACACCCCGGAAACCAGCCTGCAGACGGCCTGCTTGCCACCGACGCCGGAATCGGCCTTCAATGCCGCACGGATGTCGATGGCGAGTTGTTCGAGCGTGTCGGTCATTTCTTCACCCTCTTTTCGATGGCGGCAAAGATAGCACGGACGGCCTGGGCTTCACCCCCCTCGGGGCGGCCCGGACGGGACATATTGTTCCAGGCCATCATGTCGAAATGGGCCCAGGGTACGTCGTCCGGAACGAATTCCTTGAGATAGAGAGCCGCCGTAATCGCGCCGCCGAACGCAGCTCCCGGCGCATTGTTGATGTCCGCCACCTTGCTGTCCAGCATGCGACGGTAGCCGGCGAACAGCGGCAGGCGCCACATCGGGTCCGCCTCCCGCTGGCCGGCGGCGACCAGTTCGTCCGCCAGTGCATCGTCGTTGCAGAACAGCGCCGGCAAGTCGGTGCCCAATGCGACGCGGGCTGCCCCGGTGAGCGTGGCGCAATCGATCAGCATGGTCGGCTTCTCCGATGCTCCCTCATGCAGGGCGTCGCACAGGATCAGCCGGCCTTCGGCGTCGGTGTTGCCGATCTCCACCGTGATCCCCTTGCGGGTGGGCACGACGTCCATCGGCCGGAAGGCGTTGCCCGACACGCTGTTCTCGACCGCAGGGATCAACAGGCGCAATCGCACCGGCAGCCGCGCCGCCATCACCATGGACGCCACAGCCATCACCGCGGCCGCACCACCCATGTCCTTCTTCATCATGAGCATGCCGGTCGACGGCTTGAGGTCGAGGCCGCCGGTGTCGAAGCAGACTCCCTTGCCGACCAGCGTCACCTTCGGATCGCTCTCTCGACCCCAGACGAGATCGATCAGACGCGGCGCGCGACTGCTGGCACGGCCGACGGCGTGGACCATCGGATAGTTCTGCTTAAGCAAGTCGTCGCCGACGATGACCTTGATCTTGGCTCCGTGCTTTCTTGCAAGTTCCCGTGCCGCGCCCGCCAGTTCGGCGGGACCCATGTCGGACGACGGCGTCGTGATGAGATCTCGTGCCATCGAGACCGCTTCGATCGTCGCCGTCGCGCGCGCCTTGTCTGCGCCCCGCGGCCACACGATCCTCGGTCCCGGTTCGCCCTTTTTCGAGCGATAGCGCTCGAAACGCCACATCCCCAGCCCGATGGCAACCGCGGCATCTGTTGGCGATATCGGGGTGGTCTCGGCGAGCTTCCAGACGCCTGCTGGCAGCTTCGTGGCGAGCATGCCGAAATCCCACAATGTCGGCTGCGGCGAGAGCATCAGCACGGCGCCGCCCACTTTACCGTCACGGCCCGGCAGCAACGCGAAATCACCGGGCTTGCCGGCAACCCTCGACGATTCCAGCCACGCTCGGCGCGCCGCACTCTGCTCCTTCACCCAGGCACGCCACTTGCCGTGGCCCACAAACTGCACGGACAACGCGGAAGCGGCACGGTCGACGAACGGCAACGGCATAGCCAAGCTCACCAATCTGTAGTGTAAGGGTCAACATTGCAGGCCAAACTTGGCAGCTGGCAAGGAGGGGATATGGCCGAGTTCACTTTGGTCATCGGCAACAAGAACTATTCGTCCTGGTCGCTACGGGGATGGCTGATGGTCAAGATGGCGGGCCTCGACTTCGAGGAGGTCCTCGTGCCTCTCGACTTGCCCGAAACGCAACCCACGATCCGCAAGCACTCGCCGTCAGGGCGGGTGCCGGTGCTCTTGCATCGCGGCCTTGCGGTGTGGGATTCGCTGGCCATTGCCGAATACCTCAACGACATCAAGCCCGAAACCGGCCTGTGGCCTGCCTCCGTTGCGGCGCGCGCGCACGCTCGTTCGATCTCAGCCGAGATGCACTCGGGTTTCATCGACCTGCGCAACGGCATGCCGATGAACATCCGCGCCTCCTATCCGGGCAAGGGCATGACACCGGCCGTGCGCGCCGAAATAGAGCGCATCACGTCGATGTGGCGCGACTGCCGCAAGCGCTTCGTCGGTGCAGCGCCGCGCGACGACGGCTTCCTGTTCGGGACGTTCACCGCCGCCGATGCGATGTATGCCCCGGTCGTCACACGCTTCAAGACCTACGCCGTTCCGGTTGATTCGGATGCCGAGGCCTATTGCTCGGCAGTTCTCTCACATGCGGCGATGAAAGACTGGATTTCCGCCGCAAGGAACGAACCCTGGCTCATTCAACAGTACGAGTTCAAGTAGGGTTGTATCCCTGAATCAAGCAAGAGCAGCGACCGTCACCACACGCCGAAGAAGATGCCGTGCTTTTTGTGCGACGCAGTACGGGCCTCGATATAGTCGTCATCGACGGTGACCCGCGTCTTCCGGCCCTTCAGCCACGCCGCCAGACGCTCTTCCATCTCTTGGCGCACATGCGCAAAGGCAGCGTAGGCACCCAGGTCGGCTAGCTCGCCGGGATCGTTGACGAGATCGAACAGCATCGGCCTGAAGCCCTGCCACCACACATATTTCCACTTGTCGGTGCGCACCATCATGGCTCGGCATTCCTGCGGCTTGCGGCTCAGGATCCGGCGCGCCTCCCGGAAGGAATAGTCGAGCTCGGAAAACACCGCATCGCGCCACGCGCCTGCCGGTCCTCCGCGCAACAGGGGCAGCAAGGAGCGGCCCTCCACCAGGTGATCGTGCGACGCCTCGCCGAGTGCGGCAAGGATGGTCGGCACCACGTCGACACTTTCGACGAAGCGATTGTCGATCGTCCCCCGGGTCGCATCCGCCGCCGGGTCGGGATCATAGACGACGAAGGGAACGCGCAGCGCTTCCTCGTAGAACATCTCCTTCTCACCCAGCCAATGGTCGCCGAGGAAATCGCCATGATCCGATGTGAAAAGGATGAGCGTATCGTCCATCCGGCCCTTCGCCTGCAAGTGAGCGAACAGGCGGCCGAGCCAATCGTCGAGTTGGCGGATCAAACCCATATATGTCGGGCGCACGGTCGAGGGACCGTCCGCCCGCTGGAAAGACACCGATTCCTCGTGCTTACGGTACGCCGCCAGCACCGGATGCGGGTCGACGAGCTCCAATTCGGAGCGATTGAGCGGCAGGCAATGCTCGGGGTCGTACATCGCGTGATAGGGTGCCGGCGCCATGTAGGGCCAGTGCGGCTTCACATAGCTTAGATGCAGGCACCACGGCTGATCGCCCATGTTGTCGATGAAACGTATCGCCTCGCGCGTCATATAGGCGGTTTCGGAGTGCTGCTCGGCGACGCGGGCGGGCAGGCGCGCGTTGCGCATGTGCCAGCCCGAGAGCTTCTCGCCGTTCGGCCCGTTGGCGGCGATCACGTAGTCGTTCCACGGATCGTCGGAATTGTAGCCCTGCGCTCGTAGATAGCCCGCATAGCCGCTCTCATCGCCGGGTGGCGAATGGCCATCGTAGCGATCGAGTTCCTCGAACCGTCCAGCGCGCATGAGAGCGGCGATCGCCGAGCCCCCTTCGATACCGTAGCGCTCGAGCCCGTCGAGGTCGGGCAGTACGTGGGTCTTGCCGGCAAGCGCCACACGGACACCGCTCGGTCGCAGATAGTCGCCGATCGTCTTCTCGCGGAGCGACAGGGGAACGCGGTTCCATGTGGCGCCGTGCGAGAATACGTACCGCCCGGTGTAGTAGCTCATGCGCGAAGGACCGCAGACTCCGGATTGCACATAGGCGCGCGGGAACAACACGCCACGACTGGCCAAGCCGTCGATGGCGGGTGTCCGCAGGTGCGGGTGGCCAGCGCACGAGAGGTGGTCGGCCCGCAGCTGATCGCACATGATGAAAAGGATGTTTCTGACCTTGGCCACGCTGGCTTTCCTCCCCTCCGCCAAGTCACTATCTAAGCCGCATGCGCGACAAGACGTCCATCCGTGAAATCCTCGATTTCTGGTTCCTGCCGCTCGCCAACCACGGCCATGGCAAGGAGCGTGAGATATGGTTCCGCAGCACGCCGGCATTCGACGCGGAGATCGTGGAACAATTCGCCGGAGCACTCGGCCGCGCCGTCCGGGGCGAATGCGACTCATGGGTGCAATCCCCCGACGGCGCATTGGCGTTGATCGTGCTGTGCGACCAGTTCCCCCGCCATATCCATAGGCGCACCGCGCTTGCCTATCGCGGCGATGGCAAGGCCCTATGGGCGGCCCGACGGGCGCTCGCGCGTTTCTATCCGGCGCTCTTTCCTCCCGCCATGCGCGTCTTCTTCTACATGCCCTTCCAGCACAGCGAGTCGCTGGCCGATCAGGAACTGGGCTGCGCCCTGTTCGAGGTCATGGAGAACGATGAGAACATGAAATATGCGATTGAGCATCGCGATATCGTCGCCCGCTTCGGTCGATTCCCGCATCGCAACGACGTACTCGGTCGAGCCAGTTCTGAGGCAGAGCTCAAGTTCCTGAAGAGCGCCAATCGGTTTGGCCAATGACGCCTCGGTAGAGCGTCGCCATTTCGGCGCCGAAGCAGCAGAACACGACGCGCCCGATCCGCGCCCCGTGGCGTACTTCGCGTACGGCAATCTCTGTCGCCAAGTCCTTCGGGTACCCATACACGCCGGTGGAGATCGCCGGGAACGCGAGAGATCGGAGCCCATGACGATCGGCCAGCAGCAGGCAACTGCGATAGCAACTCGCCAGGAGCGCCGGCTCGTTCGCCGCACCGCTACGCCAGACGGGGCCGACGGTATGAATCACATGGCGCGCCTTCAGCCGATATCCACGCGTGATCCTCGCTTCGCCCGTGGGGCAACCACCGATCGTACGACATTCGGCCAACAGCTCCGGGCCGGCGGCACGATGAATGGCGCCGTCGACACCGCCGCCACCCAACAGGCTCTCGTTCGCTGCGTTGACGATGGCATCGACATCGAGATGGGTAATATCTCCTTCAACGACCTCGAGCGTCGTCATCCGACGTCACCAGTATCGGATCGGACCGGTGTCGAGATGGACAAATCCCGAGCGCGGATAGAAGCCGACGCCGCCCATGCCGAGCGATCGTGCGGCCTGTCGGATCTTGAATACAGGTACACCGGGAAAGCGCACGTCCACGGCATTGCCACTCATGTGCTGACTGTCACGCGCCACGCCGCGGCTCACGCTCGCCAACCACGCATTTGTCGCCGGCGAACGATAGGCGGACAGGATCTCGACCTGGCCGCCGTAGCCCGCGAGCTGCTGCGTGTGCCATAGGACGTCGAAGAGCAACGGGTCCATCTCGGTCTGGGCATTGTCCCGCGTATCGCGCAGGAAATGGTTCAGCCGATCGAGCGCATTCCGATGATAGCTGCCGTGCGACCAGTAGGTGACGGTCAGGGTTTCCTTCGAGTTGACGTTGAGAAGTGAGAGAGTGCGCGGGCTGACCAGATCGAGTACCGGTGGCTCGACGGGTGCCGAGGGGGCGAAGCCGCCGTATCGCGAGCCTCGCAAACTTTGCGGTGTCGTCGCCTGCCGTGGAGCGGGCGGAGGTTTCTGTACGTTCGCCGACTGGGTCGCCGGAGCCTTCTTGTTCGAGGTCGAGGTGCCACGGAGTACTTCTGTCTGGGCGACGCTCGCACCCGTGAAGGCCACAGTGATCGCCGCGCTCAAGAAGAAGCCGCGCATCCCGCCCCTGCATTGTTGCATTTTTACCACATCGGCTTCTATCAGAGGCCAATTCGCGACTCAAAGCGAAAATCCATGACCCTCGCCGCCGCCGCACCAACGGTTTCACCAACCATGCACAAGGTCGGACCGTCGAAGCGCGCGCGCGCTGCCAAGTCCTCGATGGTCGCGAGCGTGCCGACGAGGCGGCGCTCGCGTTCGGTCGTGCCACTTTCGATCAAGGCGACAGGCGTGTGCGCAACCATGCCGAAGCGACGAAGTTCGGCAACGATGATCGGAAGCGTCCTTACGACCATGTAGATGACGACGGTTTGCTTCGGCCTTGCCAGCAGGCGCCAATCGAGATCGACTTTCCCATCGCACATCTGGCCTGCGACGAACACGCAAGCCTGTGCGTGATCGCGATGGGTAAGCGGTATGCCCGCGCTCGCAGCACACCCCAAGGCGGCCGTGATGCCGGGAACGACTTCCACGGCGATACCGGCATCGAGCAACACCTCGAACTCTTCGCCACCGCGACCGAATACGAAAGGATCTCCCGCCTTCAGACGAACTACGCTCCTGCCGGCGCGTGCCAGGGCTATGAGCCGCGCGTTGATCTCAGATTGTGTGACGTGGTGATGGCCGCGTCGCTTGCCGACATAGATCCTCTCGGCATCCCGCCGCGCCATCGCCAGCACCGCAGTCGACACGAGCCGATCATAGACGACGACATCGGCCTGCTGCAGCAGTCGATGGGCCTTGAGCGTGAGGAGATCCGGGTCACCTGGCCCAGCACCGACCAGATGCACCATCCCTTGGCACGGATGGCGCTCGCCGCGCACGCCATCGAGCAAGCGGATCAACTCGCGCCGCGCGCCGATCTCGTCTCCAGCCAGAGCGAGCTCCGCCGCCCGACCTTCGAATACCCGATCCCAAAAGCGGCGGCGGGTCTGCGGTTCCGGCAAGGTGCGCCGGACCTGCGCCCGGAAAATGTCGGCAAAGCGCGCCAGTCGACCGATCGTCGCCGGCAGGACGCGCTCGATTTCCGCCTTCAGCCGACGCGCCAACACGGGAGCCGCGCCACCGGTTGAGATCGCGACGGTGACCGGCCCGCGATCTACAATGGCCGGCATGGTGAAGCTCGAGAGCGCCGGCCGATCGACGACATTGACCGGCACACCGCGCTGCTGTGCCGCGTGCGATACGCGCGCCTGAAGCACGTCGTCTTCAACGGCGACGATAACCAACGAGACGCCGATCAGGTCTGCATCGTCGAATGCGCGGCCGCCCCAAATGATGCGTCCATCGGCGATCTGCTGAGCGATTTCGCCCACCACAGTCTGGGCTATCAAGGTAACCTGCGCGCCTGCTGCGAGCAGCAGTTCGATCTTCCGCACGGCCGCCTCGCCGCCCCCCACGACGAGCGCTCGGCGGTCCTTCAATGCGAGGAAAAGCGGGAAGCTCCCCATCACGCGGCCTTCCTCGTCCGGCCTCGGCGCAACAGGGCACGCAGTTCGGGTCGGCACGAGCCGCAGTTCGTGCCGGCGCGCGTCGCCGCCCCGATGTCATCCAGCGTGGTGGCGCCATCGCCGATCGCGGCTGAGACCGCGGCGCGCGACACGCCATAGCAGGCGCAGACCTCGCCACCTCGCTCCGCACCGTCGCCACCCAGCAACAAGGCCGTACGCTGCTCGACGCTCAACCGGCCGGCCGCCATGAATGGTGCCAGCCGATCGCGCAGCGCGCCGTCGTAGGTCGACTGCAGAGCCAGCACCGCCTCGAGGCGTCCGTCGCTCACCACGGCGCCGATGCCGCGATCGCCTGTGATCCACGGCCCCGGATTGGCCGCACGCATCGCAGCCGATAGCGATTGCTGCGCCGCAGCAATCGACTGGTCGCCAGCCAGCACGTAAGCGAGGTGGCCGGGGCTCTTGATGCGCGCCCAATAGGAAACGTCCGGCAACATGACCGGGCGTCGAGCGAGAATCGTGCCATGCCAGCGCATATCCAGACGACAGACTTGCACCGGTGTGTGCTTGAATTCCGGCTGGCCAGAGATCGGATCGACCTCGGGGTTGACCGCCGCGTTGACCCGCGCGGCCCGCGCGAATCGCGCCGTCCAATGCATCGGTGCGAACGTCTCCCCGGTACGCATCCCACCCGTGACTTGGACACGCAGGCGTGCCCTACCCCATCGGCTGCGCAGCTCGGCGATGTCGCCATCGGCCAGACCGCGTGCAGCCGCATCTTCGGGACGGATTTCGATGCAGGGCTCCGGGCGATGCCCGGCGAGCCGCGCCGATTTCCCGGTACGCGTCATGGTGTGCCACTGGTCGCGCAGGCGCCCGGTGGTCAGTCGGAGCGGCCGCAGATCGTCGACGTCATGGGCCGGTCCGCGAGGTGTCGTTGAAACGAAGCGGGCACGCCCGTCGGCATGGAAAAATCGGCCATCGGCAAAAAAGCGTCCACCCTCGACCGTGCTGCCCGCCCGCGCCGGCCACGCAAAAGGTTCGAGCGCGTCGTACCCCGTATCGCTGACTGTCGCCTGCGCGCCGATGTCGAAATCGCGCGTGCCCTCGTTCTCGAAGGCCGACAGCGATGCATGTTCTCGGAAGATGTCGGTCACGCCCTTCCACGCGAAGGCCGAGCCAAATCCCAAACGGCGGGCCACCTGCGCGATGATCCACCAATCCTGCCGCGCCTCCCCTGGCGCCGGAAGGAAGGAGCGCTGGCGCGAGATCATCCGCTCGGAGTTGGTAACGGTGCCGTCCTTCTCGCCCCAAGCAAGCGCAGGCAGCCGGATACGGCAGGCATCGACCGTGTCGCTGGCGCGGGTCGCCTCCGAGACGATCGACAGTGCGCAACCCTTCAGCGCAGCGTGCACCGCGTCGGCATCCGGCAGGGTCACCACCGGATTGGTTGCCATGATCCAGATCGCCTTGATTTTGCCTTGCCGCACCGAATCGAAAAGTTCGACCGCTTTGAGACCCGGCCGTGTCGCCATGCGAGGTGCCTTCCAGAAGCGCCCGACACGGTCGATATCCTCCGCGGCGAAGTCCATGTGGGCGGCGAGTGTCGTCGCCAGCGCACCAACCTCGCGGCCTCCCATGGCATTGGGCTGGCCGGTGACTGAGAACGGGCCCATGCCGGGCCGGCCGATGCGGCCTGTCAGCAGATGGCAATTGATGAGGGCATTGACCTTGTCGACACCTGCAATCGACTGGTTCACGCCTTGCGAGTAGAGCGTGACGGTCTTCTCCGTGGCCGCGAACCACTCGAAGAAGGTGGCGAGATGGGTGTCCAGCAGATCGCATATCGCGACGTCGGTCGCCTGCGCCGTCGCGAGTGCGCTCTCGAGGCCGGTAGTGTGGTTGTCCACGAAGTCGCCGGCGACAACACCGCGACGATGAAGCTCGGCTAGTAATCCGTTGAACAGCGCGACATCGCTGCCCGGCCTCAGCGCCAGGTGGAGATCGGCAATGTCGCATGTCTCGGTGCGCCGCGGATCGACGACCACCACTTTCATCGCCGGTCGCTCGCGCTTGGCGGCTTCCAGCCGCTGGAACAGCACGGGATGACACCAGGCAAGATTGCTGCCGACGAGAACGACGAGGTCGGCCCGTTCAATGTCCTCGTAGAGCCCGGGCACTGTATCGCTGCCAAAGGCGCGCTTGTGACCCGCAACCGAAGACGCCATGCACAGCCGCGAGTTGGTGTCGATGTTGGCCGTACCGAGGAAGCCTTTGACCAGCTTGTTCGCGGCGTAGTAGTCCTCGGTGAGAAGCTGGCCGGAGACGTAGAATGCGACAGCATCTGGCCCATGCGTCGCAACAACGTCGCGCAACCCGTTGGCGACGGCATCGAGCGCTTCGTTCCAGGACACGCGCCGCCCGTCGATTTCAGGATGAAGCAGCCGGTCCTCGAGCGACAGGGTCTCGCCGAGCGCCGCGCCCTTCGAACAGAGCCGGCCGCGATTTGCTGGATGGTCGAGATCGGCGGCGATATCCGCCTCACCCCGTCCGTCTGGGCTTGCCACGACTCCGCAACCAACGCCGCAATAAGGACAAGTCGTGCGGATCATGGCGCCTCAGTAGACGTCGCGCTGGTAGCGCCCGGACTTGGCGAGCCCCTCGAGCCACGCCCGGGCGTCGGTCCCACCCCAGCCGCCCTGCTCCTGGGCGATCTGCAGCAATGTATCCTCGACATCCTTGGCCATGCGCTTGGCATCGCCGCAGACATAGAAGTACGCCCCCTCTTCCAGCCAGCGCCACAACTCAGCGGCACTTTCTCGCATGCGATGCTGGACATAGATCTTTTCCGGCTGGTCGCGCGAGAAGGCGAGATCGAGGCGGTTCAGTACGCCGCGCCGCTGCCAATCCATGATCTGGTCTTCGTAAAGGAAGTCCGCTCCACGTTTCTGATCGCCGAAGAACAGCCAGTTGCGACCGCCCTTCTGTCCAGCGCCACGCGCCTCGCGTTCCTCCAGGAAGGCGCGAAACGGTGCAATGCCCGTTCCCGGTCCTACCATGATGGCATGAGCCGAATCGTCCCGCGGAGGATGGAAGCCGTGGTTCTTCTGCACGAAGATCGGCACGACATCACCCGGCTTTGCGAAGTCGGCGAGGTAGCAGGAGCCGATACCGGTGCGCTGCCGCTCGTTGCTCTCCCAACGCACCGCAGACACGGTGAGGTGCACCTCGCGCGGATGCACCTTCGGCGAGGAGGCGATGGAATAGAGGCGTGGCTGCAGGCGATCGAGCGATCTCAGTAGACCAGGTAGAGACGGCATGACCGAAGGGCAGGCCATCAGAAGATCGAGAAGGTCTGCAGAAGCGAGTTCCGGCGGGCCCTCGCCACGCGTCAAAGCCTGCAGCATGAGCACGTCTTTCTCTTCGAACGCGCGCTCGGCCAGGAACAGCATGCATTCGTCACTCGGCCGCGTGATGTCGACCTTGCCGAGCAGCACTTGGCGCAACGGCAGCGCCTCGCCATCGAAGGCGACCATCTCTTCGCCATTGGCACCCAGGCGGTCGAGCACGGATTGCACGAGTTGCGGGTTCTTCCGCGCGAAGACACCGAGACTGTCGCCCGCGTCGTAAGTGACATCGGTGGCCGAGAGGTCGAGTACGACGTGCCGCACGTCCTTCTCCGACCCGGGACGGTTGAGTGGATGCGCATCGACGAGCGTGGCAAGCGCCGGCCGATCGCGCGAGAAGCCGGGCGGACTCGAGAACTTGACAGTGGGCGTGGCGATGGTGGCGCTACCGCGCAATGGTTCAAGCGTCGCCAGCAGTTCCTTGAGTTTGCGTTGAGTCTCCTTGCCACCCGGCACGCAGCGGCCCATGTCGATCTCGGCGCCTGACCACACCGCCTCGGCATAGGTTTGGCAAAGATAGCCGCATTGCCCGCAATCGAGCTGCGCCATCGCCGCCATGAGCTGGCGCTCCGGCTTGCGGTCCTTCGCGAGGGCGAGGCGATCGGACATCGGGAGAGACGCGTCGTGCCAGGGGAATTCTTCGCCCATGTCGGCTGGGCCTGTCGACGATCCGCCATCGTCACCCATCGTCCCAGTCCCAACCTCGAGATAGGCGGCGAAGAAGCCGTTCAACCAGGCGCGTTGCTCCGGCGAGAACGGCGCGTTGTCGGGGATGATCCGCGGCTGGGCTGCGATCGCGTTCATGCAGCCAACGCCCGAAGCGGCGTGCGGCCGGCAAGGTCCCGCAGCGCGGCGATCTCGTGGCGACGGCAAAATTCGAAGAAAGTTTCGGTTGGCACCTGGCGATGGGCGAGCCATGCCGCCAGAAGGCGCTCGACCAGAGACGGCAGGTCGTCGAATGCCACCGACTGGGCATATTCACGAGCCATCGCCTGCTCAGCGGTAGAGGCCGCGCCGCCACCGATGAAGACATGATAGCCCTCGGCACTGTCCTCGCCGCGGTCGACCTTACAGGCAATCAGCCCGATATCGCCGACATAATGCTGAGCGCAGGAATGGTGACAGCCAGTGAGATGGATGTTTATCGGCAGGTCGACGGCGAGCCGCGCCTCCAGATGGTCGGCCAGCCTCAGCGCGTGACCCTTGGTGTTGGAGGCAGCGAACTTGCAGCCGGCATTGCCGGTACAGGCCACGAGTCCACGGCGGATGGCGCTCGCCTCGACATCGAGGCCCAACGCCCTGACGGCAGCGATGCAGACGCCGACATCACCGGTGGCGACATCCGAAATCAGCACATTCTGCCAAACCGTCAAGCGCAGCGTGCCGCTGCCGAACCGCTCGGCGATCTCGGCAAGGCCGCGCATCTGCTCCGTGGTCAGGCGTCCGACCGGCAGGATAAGACCCAGATAACTTCTGCCGGGCTGCTTCTGGGAATGCACCCCGACATGGCCATGCTTGTCGGATCGCAACCGGGGCGCGATCTCGACGCCTGCCGAGCGGCGCAGCGGCACACCATACTCGACTTCCACCTCTCTGAGGAAAGCCTCGCGCCCCATGCGATCGAGTACATACTTGAGACGAGCTTTCTGTCGATTGGTTCGGTCACCATGGGCGATGAAGGCTCGCACGACGGCGCCGGCGACCTTCACACACTCCTCGGGCTTCAGCAGAACGCCGGTCTCGTGGGCGAAGTCGAGATGCCCCGTGATGCCGCCGAGCTGCAGGCGAAAGTAGACTCCCGGGTCGACGCCCGGGCCGCTGACGACCCGGCAGGCCACGAAGCCGATGTCGTTGGTGTCTTCCAGTACGGGAACGCCTCCGCCGCCATCGAAGGCGATGTTGAACTTGCGCGGCAGGCCGTACATCTCGCGGTGATTCAGGATGTAGTGATGCATGTCCCGGCACAGCGGCCGCGTGTCGATGAGTTCTTGTGGATCGATGCCGGCCGTCGGGCTGCCGGTGATGTTGCGGATGTTGTCGGCACCGGAACCGCGCGCCGTCAGCCCGAGTTCCTGTACCGCGAACAGCATGCCGACCGCATGGCGAGCGGGAATCTCCCGAATCTGGAGGTTGGCGCGTGTCGTAACGTCGACATAGCCGCCGCCAAAGACCTCAGCCGCGTCGGCGAGACCACGAGCCTGCCAGGCTTTCAGGATGCCGTTGGGAATGCGCAGCCGGCACATGAAGGAGTCTTGTGCCGGCGCGACGTAGAAAAGGCCGTGGTACTTGGTGAGGAAGACGTCGATGCCCTTGGGGAACTGACCGGCTTCGGCACGACCCACGACCTCGTCCCAACGATCGAGTGGATGGCGCTGCCGCTTGGCTGTCTCCTCGGCGACCAACTTGCCACCCCACGCGACAGCACGATCTTGGGCGGCATGCTGCAGCGCGTCGGGACCGACCGGCGGGCCGACCGTCGACACCGGGGGCCGGCCGGCTAACCGATCGGCGGCCTTGCGCGCCTCCAGGCCGCTGACGAAGCCCTGCAGCCACTGCTTCTGTGACTCATCGAATACGCTCATGCCGCCGCCCTGGCGACCACCGGCGCCGCAACCCTCGGCTTGGCGCCGTGCTCGTACTCTTGGAGGAAGGTCAGAACCTCGCCGCGATAGCGGTAATAGTCGGGATGCTCGAGCAGTGCCTTGCGCGTGCGCGGCCGGGGCAGCGGCACGTCGAGGATGTTGCCGATGGTGGCGTTCGGCCCGTTGGTCATCATGACAATGCGATCGGCCAGCAGGATCGCCTCGTCGACGTCGTGGGTGACGCAGATTGCGGTGACCTGTGTGCGCTTCCAGACGTCCATCAACACTTCCTGCAGCTCCCAGCGAGTCAAGCTGTCGAGCATGCCGAACGGTTCGTCGAGCAGCAGCAGCTTGGGCGACAGAGCGAAGGCGCGGGCGATGCCGACACGTTGCTTCATGCCATTCGACAGCTCGCTAGCCGGCTTGTGCATGGAATCAGCGAGGCCGACCCGCGCGAGGTAGTATTCGACAATTTCCCGGCGCTCGGCCGGTGTGGCGTGGGGATAGACCTTGTCGACTCCCAAGGCGACGTTCTCGCGCGCCGTCAGCCAAGGCATCAACGATGGTGCCTGAAACACGACCGCGCGGTCGGGACCGGCGGCGTCGATCTCGCGGCCGTTCAGCACGACGCCGCCACCAGAGATCTCGGTCAGGCCGGCGACCATGGACAGCACGGTCGACTTGCCGCAGCCGGAGTGGCCGATCAGCGAGACGAACTCGCCCTTCCTCATCAGGAACTGGAATTTCTCGACGACCGTGAGCGGTCCCTTGGGCGTCGGATAGACCTTCGTCACGTCGAAGAACTCGACATAGCGGTCGAGGATCGCCGAGCGCGCCACCTTGCGCACCGCCTCGGGCGGCGGCTCGAGCTGGGTCACTGGCTGGACGTCGGGCAGGCATCGGTCGTCGCCCTCGCTTCGACGCTCAATGCCGAGATCCATCAAGTACTTGGTCACGTCGGCGCGCAACCGCTTGAATGTCGGATCGCCGTTGAGCGCCGTGCGCTGGCGGGGTCGCGGGATCGTCACCTTGAAGGACGGCCCGAGAGTCGCCCGGGGACCGGGTGTCAGAGGGACGATGCGGTCGGCCAGCAGAATCGCCTCGTCGACGTCGTTGGTGATGAGGACGACTGTCTTGCCTTCCTGCGCGCGGATCTCCTCGAACTCGTCCTGCAGCTTGGCGCGAGTCAGCGCATCTAGCGCCGACAACGGCTCGTCGAGCAGCAGGATCTCGGGATCGATCGCCAGTGCGCGCGCCACGGCGACGCGCTGGCGCATGCCACCCGACAACTCGGCCGGACGGCGATCGGCAGCGTGACTCAGCCCGACCATGTCGATGTAACGCCGTACGCGGGCCTCGCGCTCGACCTTGCCGCTGCCCTTGAACACCGAGTCGACGGCCAGCGCGACGTTGGCGGTGACCGTCAGCCACGGCATCAGCGAGTAACTCTGGAAGACCAGGCCACGGTCGGGGCCGGCGCCTTCGACCGGCCGTCCCTTGAGCCGCACCTCACCGACATCGGGCTCGAGCAGCCCGGCCATCAGCGATACGAGAGTGGTCTTACCCGACCCCGAGAAGCCGACGATGGCGACAAACTCACCCTCCTCGACGGCGAGGTCGATGTCATGCAGAACCTCGGTGCGTCGCCCGGCGCCGCCGTAGCCCTTGCACACGCCCTTCAGCTCGAGAAAAGCCATCGTGGGCCTCCGGTCAGCGGTTCATGCCGTGGGTGAAGGCGGCTTGCAGCGCGTACATAACGCGGTCGAGCAGGAAGCCGATCAGGCCGATGGTGAGGACCGCGACCATGATCTTGGCTAGCGACGCCGACGATCCGTTCTGGAACTCGTCCCACACGAACTTCCCGAGGCCCGGGTTCTGCGCCAGCATCTCGGCGGCGATCAGCACCATCCAGCCGACGCCCAACGACAGCCTCAGCCCGGTGAAGATCAGCGGCAGCGCCGAGGGCAGCACGAGCTTGCGGATGGTCGTGGCGGTCGAAAGCTGCAGCACCTTGCCGACGTTCACTAGGTCACGGTCGATCGACGAGACTCCAAGCGTGGTGTTGATCAGGGTCGGCCACAAGGAGCACAGGGTCACCGTGATGGCGGAGATGACCAGTGACTTGGGCAGCCAGCCGGTCGGGTCGACGTAGAGGGCCGACACGACCATGGTCACGATCGGCAGCCAGGCAAGCGGCGACACCGGTTTGAAGATCTGGATCAGGGGGTTGAGCCCGCTGTTCACCGTCCGTGACAGGCCGCACATGATGCCGAACGGCACGGCGATTGCGGTGGCGATCAGGAAGCCGAGCGCCACCGTCTTAAGGCTGGTCAGGATCTGGTCGAGGTAGGTGGGCTTGCCGGTGTAGCTGCGCCACCGCACTTGGTCGGCCCTGCCATCGGCCTCGAGGCGGCGGTTGCGCTCGGTTTGGCGGGCGTAGAACGCTTCCTCCTTGGCGCGCTCAGCCACATGGTCGTCGTAGAGATTGATGGCCTGGTGCCACACCTGTACCGGACCAGGCACCGCGCCGAGCGATGTCTTGACCTGCGGTGCGAGCACGCCCCACAGCACGAGGAAGACGGCAATGCCGGCCAGTGGCACCAGCAGCACATGCCGCAGCTCGCCGAGCTGGTGGCGCGGGCTGTCGCCCGCCGCCATGCGCAGCAGAGGCACCAGCCAGCCCAGACCAGCGACGTTGAGATAGGCCGAGGCGCGAGCGATGCGGCTGAAGATCAGTTCGCGGCGCTGCACGCGCCGCAGCGCGGCCGGGTCGACGACGAGATTGTCACTGATGCTGGACATCGCCTGCCTCTTTGTCATGCGCTGCGCCGGTCAACCGCCGACCACGTCGGTGCCCTCGACAGTCTGTCTGCCCTTGAGACCGAGAGGCAGGCTGTCGATGTAGGCGTTGGGCGTGCGGCCGTCATAGGGGATGCCGTCGATGTTCTCGGCAGTACGTGCGCGATAGCCATCGGTGCCGAACGGGAAGTCCGCCTTCTTCGCCTTGCCCTCATCTATCAGCAGCTTCGCGGCCTTCAGATAGATATCGGGCTTGAACACCTTCTTCGCCGTCTCGTGGTACCACTCGTCAGGCCTGTGCTCGGGAATCTGCCCCCACCGGCGCATCTGCGTCAGATACCAGACGGCGTCGGAGTAGAATGGGTGGGTCGCGTGATAGCGGAAGAAGACATTGAAATCTGGCACCGGCCGCTTGTCGCCCTTCTCATACTCGAAAGTGCCGGTCATTGAGTTGGCTATCACCGCATAGTCGGCGCCGACATATTCGGGCCGCGAAATGATCTTCACCGCCTCGGGACGGTTGGCGTTGTTGTCGGCATCGAGCCACATGCCGGCGCGGATCAGCGCCTTGGTGATCGCCAGCATCGTATTGGGGTGTTTCGCGGCGAACCCAGCGGTGACGCCGAACACCTTCTCCGCGCGGTCCTTGAAGATGTCGTAGTCGGTGACCACCGGCACGCCGATGCCCTTGAACACCGCCTGCTGGTTCCACGGCTCGCCGACGCTGTAGCCGTGGATCGTGCCCGCCTCCAGGGTAGCGGGCATCTGTGGCGGCGGCGTCACCGACAGGAGCGCGTCCGCCTTGATCTGACCGGTGATGTCGGTCTTGGAGTAGAAGCCGGGATGGACGCCGCCGGCGGCGAGCCAATAACGCAACTCGTAATTGTGTGTCGAGACGGGGAAGACCATGCCCATCTTGAAGGGCTTGCCTTCGGCCTTCATCCTCTCGATCACCGGCTTGAGCGCATTCGCCTTGTAAGGATGCTGCGGCTTGCCGTCCGGACCGACCGGGATGTGCGTCTTCATCTCGGCCCAGACCTCGTTGGAAACGGTGGTGCCGTTGCCATTGAGGTCCATGGTGAACGAGGTCACCATGTCGGCCTTGGTGCCGAAGCCGATGGTCGCGGCGATCGGTTGACCGGCCAGCATGTGCGCGCCGTCGAGTTCGCCGGTGATCACGCGGTCGAGCAGCACCTTCCAGTTGGCCTGCGGCTCGAGCGTAACGAACAGGCCTTCGTCCTCGAAGAAGCCCTTCTCCTTGGCGATCGCCAACGGCACCATGTCGGTGAGCTTGATGAAGCCGAACTTCAGTTCGTCCTTTTCGGGCTTGAGCGCCTGCGCGCGCGCTGAGCCGCCAATGAGCCCGGCGGCGGCTGCGGCGCCGGCGAGAACGCCGCGGCGGCCTATCGATATGCGCGATCCACTTATGCTCATGCTCTACCCCTGTTTGATGCTCGAGTTGCTCGTGCGGACCCGGTCTGGCTCACGGACCATCGGCTCGCCGTGGGCGCCCTCCGGAAGGCGATCGTCAATGGGGCACGCCATGCCCATCTCCGCGGCGGCCACGCGGTAGAGATCGGTGCGGAACACGCGATCGGCGACGGCCAGCAGATCGACGTCGACGCAGAGTTGGCCCCAGCGGACCATCTGCGCCAGGAACCAGTCGGCATGGCTGCGCCAGGGATAGTTGGCGTCGCCACGATGGAAGATGTGAAAGCCCGGCATCGCCAACGACCGGCCGATTACTTCGAAGGGCGCATTGACGTAGCGCGGGCTGGCCAGCACGCGCGCCGCTTCGACGCGATTGGCCGGCTCATCGAGCCAGGCGCAGGCTTCGACGATGGCGCCGATCAGCGCGCGCAAGGTCTTGGGGTGGCGCCGTGCCCACGCCTCGGTGGTCCCCAGCACTTTCTCCGGCATCGCGCCCCAGAGCTGGCAGCCGGCAATGGCGATGCGGCCGAGGCCCAGTGCGACTGCCTGCTGGTTCCACGGCTCGCCGACGCAATAGCCGTCGATCAGGCCGCCCGACATGTGGGCGACCATGTGCGGCGGCGGCACGACGGTGAGGCGCACGTCGCGGTCGGGATCGAGCCCTCCCGACGCCAGCCAGAGCCGCAGCAGATAGTTGTGCGACGAGTAAGGGAAGACCGACGCCAGCGTCACGGGCGGTCGCCCGACCACGGCCCGCGCCTGCACGACAGCGGCCAAGGCGCGCGCGTCGAGAGACCGGCCCTGCGTCGCCGCCGCCTCCACAAGAGCGGGCGCACAATGCTCGATTTCGTCCCACAAGCCGGCGCTCAGGGTGATGGCATTGCCGTTCTGGTCGAGCGTCATGGCTGCGATCATCGGCACGCCGACACTGTCGATGCCGAGCGTGGTGGCCAGCGGCATGGGCGCGAGCATCTGGGCGGCGTCGAGCAGACCCAGCGCGACCTTGTCTCGAATGGTCGCCCACGACGCCTCCCGGCGGATCTCGACCTGAAGGCCGCGCCGCTCGAACGCGCCCAACTCCTCGGCCAGCACGATCGGCGCACAATCGACCAAGGGCGTAATGCCCAGGGTCACCTTCGATCGTTCGAGCTCAACCATCGTCACTCCACGCACAACAAAATGACGCCACATGCGGCCGACTCACGTCGACCGCGCAGGACGTCTTTGTCCGAGCGGACCATCATTGGCCCGCATCTCGTTCAGGGATGGCCCGCCGTTGGGCCGGGACCGCAATGATGCATTGCGGCAGCTTCGACTACACAGCAGGAACCATGCCAAGCATGCCGAGTCGGCCAAAACACCTCAACTCATTGAGTTGACGAACCGTGCGATCGGGCCTTGTGCGATGCAAGGCTGGCACGGAGGTGTCGTTCGCGTGTGCAGCGTGACCAGCCGGCAGGCAAGGCGGGCGGCGGCGACGGCCCTCAGTCCTTGAGCGCCTTGGCGTAGGTCAGCAACTCCTGCGCCACCTCGCCGACTCGCTTGTTTTGGTTCATGGCCAGCTTGCGCAGCAGCCGATAGGCGGTGTCTTCGCTCAAGCCGCGCTGCTCCATCAGCAGGCCTTTGGCACGATCGATCGCCTTGCGTTCCAACAGCGTCAATCGTGCCTGCTCCAGTTCCTCGCGCATGGCGTGGTAGCGGTTGAAATGGCCGATCGCCACGTCCAACACCGATCGCACGCGATCCTTCGCAAGACCCTTCACCACATAGGCCGAGACGCCGGCCTCCATGGCGGCCGCGATGGTCACCGGATCGGACTGGTCGACGAACAGCGCGATCGGCCGTGGTTGCTGTTCTGTGCTCCGGCGCATGTCCTCGATAGTATCGCGGCTCGGGCTGTCGGTACTCACGACCACGACATCGGGCGCCAGCTCACGCACCCGCGCCGGTAGGTCCTGCGTGCCTCCCAGCCGGGCCAGCAGGCGATAGCCGGCCGCGCGCAACCCCGCTTCGACGATCTCGGCTCGAGCGGGGTTGTCGTCGATCAACAAGACGGAAAGCGCTTTGGACACGGTGTGCCGCGGGGCGCAACTTCTGTGCCACAGTCGTCAGGGCGCAGAATCGACGAGCTTTCCATCGTCCCACCGCCCGGACACGGTCTTCTGGTCGGTCCCGGTGAGCTGCCCGAAACCATGTCGCCGACCGGCGCGAAAGCCGCCTTCGTACCGCTCACGTTCCCCCACCGTCTCAATGCCAGGTCCGTTCAACATGCCGTCTGTCCACTCGCCGGCCTGCACCGTGATCGGAGCGCCGAGCGTACGACGGATAGCAGGGCCTTCCGGGCGACCGGCTACGAAATTCCCCTCGATTCGCTCGATGCCCGGTGTTTCGCGCAAGCCGAGGCCGTTGGCTTGGCCGTCGCGCCAGCGGCCTTCATAGCGCGTGCCATCGCCCCGGCGCTCGATCGCCAGCCCGTCCAGCGCATTGGCTTTCCATTCGCCGGCCCGACGATCGCCCTCCTTCGTCTCGAGGACTCCCAGGCCCTCGCGTTCACCGCCCTCGATCTGGCCGACGTAACTCGCGCCATCGAAGGTCTCGCGTTCGACATTCTCGAGGCCCGGTCGTGCGGCGCGCGCGGCGACGATGCGCGCCTCGCCGGCCAACGTGCGCGCGGCGTCAGCGGCGTCTTTCGCGCGCTCGAAAACATCGCGCGCTTCCGCAGCCACACGCTGCGCCTCGTCGATCAGACGCTTCTTCGTCTCCTCTGCAGCGGCTTCGGCTGGGGGAGGCGCCGGGACTGGCGCAAGAACCGGCGGAGGTGACGGATCGGGGTTCGCCGCGACGGCGCCGGGTGGCGCAATTTCCCTGCCTGGCGACAGCACCCACCATGTCATCGCAACGGCCGTGGCGGCCGCAACGGCCACGAGACCCACGAGACGCAAGCGCGTCGGCGGCTCCGAGGCGGATTGCGCGAGATGCTCGTGCTCATCGCGACGGGCGCCACCCAAACGCGGTTGAATCGTCGATGCAGATGCGGGCGCGTGGGGCGCCGTGACGAGTTGGGTGGTCGTCTCCTCGCGAACCGGTAGCGTCGCTCCGAACAGAGCACGCCACGCCTCGACCGACCGCGGCCTCTCGTCTGGCGCGAAGGCCAGCGCGCGATCGACAGCTTCGAGGAAGGCCTGATCGTAGCGATCGGCCTGGGTGCGCGAGAGCGGACGGTAGGGGTCCTTGCCGACCCGCGCGGCGGCTTCGGGCGGCGGCTCACCTGCGATGGCATGATGCAGCAAGGCGGCCGCTGAATAGATGTCACTCCAGGGGCCCTGTTTGCCGTCGAGAGCATACTGCTCGATCGGCGCATACTGGGGCGTGAGCACGGACGTGAGGGTACGCGTGCGCCCGCCGATCGCCTGCCGCGCCGCACCGAAGTCGACCAGGATGGGCACGCCATCGCGGCGGATGATGACATTGGACGGTTTGATGTCTCGATGCAGGAATCCCTGTGCGTGCACCGCGCCAAGGCCGCTGAGCAGCCCTTGCGCGAGGCGCCTCACCTCGTCGGGCGGCAGGCGGTGGGCGGGCTCGCGCAGGATTTGCGCGACGTTGCGACCATCCTCGAATTCCATGACGGTGTAGGCCGTGCCATTGGCTTCGATGTAACGAAGCACAGGCACGATGTGCGGGTGGCGAAACCGCGCGAGCGCACGGGCCTCGTCGAGAAAGCGCTCCCGTCCCCATTCGAAGTCCTCGGCGAAGCGCGCACCACGTGGCACGACTTGGCCATCGGCGCGGCGGATCGCGAACTCGACTGGCAGATACTCCTTGATGGCGACGATCTTCGCGAGTTGACCGTCGAAGGCGCGATAGGTGATGCCAAAGCCGCCATGGCCGATCACCGCGTCCAGCCTGTAGTCGCCGAGGGCACTGCCAAGCGGCAACGCTTGGACATTATCGAGAGTCATGGGGCCGAGAATCCTCAGCCCCTTGTTTGCCCTAGCGGGCTTCGGTTGTCGAAGGTGAAGCCCCTGCAAAGCGCGACGAGACGTTCTGAATCTCCGGAATGAGCTGGATCATCATGATGAGCACGCAGAGACCGATGGCGGTGAGCATCGTCGCAGGCCGCGTGCGTAAATGCGGCGAAGTGGTCGATGCGCGGCGATCGTCCGGCATCGTGGGAACTCCCCCTGGCTGCATGGCATCCCTCGAAATCGATCGCGACGGCCGGAAATGAAGTGCGTTGAGCCGTGGCGAGGAGCAGGCTAAAGCGAGGCCAATTTCAATTCAAGAAAATTGCTTAAGTACAGCGATTTAAGAAATATTTCAGATGTATTGAATTAACCACTGGGAATCGCGGCCCGCGGCGCATGCACTACTTTCCATGGTCGCAGGACTTCGGTCCATGCGCGGAGTAGACTGGTTTTATGAACAGTCCGTCTCTGCACGACAACACCCGGACCCTGGTCCTGACCGGAGCGAGCCGCGGAATCGGACACGCAACGGTCAAGAAGTTCAACGCTGACGGCTGGCGTGTGATCACAGTGTCGCGTCAACCTTTCAGTGCCCTTTGCCCATGGCCCGGCGGCGGCGAAAGCCATGTCCAGCTCGATCTCGCCGATCCGGTCGATATCGGGCGCGGCATAGAACAGATTCGTGCACGTCTGTCGGGCGGACGGCTCGACGCACTGGTCAACAACGCCGCCATCTCTCCCAAGAACGGCGAAGGCGGACGGCTTGGCGCGATCGACACGCCATTCGATCTCTGGCGTCAGGTCTTCAACGTCAACTTCTTCGCGCCGGTGGCACTGGCCCGCGGCTTGATCGAGGAGTTGGCCCAGGCGCGCGGATGCGTCGTCAACGTCACCTCTATCGCCGGCAGCCGGGTCCATCCCTTCGCCGGTTCCGCCTACGCAACGTCCAAGGCGGCGCTGGCGGCACTGACCCGCGAGATGGCGCATGACTTCGGCCCGCTGGGCATTCGCGTCAATGCGATCGCTCCTGGCGAGATCGACACGTCGATCCTCTCACCCGGCACCGAGAAGATCGTCGAGAACCAGATCCCGATGCGCCGTCTGGGGACGCCCGATGAAGTGGCCGACGTGATCCACTTCCTGTGCGAGAAGGGATCGAGCTACGTTTCCGGCGCCGAGATCCAGATCAACGGCGGCCAGCACGTGTAGGAGGAGTCTCCATGGACACCACGATCACGACCCTGAAAGGCGAGACCGGCCGTGACGCGAGACGCCGCATCCGCGGCGGTGGCCATCGCCTGCCCACCGCCGGCATGGCCCCCGGCTACGTGCAAGGCAATCTCGCCATCCTGCCGAAAGAACTGGCCGCCGACTTTGCGCGCTTCTGCGCGCTCAATCCGAAGCCTTGCCCGCTGCTCGGTCAGTCCGAGGCGGGCGACTGGCGCCTGCCGATGCTCGGCGAGGATCTCGACATCCGCACAGACATCCCGAAGTATCGCATCTGGAAGAACGGCGAGCTGATCGAGGAGGTCACGGACCTCAGGGGCGTATGGCGCGACGATCTCGTGTCGTTCGTGCTGGGCTGCTCGTTCTCTTTCGAGGAGGCACTGATCGAGAACGGCCTCGAGCTGCGGCACATGACCTGCAACAGCAACGTGCCGATGTATCGCACCAACATCGAATGCACGCCGGCGGGGCCGTTCCATGGGCCGATGGTGGTTTCCATGCGGCCCTTCACGCCTGCCAAGGCAATCCGTGCGATTCAGGTGACGACCCGTTTCCCTTCGGTGCATGGCGCGCCGGTTCATATCGGCAAGCCCGAACTAATCGGCATCAAGGACATTGCCAAGCCCGACTACGGCGACGCGGTCCCGGTGCGCGACGACGAGTATCCCGTGTTCTGGGCGTGCGGCGTCACACCGCAGTCGGTGGTGGCCACGGTCAAACCGGAGTTCTGCATCACCCATGCGCCGGGCTACATGCTCGTGACGGATTTGCTGAACTCTCAGCTTGCCGTCCTCTAGGAGATGGCGCGTCTGACATTCGATGTCGGCTCCGCCGACATCGGGCAACTCGTCATTGCCGGCTGGACGGGCCGGGACGTCGCAGCACTCGAACGACACATCGAGGAGCTGAAAGCCATCGGCGTGCAGCCGCCGGGCCGGGTGCCGCTTTACTACCGTGTCGGCGTCGAGCTGCTGACTCAGGCCCGATCGATACAGGTGCTCGGGCCCGACACGTCGGGCGAAGCCGAGGTCGTGCTGGTCGGGGCGCCAGAACGGCTCTGGGTCACGCTCGGCGCCGATCACACGGACCGCAAGGTCGAGAGCTACGGCATCGCCGTCGCCAAGCAGATTTGCCCCAAGGTCATCGGTCGCACCGCCTGGCGCTTCGAGGAAGTCGAGCCACATTGGGATCGGCTCGTTCTGCGTTCCTTCCTCGAGGAGGGCGACAAGCGCACGCTCTATCAGGAAGGTCCACTCGTCGGACTTCGCGAGCCACGCGGCCTCATCGCCGGCTGGACGGGTGGCAGCACCCGGCTACCGGATGGCGTCGCGATGTTCCTCGGCACCATGCCCGCGATCGGCGCCATCCGCGGAGGCCCGCGCTTCGAGATGGAACTCGAGGATCCTGTGCTGGGGCGCAAGCTCGTGCACGCCTACAACGTGGAGACGCTGCCCATCGTCTCGTGAGCTCCGACGAACCGGACGACGGCGGCGATCACCTTCGGATCCGCGAGCAGGCGATTGTGACCGAGGCCCTGCGTCACCATCAGGTCGGCGGTCGAAAGCATGTGTGCAGCGCGCGCCGATTCGAATACCGGCACCTGGCGGTCGTTCTGGTCGTGGATCAACAACACCGGCATGTCGATCGAGGCGGCGACATTGCGGACGTCGAAATCGTCGGCCGGCCGGCCGACATGCTTCTCGACCGAGCGGATGAAGGCACGCGTGCCGCGTCGGGACAACCCGATTGAGGCGGCGAAACGGCGCAATTCGCGTCCAAGTGCTGACGGCGCGGAGATCAGGGCGACGCGCGGCGCGGTGCATCGCCCGGCGGTGCGCGTGGCAAGCGTATGCAACGCCATCGCCCCGCCCATCGAATGGCCGATCACGGCATGAATCGGCGCCAGCCGATCGAGCGCCCGCTCGAGAGCATCGGTGAATATGACCGCCGTCAGTTCGTCACCTTCGGAGTCGCCGTGCGCCGGCACATCGATAGCCACCGCGGCGTAGCCGCGCTCCATCAACGCATCGACCATGGCGGCGAACTGGCCGCGATGACCTTCGAAACCGTGTACCAACAACACCGTCGGCACCTGCGCCTGCCCGGGGCTCCATCGCCACGCGATCAACCCGTCACCGAGATCGAGGCGCTCCTGGCCAGTCGGCAGATCGAGGGTGGGCGGCGGGCGCACATGGCGTCGCGGCTTCAGCATGAGGCGTCGGAAGAACGGCGCCACGAGGGAGGGGGCGACGTGGCTGGCCGCCGCGAGGGCGGCGATGGGGAGAGGAGTGTGCATATGCACATTTTGGGCTCTGCCGATGACGCGCTCAAACGAGCTTCCGTGCCGCTTTACGTGACTTTTGTTCATGCCGCGCATGGCTCGCCTGCGGACGCGGCCTTGCTTCGCTGTGCCGTGTGAACGTACGTTCAGGTCGAGGGAGGAGCAGGAATTGATGGGCAAGGGCGCATTCGACGGCGTTACCGTTCTCGATTTCACGCAAGGCATCGCGGGGCCGCACGCCTCGATGCTGCTGGCGCTGCACGGCGCCGATGTCATCAAGATCGAGCCGCCTGAGGGCGACTGGGGCCGCGCGCTGGGCGAACTCAAGGGCGATCATTGCGCCCATTCGGTCGCCTTCAATCGCGGCAAGCGCTCGATCGCACTCGACCTCAAGTCGCCCGACGGCATCGCCGTGGTGAAGAAGATCGCCGCCAAGGCAGACGTGGTGATGGAGAGCTTCCGTCCCGGCGTGATCTCGCGGCTCGGGTTCGGCTACGAGGACATGAAGAAGCTCAATCCCAAGGTGATCTATTGTTCGGTATCGGGCTTCGGACAAACCGGCCCCTACAGCAAGCGGCCGACGGTCGACGGCCTGATCCAGGCCTTCAGCGGCATGATGGTGATGAACCGCATGCCCGACGGCACGCCGTGGCGCCAAGGCATGATCGCCGTCGACGTCACGACCGGTCTGTACACCTTCCAGGCGCTTGCCACCGCCATCGTGCGCCAGTTCCGCTTTGGCGAGGGCAGCTACATCGATTCCAGCTTGATGCGCTCGGCCGCTGCCTTTCAGGGCGCGAAGCTGATGGAATGGGTGTTCTCCAAAGGCAACCCGCCGGTGCTCTATATGCCCGCCGGCAGCTTCAAGACGAGCAACGGCTACCTCATGGTAAGCGCCATGAGACCGCATCACTTCCGGCTGCTGTTCGAGCTGATCGGCCGTCACGACATCGCCGACGACCCCGACCTGCAAAGCCACGAATCGCGCATCAGGAACGCACCCCGAATCATCAAGGCACTGCAGGAAACCATGCCGACCAAGACCACCGAGGAGTGGATATCGATCCTGCAGCCCAAGGACGTCTTCTGCGAGCGCGTGAACAACTACCAGGACTATCTCGACCATGCGCACGTCAGGGAATCGGGTGCGATCGACTGGATCGATCAGGACGGCTTTGGTCGCATGCCGGTCGCCAACATCCCGGGCCTGCCGCCGGCGAGCCAGCACGTACCCCAGCAACACGCGCCCCACATTGGCGAGGATGGACCGGACATCCTGCGTGAGCTCGGCTACGGCAAATCGGAGATCGACGCGATGTTCGCGAAGGGCGGCGTGCGCGCGCCTGCCACTGCGGCAGCGAAGGCCGCAGAATAGCGATCGTCAGAACATCCAGTGCGCCGCGGACCGCTTGCCCGGTGAATGGGCAAGGGAGGGTGCGGGCACAGTCGCCGCGCGTGCGGCGCTTGCCTCGTTTTGCACGCTGGCGCGAGTCTGAAGAATCCCGGCAAGCCCCCAGACCAACATGGCGCCCGCGACGAACATCGCGGCACCCTTGATCAAACCCTTGACGATCATCGCATTTTGCTCCGCCCGCATCCCACTGCGGACAGGAATCAGATGGGCACCGCCTGTGACAATTGTGGGGCAGCAGCGGGGAATTTTGTGTCAGTCGGCAATTTGCAGTCGGTGCGCCTCGGACGCGCCCAAGCCGGCGGCGAAGCGTTCAAGTTCCGCTGCACTCCGTAGCCGGACGATATGGCGGCCTTCCTTGTAGTGCTCGCATTCCTGAGTGAAGCGCACTCTATTGCGGCGATGGGTCTGCACCGCCCACAACAGGATCGAGTGCCGGCTGAAGAACGTGCGGACGAAGGACTCGGTGTTGCCGGTGCCCCATAGATCTTCCTTCGTCCAAGCCCGCTTCAGCGTCCGCCGTAGCAACCGCCAGGTGACCAACGGCAAGGGCAGATCGAGCCAGACCAGCGTGTCGGCCGCGCCCCACGTGATGTCGCGCACCTGACCGTAGATGCCGACGACGATCCAGCCGCCATCCCGAGTCTCGCAATCGACACGATGTCGGAAGAGGTCGAGCGGAACGGGCTGCCAGTCGCGACCCCAGTAGAGCGCATCGAGTTCGACCACGCGCAGGCCCATTCGCTCGGCGAGCCGTCCGGCCAGCCAACTCTTGCCCGACCCCGTGGTCCCGAACACGACGATCCTCCGCATCCCGCGTCGACTGTAGCGCCGAATCGAGCGCCATCGTAGGGTTGCGGCAGGATTCGGCCGAGCATCGATGTCGCAGACCCTGTTCCGGAACTTCCGCCTGCTCGACCCTCGCTGGGACGAAGTGCGTGGCGGCTACGAAGTGCTGATCGAGGGCGGCACCGTACGCGAGGTCTCGAGCAGGCCGATCAAGGCGCCCGATGCGCGCACGATCGACGGCGGCGGGTGCACGCTGATGCCGGGCCTGATCGATTGCCACGTCCACGTCTTCTTGACTGAGGTGAACCTGCGCCATCTGGAAGCCGTGCCACTCACCCTGCTGGCCGCCCAGGCGGCTACGCTGATGCGCGGCATGCTCGACCGCGGCTTCACCACCGTGCGCGACACCGGTGGCGCCGACTGGGGAATCAAGATGGCCGTCGAGTCAGGCCTCATCGACGGTCCTCGGCTCTTCATATCCGGCCGTGCCATAGGGCCGACCGGCGGACATTCCGATTCGCGGCGCCGAACCGACGTCCAGTTGGCCCCCTGCCACTGCTGCAACGCCATGACCTATTGCATGGCCATCGCCGACGGTGCCGACGAAGTGCGCCGGACGGTACGCGAACAGATGCGGCTCGGTGCCGACCAGATCAAGATCATGTGTTCTGGCGGAGTCGCCTCGCCCTACGACCCGCTCGACTCGCTGCAGTTTTCCGCCGAGGAGATTGCCGCCGCCACGGACGAGGCACGCAACTTCGGCCGCTACGTGCTGGCGCACGCCTACACGCCCGAGGCCATCACGCGCGCCATCGAGAACGGCGTGCGCACCATCGAGCACGGCAACCTGATCGACCTCAAGTCGGCGCGACGGTTGAAAGCCAGCGGTGGCTTCATGGTCGCCAACCTCGTGACCTACTTCGTGATGAAGGAGCGGGCCAGGCAGTTCGGCATGAGCGCCGACATGCTGGCGAAGAACGACGTGGTGCTGGAAGGCGCGCTGCGCTCCCTCGAGATCTGCAAGAAGTCGGGTGTGGAGGTGGGTTACGGTTCCGATCTGCTGGGCCCGCTCCAGGTCGAACAGAGCCGCGAGTTCCTGTTCCGCGCCGAGGTGCTGAAGCCGCTGGAGATCATTCGGCAGGCGACGACGGTCGGCGCGAAGATCCTGCGCCAAGAGGGCAGGCTCGGCGTGATTGAGCCAGGCGCCCACGCCGACCTGATCGCCATCGACGGCAACCCGCTGCGCAGGCTCGAGCTCTTCCTCGACCAGGGCGCGCACTTGCCAATGATCATGAAGGCCGGGCGTTTCCACAAGAACACACTGACCTAGGACGGAGCGCCCATGCATATCGGGCTGATCGGCGGCATCGGACCCGCCGCGACGGATTTTTACTATCGCGGGCTGATCGACCGGCATGCTGCTGCCGGCATTCCACTGGAATGCACCATCGCCCATGCCGACGTCCGTGAGATGTCGCGCAACCTCAACGACCGGAATCCCGGTCGGCAGGCGGAGATCTTCGCGCGCCTGATAGGCCGCATGAAGGCGGCCGGAGCGCAAGCGGCTGCCGTGACCTCGATGGGCGGACATTTCTGCATTCGGGAGCTCGAGCCGATTTCACCGCTCCCGCTCGTGAACGCCATACCCGAGGTCGACGCGGCCATCGTGGCGCGCGGCCTGCGAAGGATCGGCGTGATGGGCACGCGCACGGTGATGGAAAGCAAGCTCTATGGCGGCGTCGCCTCGGCGGAGCTGGTCGCGCCGGAAGGGGACGACCTCGACCGCATTCACGCCGCCTATGTCGACATGGCGAGCATCGGCCGGATCACCGATCATCAGCGCCAGATATTCCTGAATGTCGGTCGCCATCTCGTGCGTGAACGCGGCGTCGAGGCAATCATGCTGGGCGGCACCGACCTCTTCCTCGCCTTCGCCGGTCACGATCCGGGCTTCCAGCTGGTCGATTGTGCCGACATTCATATCGACGCGATATACCGGCTGACGTCGAAGCGCTAACCGTTGCTCCAGAGGCGTGTCGTATAGGCGCCCTCGACACTGGCGTCGATCTGGGCGGCGACGTCGTCGCCCGCCCCGATCTTGGGCGCGATGATCTTGCCGAACGAGACCCGGCCCGGCGTCGGCCAGGATTCCGGCCTCCACAAGCCCGCGCGTACCACCGAGCGGGCGCAATGGAAATAACAGTGTTTGATGCGCACGCGGGTCGCCAGCAACGCCGGCTTGCCCAGCGAAGAAAGCGAGGCGACCAGATCGGCATCGTCGTAGACCTCGGCCGTGCCCGAGATGCGCAGGGTCTCGCCGGTCGCTGGGACCAGGCAGATCATGCCGATCCTGCCGTTGTCGATCATGTTGGAAAGTCCGAACGCGAGGTTGTTGCCCACGCGCTCGGGGATCAACAGCGTGTGCGGGTCCTCGACGCGGATGAAGCCCGGCTCGTCTCCCTTGGGCGAGACTTCGAGCGTGCCGTCGGCGGACACCGTGCCGACTAGGGCGAAGGGACACCTCTTCAGGAAAGCGATCGACTGCTCGTCGAGCGCATCGAGTATCTTGGTGCGCGTCGCCGGCCGCGGCTCGGTGACAATCCGACGCAGATCCTCGATCGACTTGAGTTGCGCCATGGCGACCTCCTATTCCTTGCGCAATCCATCCATGTTGTCGAAGAGCCGGCGTAGTGCTGTCTTCAACCGCGTGGTTTCAGCGCTGCCGAAGCCACGGAGCGCCACTCTTTCGTAGCGTTCGGCGATCGGCAAGATTTTTCGCGTGAGCCGGCGGCCCGCGGCCGAGACGTGGAGGGCGACGGCGCGCGCATCCGCCCGGTCCTGCCGCCGCACCACGAGAGTCTTGCGTTCCATGCGGTCGATCAGGCGGGTGAGCGTCGAGACCTTGATCGACGTGATCGCCGCGAGGTCGCCCATGCGCCGCCCGTCCCGCTCGTGCAGCGCCGCAAGCACGCGCCACATCTGCAGGTTTGCGCCGAGAGGACGGATTTCCTCGGCGAAGGAGGCGGCCAGCCGCGCACCGGCACGGTTCAGCAGGTAGGGCAGGTAGTCGTCGAGCGCCTTCATGACGCGAAGTGCGGGGCGACCTCGCGCATGAAGCGTTCCATCTGCTCCTTCACCAGCGCGTGCGGCTTCTGGCCGTAGTTGAAATAGAGAATGACCTCGGAGATCCCCGCCGCCTCGACCTTCTTCAGTGTATCGACGATGTGTTGCGGGTTGCCGCACAGGATCGACTTGTCGGTGAGCTTCTCCGGCCGCATGTCGCGCAGAATGTTCACGATGTCGACGAAGTACTTGTAGGTCGGCGGCACCTTCTCTCCCGACGCCGACGGGAACGCGGCGATCAGGGCATCCTGAAAATAGCGCACCAGGGCTTCCTTGCCGTACCGCTCCTCCTCCGGCGTCGACGCGATATGCACGAAGTAGGAGCACATGGCACGCCGCATCGGCCGCCCGAACTGCTGCTCGCAGGTCTCGCGATAGATGCGGACGGCATCGCCGAGCGATCCGTAGACCATGGCGGCGGCAAAGGGTGCATAGATCACGTGCCAGTCGTTGCGGGCAGCGAGCTCCATGGAGGGACGCGAAAAGCAGGCCACGTAGGGACGCAGGGGTCGTTGCGCCGGCCTGGGACGTATCTCGATATCCTCGAACTGGTAGAACTTGCCGCGGTGGCTCCATCTGCCGGGCTCCGTCCAGGCCCGCCACACGATCTCCAGCGCCTCGGCGAACAGCTCGGAGGAATCCTCGAAGGAGGCGCCGAACGGCTCGTATTCCTTTCGGTCGTAGCCGCGTCCGGCGGCGAAGTCGACGCGGCCGCCCGACAGCAGATCGAGGGTCGCCCATTCCTCAGCGACGTGCAGGGGGTGATGCACCGGCAGCAGCGTGACGGCCGGCGCGAGCCTGAGTTTCTTCGTCGCGCCGGCGAGCTGTGCCAGGATCGCGAGCGGCGAGGCATTGACGCCCAGCAGATTGAAGTGATGTTCGCCGATCCAGGCCGAGTTCAGCCCGACCCGCTCGGCGAACAGCGCCTCTTCGTAGATGTCCGCGATGAACGACTCGGCGCTGCGCGGGTTGTTCGGATAGCGGTTGTCGCTCAGCGTGAAGTAGCCGAAGTCCATCGCGTTCCTCCCGGAGCCGATATTTGTAAATGCAAATATCGACGGAGTCACGGAACCGATGTCGAGGCCAGTCAGGGCGCGGGTGCGGCTTCGGCCAGGGTCATCAGCCAGTCGCGAAACGCCTTGATCTTGCGGCGGCGAATCGCCTCGGCCGGATAGACGGCATAGTAGGCGAGCTCGGTCGGCAGCTTGAAGTCGAAGGGCGCCACCAGACGGCCCGCCTTGAGGTCGGGAGTGACCAGCGGATTGCGGCCGAGCGCCACGCCCAGGCCGTCCATCGCGGCCTGGTAGGCGACGACGGCGTTGTCGAACGTGACGCCGCGAGTGGCGTCGATGCCCTTGATGCCGGCAGCGGTCAGCCAGACCTGCCAGTCGTCCGGAAAGGTGCCGATATGCAGCAGCGTGAAACGCTTGAGATCGACGGGTTTCCTGAGCGCGTTCGGGCCCTTGAGCAGCGACGGTGCGCAGACCGGCAACACGTCCTCACCGACCAGTCGCTCGGCCACGAGGTTGGGCCACTGACCGCGGCCGTAGCGGATGCCGATATCGACGTCCTCGCGCGAGAAATCGACGAGTCCCGTGCCGGTGCTGACGCGCACGTCGATCTCCGGATTGGCGCGCTGGAACCCGCCGAGGCGCGGCACCAGCCACTTAGTGGCGAAGGACGCCGTGGTCGTCACGGTGAGATTGCCGCCGCGATCCTTGTGCAGCAGTTTCTCCGTCGCCTCGTTCAGTTGATCGAACGCGGCGCGCACCGCCGGCAGGTAGGCCTGGCCCGACTCCGAGAGCAGCAGCGAGCGGTTTCTGCGCACGAACAATTTTAATCCGAGCCGCAGTTCCAGCCCGCGCACCTGATGGCTGATCGCGGCCTGGGTGACGTTCAGTTCCTGGGCCGCATCGGTGAAGCTCATGTGGCGTGCGGCCGCTTCGAAAGCCCTCAAGCCATTGAGCGGAGGCAGCGTGCGCTTCATGGGAAATCCCTTCGGGAAGCAGTGTCTATCGGATGAGGTAAATTAATCAAAAGCGGACAAAGGGTCATTTGTAAAGAGCGGCTCGCGGGCGCACATCACCGGCCAGCAAACACCCACCTTCTTCAGGAGCCGACCATGGCCCGGATGTCCCCGTCCTACACCTCGCCGACCCTGCATCTCGGTTCGATCGCCACCTTCGCCGACGTGGTCAAGACCTGGCGCCGGCGCAGCCGCGAGCGGCATGAGCTTGGCAACCTCGGCGCCCGCACCCTGCACGACATCGGGTTGAACGCCGGCCAGGTCGCCTTCGAGGCCAACAAGCCCTTCTGGCGGGCCTAGTCCGGCGGTTTCCCGAGTTCCGGAGACGGGCCCGAACCCTACCCTGCCGGGCCCGATCCTCTCCGGACGCTGCCGGCGGTCGACTCCCCAGCCTCCCTGTCGACCGCCGGCTTTTTCTTTGCCCTTGCGCCGCCGGCTCTGTTAGAGCCCGCGCGTGACTGTCTCCGATTCAAAGGTCGACGAACTGGCACGCGATGCCATCCGGCACGCCGCGACGGGCGACTTCGCGGGCGCCGAACGGCTGTTCGCCCGCGTGGTGGCGGCGCGGCCCAACTCCGGCCAGGCGCTTCATCTGCTCGGCCAAGTGCGCCTGAAGCTCGGACGCTTCGCCGAGGCACGCGAGCCTCTCGATCGCGCCGCCAGGTTCCTGCCGCGCGACGCCGCCGCCCAGATCAATCTCGCCGGCTGCCTGTCGATGCTGGGCGACCATGCACCGGCCCTCGCCGCGCTCGACCGCGCCGCGGCGCTCAAGCCCGGCGATCCCGCGATCGCCCACAATCGCGGCCGCGCGCTCGAGGCACTCGGTCGGGCCGAAGAGGCGGAACGCGCCTTCGACGAGGCGCTGTCGATCGACCATCGCCTGGTGCCCTCGCTGAGCGCGCGCGCCCGGCTGCTGGCGGCGCGCGGCGACTGGATGGGCGCACTTGCCGATCTCGATATGGCGCTGACGACGCGGCCCGACGATGCGGCGCTGAGGTTGAGGCGAGGCGAGTTGCTGCTCGAGCGCGGCGACTGGCTGCGCGGCTTGGACGACCACGAGGCACGGCTCGACCTGCCGGGCGAGCGCTACGCACCGGATCTGCCGCGTTGGCGGGGCGAGCCGCTCGACGGCCGGTTGCTGGTCTACCCGGAACAGGCCGACATCGAGAGCGGCGCCGCCCGGCGCGACACGCTGATGCTGGCCCGCGGCGTCGACGCGGTCGTTCAGTGCGGGCCAACCCTCGCACCGCTGCTCGGCGGATCCACGATCGTGCGCGGCGCCGGCCTCGACGGCTTCGCGGCGGCCGCGCCGCTGCGCAGCCTGCCGCATCTCCTGGGCTGGACGCTGTACTCGCTGCCGCCGCCGCCGCCGCTCGCCGTCGTCGCGCAACCCGACGGTCGCGTCGGCTGGTTCACCGACGCAGCGCCGCCCGACGGCCAATCGATCGAGCGCGACCCCGCCAACATCGCGCGCTGCGCCCGCGTGGTCGGCGACGATGTCTGGCCGACCCATCTCGCGGCGCGGCTGGGCATTCCGACGACGCTGACGGCCGGACCGCGGTGGGACTGGCTCTGGGGACCCGAGCCCGGCCCATCGCCCTGGTACGCCCGCCTGGAAGTCGTGCAATAGGCTTTCCCCGGCAGCGGGCGGATGCTCATATCGCCCCTCGCGGAGGAACCAATGGCCAGGACGCTGTTCGACAAGATCTGGGACGGCCACGTCATTGCCGATCTCGGCAACGGCTTCGTGCTGCTCCACATCGACCGCACGCTGCTGCACGACATGTCGGGCGGCAAGGCGCTCGCCGAGGCCGCCGAGAAGGGCTACGCGCCGCCCCAGCCGCGCCTGATCTACGGCACGCCGGACCACACGATGTCGACCCGGCCCGGCCGCACCGACAAGACCTATCCGCCGGGCGAGCCGCTGCTGAAGTCGATGCGCGAGACGACGTCGAAGTACGGCATCAAGCTGTTCGACCTCGGCCAGGACGGCAACGGCATCGTGCACGTCGTCGGACCCGAGCTTGGCCTCACCCTGCCGGGCACGACCCTGGTGTGCGGCGACAGCCACACCTCGACGCACGGCGGCATGGGCGCGCTCGCCTTCGGCATCGGCTCGTCCGAGCTGGTACATACGCTGGCCACGCAGACCATGGTGCAACGCAAGCCCAGGCGCTTCCGCGCCAGCTTCGAGGGCAGCCTGCCCGTCGGCGTGACCGCCAAGGACATGATCCTCCACCTGATCGGCGAGGTCGGCACGGCGGCCGGCACGGGCCACGCCGTCGAATATGCCGGCTCGGCCGTGCGCAGCCTGCCGATCGAGGCGCGGCTCACGCTCTGCAACCTCACCATCGAGATGGGCGCGCGCACCGGCATGGTGGCGCCCGACGACACGACCTACGAGTATCTCGCCGGCCGCGACTACGCACCCAAGGGCGCCCTGTGGGACCGCGCCGTCGCGCACTGGCGCACGCTCCCGACCGATGCCGACGCCGAGTTCGACCGCGAGCACACGATCGACATGAGGAACGTGGCGCCGCAGATCACCTGGGGCACCAGCCCCGAGCACGTGATCGCCGTCGACCGCGCCATTCCCGACCCGGCCAAGGGTCCGGAGGAGAAGCGCGCGGCGTGGGAGGCGGCGCTGCGCTACCAGGGTCTCGAGCCCGGCAGACCGATCGAGGGCACCAACGTCGACTGGGTGTTCATCGGCTCCTGCACCAACAGCCGCATCTCCGACCTGCGCGCCGCCGCGTCGATCGCCAAGGGACGGCGCAAGGCCGACCACGTCACGGCCTGGGTCGTGCCCGGCTCGGAGCGCATCAAGCGCCAGGCCGAGGCCGAGGGGCTCGACAGGATCTTCGTCGAGGCGGGCTTCGAATGGCGCGAGCCGGGCTGCTCGATGTGCCTTGCCTCCAACGGCGAGCGGGTGCCGCCCGGCAAGCGCAGCGTCTCGACCTCCAACCGCAACTTCGTCGGCCGCCAGGGTCCCGGCGCGCGCACCCATCTCGCCAGCCCGGCGATGGCGGCGGCGGCGGCGATCAAGGGTGCGATCGCCGACGTACGCAAGATCGGGTGAGGAAGCATCGACCATGGACAAGTTCACCAAGGTGACCGGCGTCGCCGTACCGCTGATGCGCCAGAACGTCGATACCGACCTGATCATCCGCATCGAGCGGCTGGTCGACAATGTCGGCCGCGAGGGGCTCGGGCCCTACTGCTTCGAGCAGATCCGCTTCAAGCCAGACGGCAGCGAGGATCCGGACTGCATCTTCAACCAGCAGCCCTATCGCGGCGCGCCGATCATCCTCAGCCGCGAGAATTTCGGCTGCGGCTCGAGCCGCGAGGGCGCGGTGTGGGCGCTCAAGGGCATGGGCATCAAGGCGGTGATCGCGCCCTACTTCGGCGACATCTTCAACAACAACTGCTTCCAGAACGGCATCCTGCCGGTGGCGCTGCCGATCGGCGAGGTCGAGCAGCTCGCCGACGAGATGAAGGCCTCGCCGGGCAACGCGCGGATCACGGTCGATCTCGAGAACTGCCAGGTGATCTCGCCGACCGGCCGCGCGATACCGTTCCAGGTCGATGCGCGCCGCCAGCACGCGCTGCTGAACGGCCTCGACGACATCGCCCAGACCATGACGGCGAAGGACCGGATCGAGGCGTGGCAGGCCAGGGACCGGACCGAGCGGCCGTGGGTGTGGCTGTGAGCGGCGCTTGACGCCGCTCCATTCGGCGGCGGCGCTGCTGATCGCCGCGACCTGGGGCCTCAACTTCACCGCCATCCGCTTCGGCCTCGACGAACTCACGCCCTTCGCCTTCGCCACCTGGCGCTTCGTGCTGAGCGCGCTGCCGGTGCTGTTCGTGCCGAAGCCGGCGATCTCGTGGGGCACCCTGGCCGGCATCGGCGGCTTCATGTTCACCGGCCAGTTCGTCTTCCTGTTCTTCGCCATGGAGGCCGGCCTGCCGCCCGGCCTGACCTCGGTGCTGGTCCAGCTCCAGGGCCCGCTCACCGTGGTGCTGGCCGCGCTGTTCCTCGGCGAGCGCGCCACGGCGGGACAATGGAGCGGGCTCGCCATCGCCCTGGTCGGCGTCGTGCTGATCGCCCGCTCGGTCTCGGACGCAGCGCCGCTGCTCGCGGTCGGGCTGGCGCTGATGTCGGCCCTGACCTGGGCCGCCGGCAACCTCTTCTTCCGCTCGGCGCGCGGCGTGTCGCTGTTCGCCGTGACGGTGTGGGCGAGCCTGATCCCGCCGCTGCCGCTCGCCGTCGCCGGCGTCGCGCTCGACGGCTGGCAGGCGACGCTCTCGCCGATCCTCGCGCCGACCTGGCTCGGCTGGGCCGTGCTGTTCTACACCGTCGTGCCCGTGATGTGGCTCGGCTACCTGATCTGGGGAACCCTGCTGCGCGCCTATCCCGCCGCCAAGGTCGGGCCGGTGTCGCTGCTGGTGCCGTGCTGCGCCCTGGTCTTCGCCGCGCTGCTGGTCGACGAGCCGCTGACGACCGGACGCCTGGCCGGCGTCGGTGTCGTGCTGGGCGGGTTGGCGATCGGCATGTTCTCGACCCTGCGTCGCGCCTGAAGACCAACCACGAAAAACGGGAGCCGCAACGGCTCCCGTTCTCCGACGTCCCCCCAAAACTCGTGCACGCAAGCTACGCGCGCGCCTCGGTCGGGGCAATGCGGCGGGGGCCGACTGACACGATTGAAACCAATTACCCGGCCGCCTCGAGGCCGCACCATTCGGCGATGAACAGCGCCGTCGCCTGCGTGATCTGGCGCACCGAGTCGAGATTCACCCGCTCGTCGAAGCCGTGGATGTCGTCCGATCGCGGCCCATAGACCAGCGCCGGGATGCCGGCATAGAGGCCGAAGAAACGATTGTCGGCGGTGCCCGTCGAGGTCTTGTCCTCGAGCGCCGACCCGAACACCGTGCGATGCGCATCGGCCAGCACCTCGCGCACCTGCTCGTGGTTGCGCAGCACGAAGGGCTCGGCCTGGAAGCCCTCCCACGTCACGGTCGGCGGGTTGTTGCCGAGGAAGGGATCGCCGGCGGCGGTGCGGCGGATCACATCCTCGACCTCCTGCCGGCATTCCTTCAGCGTCTGCGACGGCAGCACGCCGATCCGCATGTCGAAGGTGCACCACGCCGGCACCGAGCTCGCCCAGTCGCCGCCGGCGATCTTGCCGACGTTGAAGTTCACCGGGTGATGGTGGTCGCAGAAATGGGAGTCGTGCGCCTTCTTCGCGTTCCACTGCTTCTCGAGCGTGCGCAGCGCCTGGATCAGGCGATAGGCCGATTCGATGGCGTTCGAGCCGGCGTCGGCCTTGTAGACATGCACCGGATGGCCGGTGACCTTGACCTGGAACCACATCACCCCGACCTGCGCGACGGTCAGCGCGTGCGACGACGGCTCGGGGATCAGCGCGGCGTCGGCGCGATAGCCGCGCTGCAGACAGGCGAGCGCGCCGTTGCCCGTGCATTCCTCCTCGACCACCGACTGCTGGTAGACGTCGGCCGCCGGCACATAGCCCAATCGCCGCAGCGCGCGCATCGCGAAGAGATTGAGGATGAGCCCGGCCTTCATGTCGCCCGCACCGCGGCCGTACATCCAGCCGTCGCGGATCGCCGGATCGAACGGATTGCGCGCCCACATCTCGTGCGGCCCCTCGGGCACGACGTCGATATGGCCGTTGAGGATCAGCGAGCGGCCACCCTTGCCCGAGGATGGCGAACCGGGCCGCCAGGCGCCGACGACGTTCCAGGCATCGTCGTAGTCGAGACTGTGCGGCGAATAGCCCGGCAGGTGCTTGAGGTCGTCGATCCGGATTTGCCAGCGATCGACCGACAGCCCGTCCTCCTTGAACAGGCGGGCCATCATGTCCTGCGCGGGCGCCTCGCGGAACCGGGTCGACGGGATCCTCACCAGGTCGGCGAGCACCCGGGTCTGGTCGTCGAACGCGCGATCGACGGCGTCCATGATCCTGGTCTTGAGCTGGGGGTCGAGCATGGGACGGACTTTGGCGGATGCCGGTTCGGGCGTCATGCGGGGATTTCGCCCGTCGTCGGCGACGCGGACAAGGGGGCTCCGGACGCGAGATGTCGTGGCTGCCGAATTAAAAAACGGGAATCAATTCGGCCCTCCTCCAGATGTAGCGGTCGCTCCGCCGTCCGGCCGGGTGTCCTCCCGGGTGTCCCAAAGCGTCCCACTGTCCCGGCCGCGTGGGACACCTTCGATGACGATGGCACAAGGCTTCGAGACCCGAGTGTCCCACTTGGCCCCACCCCCGTCCCATGGACACACGGTGAGACGCTGCGTGGGACACCGACGTGGACGCTTTTCGGGACACGCCGTGAGACACTTCCCGGGACGCCTCGCCACGACGCAAAAGCCCGCTGCAGAAACTGAAGGAACTGCCGTAACCCACCCGGCCAGGTCGCCCGGAGCGAGGCATTGCCTGTACACGAACGTCTCACCCGTGCGGAAAAGCCGGAAAGGCCGGGAAGTCCCCTGCGCCCGACCGCCGGCGGCAGCAGCCGCGCCGATTTCGTATGACGACGAACGAAAAATCGCCGGCGGAAATGCCGCAAATACCGGAAACCCTCGGACGCACGGGAAGCAACACACGTTTGTACAAAATTCTTGATGCCGGCAGACGCCCTGTCGCCACTTCGACAGGCGCCGAAACGCCCCCTGCAGCAAAATGGGAACCGGGTCAGCTCGCGGAAAGATACGGGAGGATGCACAGATCGCACATATCAAGAACGCCAAAATTATACAACAGTTAATACACACCCCCTGCCGATGTCATCGCCTAAGGGCAGTTGTATATTTCACGATGAGCGCCGCTGAAAAATCAGTTTTCATGCAGCATCATTGAAATTCACGAAAATTCAGTCCTATTCGTAACGCAGCCCCGCCGGCGCCCCCGCTGCTGCGCGGGCGGCGTAAATCAACTCCACGCCAGCCGGCGGGCGCGGCGTTGCGAGCGCGAGAGCAGCGCGGCCGGGGCGAGCGCGGCGAGCGCCACCAGGGCGATGATGATGAAGGTGTCGGAGAAGGCCAGCATCTGCGCCTTGGCGTCGATCATGCGGCCGAGGAAGTCGAGCGCGCCGGCCTTCTGCTGCTGGTAGGTCAGGCCCTCGCGCTGCAGCAGCTTCTCGACCTGCTCGAGCAACCGCTCGGTGGTGCGGTTGTCCCAGCCCTGGGTGGCGGTCAGCGCGTCGGCGTGGAAGCGCGTGCGCACCTCGAAGAAGGCGACCATCAGGTTGATGCCGAAGGCGCCGCCGAGCTGGCGCATGAAGTTGGAGATGCCGGCGGCCTGGCGCAGCTTGTCGGCCGGCAGCGCCTTGAGCGAGGAGGCGTTGAGCGCGGGGTTGATGAAGCCGAGCCCGAGCCGCGACAGCATGATCATGCCGACCAGGGTCCAGAAGGTGGTGTCGACGTCGGCGCCGACCATCCACCAGAAGCCGAGCGCGAACAGCATCAGGCCGCCGATGATCATGGTCGAGGCCGGCATGGCGTCCGACATGCGGCCGGCCAGCGGGAAGATGAAGGCAAGCATCAGCCCGGCCGGCATCATCATCAGCCCGGCCTGCAGCGGCGTGAAGCCGATGCAGGTCTGCACGAACACCGGGATGACGTAGGTCGAGCCCATCATGCCGGCGCCGAAGATGAAGGCGATCAGCGCCGCCGCCGCGAACTCGACATTGGCGAAGGTGCGGATGTCGAGCATGGCGCGCGGCGTGTGGAGCTGCCACAGCACGAAGGCGACGGAGGCGGCCGCGCCGAGGGCGAGGCGGAAGACGATGGTGTCGGAGCCCCAGCCCTCGCGCTGGCCGTCGGCTATGCCGGTCATCAGGCCGAACAGCGCGGTGCAGAGCAGGAAGAAGCCGAGCCAGTCGAAGGGCGGGATGCGCGCCGGCACCGGCCGGGTCGGCATGAAGACGAGGCCCATCACGGCGGCGATGGCGCAGAACGGCAGCGACAGGAAGAAGACGTGGCGCCACGAGAAATACTCGATCATCAGCCCGCCCATGGTCGGGCCGATCGCCGGGGCGAACACCACGCCGAGGCCGAACACGCCCATGGCGAGGCCGCGCCGGTCGGCCGGGAAGACCGAGAAGATGGTCGCCATGACCAGCGGCTGGGCGACGCCGGCACTGAAGCCCTGCAGCATGCGGGAGAAGATCAGGATGTCCTCGTTGGGCGCCCAGCCGCCCATCAGGGCGCCGAGCGAGAAGACGACCTGCGAGCCGACGAAGGTGCGGCGCTCGCCCAGCACGCCCATCACCCAGGCGTTGATCAGCATGCCGGCGGTCATGGTCGCCATGTAGGCCGACGACATCCATTGCGCCTTGTCCTGGCCGATGCCGAAGGCGCCCATGACGTCGGGCACGGCGACGTTGACCGTGGTCATGGCGAGCACCATGGCGACGACCCCGATCATGCCGGTGATGGTGACCAGCCAGCGATAGGCCGGCCCGTAGCGCTCGGTCAGGACGGCAGCGGTCTGGATCGGGGCGCTATCGGACGTCAATTTCGACTTCGACCATCATGCCGGGCGACAGCGGCCTCGGCATCTCGACGAGGTCGATCTTCACCGGCACGCGCTGGGTGATCTTGGTGAAGTTGCCCGACGGGTTGGGCGTCGGCAGCAGCGCGAAGCGCGCCGTGGTGGCGCTGCCGATGCGGGCGACCCTGCCGACGAAGCGGTCGCGCGGCCAGGCGTCGACCGAGACCTTCACGGTCTGGCCGAGGCGGAGGCGGCCGACCTGGGTCTCCTTGATGTTGGCCTCGACCCAGACCTCGTCGGGATTATGCAGCAGCAGGATGCGCTGGCCGGCGGCGACGTACTCGCCGGGCAGCATGAAGGTGCGATCGATCACCGCCGGCACCGGGCTGCGGATGGTGCGGTCGTCGATGTCGACGGTCTGCTGCTTCATCTGGGCGGCGAGGTTGGCGACCTTGTGGTCGAGCGCCGAGATCTGGGCGTCGATGACGCCGAGCTTCTCGCGCTCGGCGCGCGCCTCCTCGAGGCTGCCGATCGCCTCCTGGTGCTCGGCCTGGGCCTGCTGGAGCTGGCTCTCGAGCCTGACCACGGCGGCCTGGGCCTGCTGGAGCTGGCGCTCGTTGATGACCTTGCTGTCGAACAGCGAGCGGGTGCGCTGCAATTCGAGACGGGCGAGGTCGAGATCGGAGCGCAGCGCGCCCAACGCGTTCTCGCGCACCTGCACGGCCGAGCCGCGCGTGCGCTCGAGCGCCTCGGCCTGGCCGAGGATGAGGCGGCGCTCGGCCCGGAGCCGCGTGCGCTCGGCGCGCACGCCGTCGATCTCGGCGCGGAAGGCGTCGACCTTGAGCCGGGCGGCGCGGTCGTCGATGCGGGCGACGATCTCGCCGGCGCCGACGCGCATGCCCTCGCGCACCGGCATGTCGACCAGCCAGCCGTCGGTGCGGCTCGAAATGGTGACGATGTCGGCGGTGACGCGCGCGTCGTATTCGTAGACGTGGGTGAAGCGCAGATAGAGCTCGCGCCCGCCGTAGCCCACCACCAGCAGGGCGACGACCAGGAGGGCGAACAGGCGCGGACCGAAACGGAAGCGGCCGGCCAGGCGCTCACGCCATCCCGGGCGACGGGTCGAGACGCCCGCGGCGGGATTGGCCGTCGCTGGAGGGGGAGTGACCGATTGGTCCACGTGTCCTGTCCGACGATCCGGCAAAAATGCGGGCCGTCATTGAAAAACCATAGGCCTGAAACAGGAAGTTTACATGAGCCCGCTGCGTTTTTCTGCATCGCGTGAAGCGCATGCCGACCTGCGGGCCGGGACGGCGACGGGCCTTGCCAAGAGGCATCGGTCGGCCGACCGTTCATCAGGCCCCGCGCCACGACCCGCATTGCAAAATATCAGAGAGACGCCATGCCCGACGCCTCCCGCACGCCCGCTCCGCATCAGCCTGGCCGCCAGCTCGACGTCGCCATCGTCGGCGGCGGCCTCGCCGGCCTCTACGCCATCCATCGCCTGCGCGGGCTGGGGCTCGCGGTGCGCGCCTACGAGGCCGGGTCGGGGATCGGCGGGACGTGGTTCTGGAACCGCTATCCCGGCGCGCGCTGCGACGTGGAGAGTCTCGAATACTCCTACTCCTTCGACGAGGCGCTGCAGCAGGAGTGGAAGTGGCCGGAGCGCTACGGCACGCAGCCCGAGATCCTGAAATACATCGACCACGTCGCCGACCGCTTCGACCTGCGCCGCGACGTGCAGTTGAACACGCGCATCGTGTCCGCCGTGTTCGACGGCGAGGCCAACAAGTGGACGCTCGCGACCGACTCGGGTGAGCGCATCGAGGCGCGCTACTGCGTGATGGCGGCCGGCAACCTGTCGACGCCGCGCGTGCCCGACTTCAAGGGGCTGAAGGACTTCGAGGGCAAGTGGTACCACTCGGGCCTGTGGCCGCAAGACGGCGTCGATTTCAGCGGCCTCAGGGTCGGCGTGATCGGCACCGGCTCGTCGGGCGTGCAGATGATCCCGCTCATCGCGCAACAGGCGAAGCACCTGCATGTCTTCCAGCGCACGGCGAATTTCAGCCTGCCGGCGCGCAACATGCCGATGCCCGAGGAGAAGGAGCGGCGGCACAAGGCGGAGTATGCCGCGCGCCGCGCCGCCGCGATGGACACGCCCTTCGCCATCGCCGGACACGCCAGGCCGACCCAGTCGGCGCTCGACGTGCCCGAGTCGGAGCGCAACGCCTCCTACGAGGCCAAGTGGCAGGAGGGCGGCTCGATCAGCTACCTCTACGCCTACACCGACCTGCTGGTGAACAAGGCGTCGAACGACACGGCGTCGGAGTTCGTGCGCAACAAGATCCGCGGCATCGTGAAGGATCCGGGGACGGCCGAGCTGCTGGCGCCCAAGGATCATCCGATCGGCACCAAGCGGCTCTGCCTCGACACCGACTACTACGAGACCTACAACCGGCCGAACGTGACCCTGGTCGACGTGCGCAGCGATCCGATCGCGGAGATCACGGCGGGCGGGCTGCGCACCGTCGGCGGCCAATCGTTCGAGCTCGACGCCATCGTGTTCGCCACCGGCTTCGACGCCATGACCGGCGCGCTGAACGAGATCGACGTGCGCACGACGGACGGCCAGGTGCTGCGCGAGCACTGGGCAGGCGGGCCGCTCACCTATCTCGGTTTGATGGTGGCGGGCTTCCCCAACATGTTCGTCGTCACCGGGCCGGGCAGTCCGGGCGTGAAGACGCAGATGATCGCCTCGATCGAGCAGCACGTCGACTGGATCGCCGGCGCCATCGACCATCTGCACAAGCACCAGCTCGACCGCATCGAGCCGTCCGCCGAGGCCGAGGGCGCGTGGGTGGCGCACGTCAACCAGGTGGCCGACGGCACGCTCTATCCGCTGGCCAACTCGTGGTACGTCGGCGCCAACATCCCGGGCAAGCCGCGCGTGTTCATGCCCTATGTCGGCGGCTTCGACCGCTACAAGCGCCATTGCGATGCGGTCGCCGCCAACAACTACGACGGCTTCCTGCTGAGCCGCCACACCGCCGTCGGGGTGTGACGCTGCACTTCGTCCATCATCGCCTCGAGACCGTGCCCCGGCGCTGGCGGGAGGTGGCAGCGCGCATCGCGGCGCGGCCACTGGGCGACGGCGCGCTCTACGGCGTGTGGCGCAGCCAGATCGGGCGGCCGCGCGACGAGCTGCAGGCGATGAGCGTGTGGCCGCGCACCATCGCCGCCGGCGACGCCGAGGCCGCGCTGATCGGCGGCGATGTCGACGTGCGCGCGGCGAGCAGCGAGGCCCTGCGGCCGACGCTGCGTCCGACCGATGCGGCGCCGCCGACGCGGCAGGGCAACTACGCCTTCCGCTGGTTCGCCACGCCCGAGCCCGATTGGCCCGAGTTCCTCGATCTGTGCGCGGCAGGCTGGCCGGGCTTCGAGGGCGCCTACGATTCGCAGGTGATCGGGCTGTGGCGTGCGACCGGCGGGCGCAGCGCCGCCTCGCCCGATCCGGCAACGGGGGCCGGCCTGCAGACGGGCGTGCGCAGCCTGCTGCTGACGCGGCGGCCAAATCTCGCGATGTGGGAGCGCTCCAAGCTGCCCGAGGGCGGGGCCGAGCAGGCGGTGCGCGACACGCTCAGCCGGCGCTACGATCTCTGCGACTGGACGGTGGTGTCGACGGCGACGCTCCTCACCGCGGCCGACCGGCCCGACACCGCGCGCTGGGCCTGACGCGAAAGGACTCGTCAGGAACGACCGTCCGCCCTATGTGAGCGGCGGCATGCCGACCCTGCGGACCCTCGAGGCGCTCGAGCGCGACGGCCTGGTGCGGCCCGATCCGCGGCTGGCCGAGGCGGCGCAATCGATGGCGATCGCCATCACGCCCGAGATGCTGGCGCTGATCGATCGCGACAGGCTCGCCGACGATCCGCCTACTGACCCCATTGCGCGGCAGTTCGTGCCGTCGGCGGCGGAGAGCGTCGTGCAGCCGCACGAGCTCGCCGACCCGATCGGCGACGCGGCGCGCTCGCCGGTGAAGGGCATCGTGCATCGCTATCCCGACAGGGTGCTGCTGAAGCCGTTGCACGTCTGCCCGGTCTATTGCCGCTTCTGCTTCCGGCGCGAGACGGTCGGACCGGGCGGCGAGGCGCTGTCGGCCGGCGAGCTCGACGCGGCGCTGCGCTACATCGCCGAGCGGCCGGAGATCTGGGAGGTGATCCTGACGGGCGGCGATCCGCTGATGCTGGCGCCGCGCCGGCTGGGCGAACTGGTCGCCGCTCTCGACGCCATCGTGCACGTCCAGGTGATCCGGCTGCACAGCCGCGTGCCGATCGTCGATCCCGGCCGGGTGACCGACGAGCTGGTGGCGGCGTTGCGGCCGCGCCGCGCCGGCCTGTGGATCGGCGTGCATTGCAACCACGCGCGCGAGCTCGAGGGCGGCGCGCCGGAGGCGCTGGCGCGGCTTGCCGATGCGGGCTTCCCGCTGCTCGGCCAGACGGTGCTGCTGAAGGGTGTCAACGACGACGTCGCGACGCTCGAGCGGCTGATGCGCGCGCTGGTCGCGGCGCGGGTCAAGCCCTACTACCTCCATCATCCCGACCTGGTGCGCGGCACGAGTCATTTCCGGGTGTCGATCGAACACGGCCAGGCGCTGATGAAGGCGCTGCGCGGCCGGCTGTCGGGCCTCGCCCAGCCGACCTACGTGCTCGACGTGCCGGGCGGCCATGGCAAGGTGCCGATCGGTCCTTCCTATCTCGCCGACGACCCCGATGCGCTGCGCCTCGAGGATGCCTTTGGCGGCAGCCACCGCTATCCGGGCTAAGGTTTCTCCAGCAGGGTCTCGTCGCCGACCGGGCCCGGATCCTCGACTTCGAAGTCGAGGGTGACGCTCGCGCCCGACGCGAAGGTCAAGGTGACCGGCAGGCGTGCGCCCTTGCCGAGCGACATGCCGACGCCGCGCAGCAGCAGGTGATAGCCGCGCGGTTTCAAGGTCATCGGCGTATCGGGCGGCAAGGCAAGGCCCCCCTCGACAGGGCGCATAACGATGCCGTTGCCGACGACCTTGATGGCGTGGATCTCGACCGCCTCGGCGCCCGAGCAGGCGGCGGCGACCAGCCGGTCCGGCGTGGCGGCCCGGTTGGTGAGAAGGCAGTAGCCGCCGGCCAGACCCTCGACGTTCGCCGAGCGACGCGCCCAGGGACGGCGGATCTCGATCGCGCCGCAGACATGCAGGGGGACGGGCGCCGATTCGGGCGCTTTCCGACGAAGCAGTCGATCCAGAATGCTCATTAGATTTTCTGAGGCTCCTTATCGGCGCGCGCCCGAGGCGAGCACGGGTTTGGACCGCACCTGCGGCGCGCTCACTTCCTCGACCAGCCAATCCTCGAACGCCCGCGTCTTGGGACGATTGACCGAGGCGGGCGGACAGACGAACCACCAGGCCTTGCCCGAATCGACGATCTGCGGGAAGGGCTGGAACAGGCGGCCCTCGGCCAGTTCCTCGCGGAAGAGCTGCGGCGGTCCGACCGCGACGCCGGCGCCCTCCATCGCCGCCTCGACGGCGATCATGGTCGAATCGAAGGTGACGACACGCTTGGGCTTGAAGTCGCCCATGCCGACGGCGCGCAGCCAGATCGACCATTCGGGATCGTAGGTCATGTCGATGAAGGGCACGCGCTTCAAATCCTCGAGCGTCTTGAGCTTGTCCCTGTAGCGGCGCCCGCACAGCGGCGTCAGCACGTCGCTGAACAGCCGCGTGGCGTGGAGATCGGGGTCGGGCTGGACGGCGAAGCGGATGGCGCAGTCGAAATCCTCGCGCGCGAAGTCGATGCGGCGCTGGCTCGTCGTCATGCGCACCTCGATCTCCGGGTGCTTGGCCTGGAAGCGGTGCAGGCGCGGCGCCAGCCAGCCGAGTGCGAAGGTGGTGACGAGGCTGACATTGAGCGTGCCCGAGTTGGCCTTGCGGCCGACGCGCTCGAGCGCGTTGGTCATGCGATCGAAGGCGTCGCGCAGGTCGGGCAGCAGGGCCTGACCCTCGCCGGTGATCTCGAGCCCGCGCGGGCGGCGGACGAACAGGGCGACTCCGAGCCGTTCCTCGAGTGCCTTCACCTGGTGCGACACCGCGGCCTGCGTGACGTGCAGCTCCTCGGCGGCATGGGTGAAGCTCGCGTGGCGGGCGGCGGCCTCGAAGGCGCGCAGCGCGTTGAGGGGCAGCTGGGAGCGACTCATGACGGCAACCAATACATAGTTTTTCTAGGTCTCCCCCGAGCTTTCATCCTTTGAAAGGTGGCGCATCATACCGCAAATTGGGCATGTAAACGAGGTACCCGTCACCGCCACGGTCCGGCCGCCTCAAACGGAGCTAAGCCATGACGACCCTGACCAGCGTGCGGGAAATCACCCGCGCGGAAACCCCCTCCTTCTCTTTCGGCCGCGCCATGGCGCTTCTGGCCGGAGCCGTCGTGGTCGGCGCCGAGACGCTCATGGCCCGCGCCGAACTGCACCGCTCGCGACGCCAGCTCGCCGAGCTCGACGACCGGCTGCTGCGCGACATCGGCCTCGACCGGGCGCGCGCCCGGGCGGAAGCCGACAAGGGTTTCTGGTCGTAAGGCCGGGCTTTCAGAGAGCTTCCCGGACCGCGGGTCCTCAGCCCCGCTCTCCCCCCAACGCCGATGCCCAGGCATCGGCCGTCTGGCGGCCCGCGGTCCGGGATTTCCCCTTTCGAGAATTGCCGGCGGCGGCCGGATAGAGCAGGTTGGACAGGCCGCCTATGTCAGGCGCCATGACCCGACACACCTCCGCCTCCACCTTCTCGACCGTGGCCCTCGCCACCTCTCCGACCCCCGATGCCGACACCTGCTGGCAGGCGGTGCAGCGTCGCGACCGGACCTATAACGGCCGCTTCTGGTTCTCGGTCCGGTCGACGGGCGTCTATTGCCTGCCGTCCTGCGCCGCGCGGCCGCCGCTGCGCCGCAACGTCGATTTCCACGCCTCGCCGGAAGCGGCCGAGACGGCGGGCTTCCGGGCCTGCAAGCGCTGCAAGCCGCGCGACTGGCAGGCCGACCTCGGCCTCAGCAAGATCGTGGCGCGGGCCTGCGCGCTGTTCGATGCGGCGGCCGCCGACCGGCCGCCGACCCTCGCCGAGGTGGCGCGCCGGGTCGGCGTGTCGTCGAGCGCCCTGTCCAAGCGCTTCGTCGCCGAACTCGGGGTCAATCCGCGCGACTGGCTGGTCGCGCGCAAGCGCCAGCGCTTCCGCAAGGCGTTGCGCGACGGCGAGAGGGTGGCCGAGGCGCTCTACGGCGCGGGCTACGGTTCGCCGAGCCGCGTCTACGAATCGAGCGACAAGGCACTCGGCATGACTCCGGCCACCTATGCCAGGGGCGGCGCGGGCGCGCATATCGACTTCACGACCGTGGAATCGGACTATGGCCGGGTGCTGGTCGCGGCGACCAGCAAGGGCATCGCCGCGGTCTTTCTCGGCGACAGCGACCGCGCCCTGGAGCACGACCTCAAGCGCGACTTCCCGGCCGCCACCATCCGCCGCAACGATCCGGCGCTGGCGCCGCGCGTGAAAAGCGTGCTGGCGCGCCTCTACGGCCGCAAGCCCTCGGCCCTGGATGCCGCGGACGTTCCGCTCGACATCGTCGGCACCGCCTTCCAGTGGAAGGTCTGGAAGGCGCTGACCGAGATCCCGCCCGGCCAGACGCGGACCTACGGCGAGATCGCGCGGTACATCGGCGCGCCCGCATCGGCCCGCGCGGTCGGTCGCGCCTGTGCCACCAACCAGGCGGCCGGCGTCATCCCCTGCCATCGAGCGGTCGGCGCCGACGGCGCGATCACCGGCTATCGCTGGGGCGTCGCGCGCAAGGAGCGGCTGCTCGCCGACGAACGGCGGCGCAGCAGCACGTAGAAGGCGCCGGTGCCGCCGTGTCGCTGGTGCGCGGGCTTCACGCCGCGCACCGACGCACGGATGGGCGGTCGCTCGAGCCAACCGGGAAATTCGCCGCGTATCCTGCCCTCGACGATGCGGCCGCCCTCCTCGCGCCAGCCCTTGCCGGTGACGACGAGGACGATCCGCAGGTCGCGGTCCGCGGCCTCTTCGAGAAAGCGCACGACGGCGCGCTCGGCGGCGGCCAGGGTCAGGCCATGCAGGTCGAGCCGCGCCTCGGGCTCGCGGCGGCCGCGCGACAGGGCGCGGTCGATGTCGCGATCGAAGGACGGGCGTTCGTCGCGCCGCGCCGGCCGGATCGTCTGACGCGGCGGCGTGGCGCGGGACGAATTGCCGACGGACTTCGCCATGTCGGGAAGTCGGCCAGCCCGCGCAACGGGCCGGCGACCGCGCAGAGGCGCCACATCCTTCATCGCCGCCTTGAAGAGATCGACGTCCTTGGCCATGGCGTTTGATGTAGCGTCGACCCCGGGCCGGGTCTACACAGCCCGCCATGGCAAGCCCCGCGAGACAGGCCCCGCAACCCGATCCCGAGCTGCAGACCGGCGTGCAGTATCTGCGCGCCGGCTGGTTCGATCGCGCCGAGCCGCTGTTCCGTTCCGCCCTCGGCCGTCACGGCGAGCGGCCCGACATCCTCCACTATCTGGCGGTGTGCCTGTCTCAGCGCGGCGCGCTGCCCGACGCGGTCCAGCTCTGGCGCAAGGCGATCGCCAAGGATCCGAACGAACCGATCCTGTCCTACAATCTCGGCCTCGCGGCCCGGCAGATGGGCCAGCTCGACGAGGCGGCCAAACGCTTTCGCGACACCATTCGCCGCGCGCCGGCACACGTGGAGGCGCGGCTGGCGCTCGCCTCCCTCCATATCGATCAGGGCCGCTTCACCGCCGCCGAGCGCGAGTTGGCGGAAGTCGTCACCAATCTCGACCGCGCGCTGGAGCAGCCCGGCAGCGAGGGCCTGAAGCCGCTGGCGGCGCGTACGCGCAACATGCTGGGCCATGTGCTCTATCGCCTCGGCCACTTCGATGCCGCCATCGGTGTGCTCGACCGTGCGCTGGCCGACGCAGGCGCCGAAACCGAGCGGCAGGGCCAGATCCTGGGCGACCGGGCGCTCGCGCTCATGGGACTGGGCCATCACGGCGAGGCGATCGCCGAGGCCGAGCGCGCACTGGCGCTGGCACCACAGAGCGCCAGCCTGAACCACGTGATGGGCTTCGTCCTCCATTTCATCGGCCGCCCCACGGACGCGATCGCGCCCTTGCAGAAGGCGATCGAGCTCGACCCCCACTTCAGCGCGGCGCTGCGCACCTTGGCGCTCGCGCGCACCGCGGCGGGCCAGACCGATCAGGCGATCGAAGCCCTGCGCGCGGCGCTCGCGCGCAATCGCCTCGATCGGAATGCCGTGCTTCAGCTCTCCTTCCTGCAGATCACGCGCGGCGAGTTCGAGGCGGCCCGCGAGACCCTGGCGGCCTATCTCCAGGCAGCGCCCCAGGATGTGGGCGCCCTCAACAACGAGGGGCTGGCCTTGCGCGGCCTGGCGCGGCCGGAGGAGGCGCGGCGGGTGTTCAAGCGCGGCCTGCGCCTGGAACCGGACGATCCGCTCCTGCTCAACAATCTCGGCGAAGTACTGGTCGATCTCGGCCGCGCCGGCGAGGCCCGGTCGTTGCACGAGCATGCGCTGCGCGGCCTGCCGGGCGACGTGCGGCTGCTGCTCGGCTACGGCAGGTGCCTGATCGCCCTGGGAGAGCGCGACCTTGCGCGCGACACGCTCGATGCCGCCCTCGCCGCCGATCCCGGCAACACCAAAGCGCTCGAGGCGCGGGCGAGCCTCGACGCATGAGCGAGGGCGCAGAGCGCTTGGCAATTGACGGCGCAGAGCGCCTGGCCGAGGTCCGCCGGCGCATCGCCGAGGCGGCGACGGCGGCGGGACGCGAGCCGGCGGCCGTCACCCTGGTGGCGGTCTCCAAGACGCATGGCGCCGAGCGCGTGCGCGAGCTGCTGGCGGCCGGCCAGCGCGTGTTCGGCGAGAACCGCGTGCAGGAGGCGGAGGAGAAGTTCCCGTCCCTCAAGGCCGAATGCCCCGACCTCGAGCTGCACCTGATCGGCCCGCTGCAGACCAACAAGGCGCGCGATGCGGTGGCCCTGTTCGACGTCATTCAATCCGTCGATCGCGAGAAGCTCGCCGCGACCCTCGCGAAGGAGATGGAGCGCGCCGGCCGGCGGCCGCGCTGCTTCATCCAGGTCAACACCGGCGAGGAACCGCAGAAGGCCGGAATCCTTCCCGCCGATGTCGATGCGTTCGTCGCCTCCTGCCGCGACACCCACAAGCTCGACGTCGTTGGCTTGATGTGCATTCCGCCGGTCGACGAGGCGCCGGCGCTGCATTTCGGTCTGCTCGGCAAGATGGCGGCGCGCAACGGACTGCGCCAGCTCAGCATGGGCATGAGCGCCGACTACGAAACGGCGGTGCGCCTCGGCGCCACCCACGTCCGCGTCGGCAGCGCCCTCTTCGGAGCCCGTCACTAGGCGCATGCCCGAGCTTCCCGAAGTCGAAACGGTCCGCCGCGGACTGCTTCCCAGGCTGGTCGGGCATCGCATCGCGCGGCTGGTGCAGCGGCGCCGCGATCTGCGCGTGCCGCTGCCGGCACGCTTTGCCGCGCGCGTCGAGGGACGCACCGTTCGGGCGATCGACCGGCGCGCCAAGTATCTTCTCATCCGGCTCGACGACGACCATACCCTGATCGCCCATCTCGGCATGTCGGGGCGGATGGTGCTGCACGACGCCGCCAGCGCCAGCGAACATCCCTATGGCCGACACGACCATGTGGTCATCGAGACGGACGAAGGCTGGCAGATCCGCTTCAACGATGCGCGCCGCTTCGGCCTGATGCTGTTGGTGGCGGATGAGAAGCTGGCCGGCCACAAGCTGTTCAAGGGTCTGGGGCCCGAGCCGCTGGACGACGGCTTCACCGGTGCGGCGCTCGCCGCCCGGCTGAAGGGCCGCAGGACGCCGATCAAGGCCGCGCTGCTCGACCAGAAGACCCTGGTGGGCATCGGCAACATATATGCGTGCGAGGCGCTGTTCCTCGCCGGCCTGTCGCCGCGTCGCTCCGCCCACACCGTGCAGGGCGACCGCGCCGGGCGTCTCGTTGCCGCCATCAAGCAGGTGCTGCTGCGGTCCATCGCCGACGGCGGCTCGACCCTGCGAGACCATGTGCAGCCCGACGGCGAGCTGGGCTATTTTCAGACCCGCTTCAATGTCTACGACCGCGAAGGAGCGACCTGCCCGACGCGGGCCTGCGGACATACGGTGCGCCGGCTCGTCCAGTCCGGCCGCTCGACATTCTATTGCGCGCACTGTCAGCGCTAGGAGGGATCCGTGGCCTACGAGAACATCCAGACCGAAACAAAGGGGCGGGTCGGCATCATCCGCCTCAACCGGCCGAAGGCCCTGAACGCACTGTGTGCCGACCTCGTGCGCGAGCTCGGCCAGGCGCTCGACGGCTTCGAGGCCGATCCCGGCATCGGTTGCATGGTGCTCACCGGCAGCGACAAGGCCTTCGCCGCCGGCGCCGACATCAAGGAGATGAAGGAGAAATCCTACCAGGACGTCTTCCTGCAGGACTTCATCACGGTCGGCTGGGAGAAAGTGAGCCAGGTTCGCAAGCCGATCGTGGCGGCGGTGGCGGGCTACGCGCTGGGTGGCGGCTGCGAGATGGCGATGATGTGTGATTTCATCGTCGCTGCGGACAACGCCCGGTTCGGCCAGCCGGAGATCACGCTCGGCACGATCCCCGGAGCGGGCGGCACGCAGCGCCTGCCGCGCTTCGTCGGCAAGTCCAAGGCGATGGATCTGGTGCTGACGGGCCGCATGATGGATGCAGCGGAAGCCGAGCGTTGCGGCCTGGTGAGCCGCGTGGTTCCGCTGGCGCAGCTCATGGACGAGGCCGTCGCCGCCGCCGAGAAGATCGCGTCGATGTCGTTGCCCGCCACCATGGTGGCGAAGGAAGCGGTGAACCGCGCGTTCGAGACCACGCTGGCCGAAGGCGTGCGCTTCGAACGGCGCACCTTCCATGCCACCTTCGCCTTCGACGACCGCCAGGAAGGCATGAGCGCCTTTGCCGACAAGCGCAAGGCGGCCTGGAAACACCGTTGAGGCGGGGCTTTTGGCGGGGTTGACCGCCCTCCGGCCGGCCCGTATAAGCGCGCCCTTCCGAGGACGAGGATCAGATGGCGAATCACAAGTCGGCCGAGAAGCGGGCCCGTCAAACCGAGCGTCGCACCGCCGTCAACGCGGCACGGCGAAGCCGAGTCCGCGGCTCGGTCAAGAAGGTCGAGGAGGCGATCTCCGCGGGCGACAAGAAGGCGGCGCAGGCCGCCCTGCGCGCGGCGCAGCCCGAGATCCAGCGTGGCGCCGGCAAGCGCGTCGTTGCACCCAACGCCGCGGCACGACAAGTCTCGCGACTGAACGCGCGCATCAAGGCGATGGCGTGAGGCCACCGACCTTCGTGTGATACGAACGCCGCTCCGCTCGAGCGGCGTTTTCTTTTTCCGGCGAGGTCGCTCAAAAAAATATTCGGAGCGCCGCGACGAAGATTGCTAGGCGGCTATTTGGGCGAACGACATACGATTCCACTTTATCGCATCGCGCCGCGCCTCGGGCGCTAGATGTTGGATTGCCTCGATGCATTTGATCGACGGAAGAATCGAATCGCCGGGCTTGTCAATCGACTCGCGTACGGAAGAGTCTGAATAGCGTGCTTCATTGGCGCGCCGCGTCGTTTGCGCCAATGGTCTTCTCTGCTAAGAGTCGTTGCATCGCGACGGGGCGTGGGGCGCTGACGTCGCGGGCCCAGGCGAAGACGAGGGGCTTCCTCTTCGCCGATCGACGAACGAGGGAGACGGTCACAGGAATCCGGCGGCGACGATTTCGATCCCGGCAGCGCCCCACCAACGGCGCGCATCGAACGGGGATCTGCACCGTCACCGTCGCTCCCTGTGCCTGCCGATCGGTCGCTGGCCCGCCTTCTGCGTCCCGCCATCGAACAATGAAGAGCGGGGGCTATGGCGAGAGACAACAGGAGTGCCGGCACGTACGAAGTGTCCCCCGCCGCCGGCTACACCGGTGACGTGGCGCCCGCGACGGCCTGGAAGATCCTGCAGGACGACGCCAAGGCCGTGCTGATCGACGTGCGCACACGCGCTGAATGGAACTATGTCGGCCTGCCCGACCTCGCCGCGCTCGGCAAGAAGCCGGCGCTGGTCGAATGGCAGGTCTTCCCGAGCATGCAGCCCAACGCCGAGTTCGTTGCCGCCCTCGCGGGGGCGGTCGCGGACAAGGATGCGCCGTTGCTGTTCATCTGCAGGAGTGGAGCCCGATCGGCCGCGGCGGCGAAAGCCATGACCGCGGCCGGCTACAGTAGTTGTTTCAACGTAGCGGACGGTTTCGAGGGTCCGCTCGACGCGCAGGCGAGACGCGGCGCGACGGCGGGCTGGAAGGCGGCAGGGCTTCCCTGGAGACAGACGTGACGCGGACACAAACACCAATGACTGGCAATAAAGAAGCGAGTTTGGGTCAAGAAAGTGCGGCGGGGGTTGTAATGGAAGAAGGCCGGAAGGAGTTGGAAACGCACTGGGTGCGCGTCTGCGACCGGCTTCGCAAGGAGATTGGCGACAAGGCCTTCAAGACATGGTTCGGCGAGGTCGAGCTGGGCGAGCTCAAGTCCGGCCGCCTGCGTCTCTATGCACCGACCCGTTTCGTGCGCGACTGGGTGGGCCGTCACTACGGTGACCGCGTGCTCGCCTATTGGCAGGCCGTCGCGCCCGACGTGACCCATGTCGAGGTCAACCTGGTTCCGCCGCCGACGCCGCGCCGGCCGCACGACATCATCGCGGTGCCGCCGCTGCCCGCGCCGCAGAGCTATCAGCCGCCGATGCCCCGCCTCGGCCCGTCGATCGGCCGCGGCGTCGACGAAATCTTCCAGAACCCGGAAGCGCGCTACACCTTCGCCAACTTCGTGGTCGGCAAGCCGAACGAGTTCGCCTATGCGGCGGCGCGCAACATCGCCGAGCAGGACCGCCCCCTGCCGGAGCGCAATCCGCTCTACATCTTCGGTGGCGTCGGCCTCGGCAAGACGCACCTGATGCACGCGGTTTGGCACGCCATCCGCGAGCGCGACCCCAAGACCCGCGTCCTGTACCTGACGGCCGAAAACTTCGTGAACCGCTTCATCACGGCGCTGCGCACCAAGAACACCGGCCAGTTCAAGGAGATGTTCCGCAACGTCGACGTGCTGATGGTCGACGACGTGCAGTTCATCTGCGGCAAGGAGGCGAGCCAGGAAGAGTTCTTCTTCACCTTCAATTCGCTGGTCGAGCAGAACAAGCAGATCGTGCTGTCCTCGGAGAAGCCGCCCAGCGAGCTGCAGGACATCGAAGAGCGCATGCGCTCGCGGCTGGGCAGCGGGTTGGTGGCCGACATTCATTCGTCGACCTACGAACTCCGCCTCTCGATCCTGCAGATCAAGGCGGAGAATGCGCGCGTGCCGGTCCCAATGGCGGTGCTCGAGTTCCTCGCCCACAAGATCAACACCAACATCCGCGAGCTCGAGGGCGCGCTCAATCGGGTGGTGGCGCACGGCCAGCTGATCGGTCGCGAGATCACGGTCGAGATGGCGCAGGACGTGCTGCACGACCTGCTGCGCCAGGCCGACCGCAAGGTCACGGTCGACGAGATCCAGCAGCGTGTCGCTGCGCACTACAACATCAAGCTCGCGGAGATGAGCTCGCCCAGGCGCGCACGCTCCGTCGCGCGGCCGCGCCAGGTGGCGATGTACCTCGCCAAGCAGCTGACCACGCTCAGCCTGCCGCAGATCGGCAAGCGCTTCGGCAATCGCGATCACACCACGGTCATGCACGCGGTGCGCAAGATCGAGGAGCTGAAAGTGTCGGATCTCTCGATTGCGGAAGACGTCGAGATGCTCAAGCGACAGTTGCAAGGATAGGGTATCAGCCGCGCCGATTGTGGAACGGGGCCGGACAGGCCCCGTTTTTCATGCCGATTCATGCCTCTAAGAGCCTAATATTGCGGGCGAAATTGCTTCCCGCCGTGGGGCCGCGTGGTATACTTTTCAACCGTTCCCCGAAGGCTTCCTGCCGGCGTCGGGACGGGCCAAGAATCCAACCCTTTCGGCCCCTGGTTACAGCGACCAAAACATGAAACTGACGATCGAACGGGCAGCCCTCCTGAAGGCTTTGGCCCATGTCCAGAGTGTCGTCGAACGCCGGAACACCATCCCGATCCTGTCCAACGTCCTGATCTCCGCCCAGAAGGGGCGGCTCAGCCTCGCGGCCACCGACATGGATCTCGCCATCACCGAATCGGTCGAGGCGAGCGCGGCGAAGACGGGCGCCACGACGGCGCCGGCCCACACGCTCTACGAGATCGTGCGCAAGCTGCCGGACGGGGCGCAGGTCGAACTCGAGGCGGCGAGCGACGGCGGCAGCCTGGTGATCCGCGCCGGCCGGTCGCGCTTCACCCTGCAATGCCTGCCGCCGGCCGATTTTCCGGCGATGAACGAGGGCGACCTGCCGCATCGCTTCCAGCTGCCGGCGACCGATCTAAAGGGCATCATCGACCGCACCCGCTTCGCCATCTCCAACGAGGAGACGCGCTATTACCTGAACGGCATCTATTTCCACGCAGCCAACGCCGGCGGCACGCCCGTCCTGCGCGGGGTGGCGACCGACGGCCACCGCCTGGCCAGGGTCGAGGTGCCGCTGCCCAAGGGCGCCACCGACATTCCCGGCGTGATCGTGCCGCGCAAGACCGTGGGCGAGGTGCGCAAGCTTCTCGACGAGAGCGACGGCTCGGTCGAGATCGAGCTTTCCGACACCCGCATCCGCTTCGCTTCCGGCAACGTCACCTTGGTCAGCAAACTGATCGACGGCACCTTCCCGGACTATGAGAGGGTCATCCCGACCGGCAACGACAAGGTCCTGAACGTGCCGTGCAAGGAGTTCGCCCACGCCGTCGATCGCGTCTCGACCATCTCGACCGAGAAATCCCGCGCCATCAAGCTCGCCGTCGCCAAGGGCGTGGTGACGCTGTCGGCGACCAGCCCCGACGCGGGCAGCGCCACCGAGGAGATCGAGGTCGAGTACAAGGCGGCCGCGCTCGAGATCGGCTTCAACTCGCGCTATCTGCTCGACATCACCGAGCAGATAGCGGGCGCCGAGGCGCGCTTCCTGATGGCCGACGCCGGATCGCCCACCCTGGTGCGCGACGGCGCCGACGAGAGCGCGCTCTACGTGCTCATGCCGATGCGGGTATGATTGGCTCGGCGACCAGCGCACCAACCTACCCTTCCGACGCCGTGACCGGTGCAGCGCCGGCGAGCCTCGCCGTGCGCCAGCTGCGGCTGACCGACTTTCGCAACTACCGCCAGCTCCGCCTCGAGTGCGGGGCGGCGCCTGTCGTCCTGGTGGGTCCCAACGGCGCCGGCAAGACCAATCTCCTCGAGGCCCTCTCCTTCCTGTCGCCCGGCCGCGGCCTGCGCCGCGCCCGGCTGGACGAGGTCGGCCACCGCGAGCCGTCGCGGCCACTACCCGGTTCGGCCTGGGCGGTCGCCGCGACGCTCGACACGCCGGAGGGCCGACTCGCGGTCGGAACGGGTCTCGAAGCCGGCAAGGGCGAGGGCGGGCTGCCGCGCCGCATCGTGCGCATCGACGGCCGCACGGCGCCCAGCCAGACGGCGCTCGGCCAGCACGTCGCCTGCGTATGGCTCACGCCACAGATCGACCGGCTGTTCCTGGACGGGCCCGGCGAGCGACGGCGCTTCCTCGACAGGCTGGTGACGGCGCTCCATCCCGAGCATGCCGGCAACGTCGCCGCCTACGACAACGCGCTCCGCCAACGCGCCCGGCTGCTGGCAGATGGGCGCCAGGGCGGCCAGCGAGATCCGCACTGGTTCAGCGTCCTTGAGGATACGATGGCGCGGCATGGCATCGCCCTGGCGGCGGCCCGCGCCGATACCGTGCATCGCCTCGATGCCGCCGCCCGTCTCGGCGTCGGGCCCTTTCCGCGCGCCTCGCTGGCCATGTCGGGAGAGGTCGACGGCTGGGTGGCCGACATGGCGGCGCTCGATGCCGAGGATCTGATGCGCGGCCAGCTGGCCGCCCACCGGGCGCGCGACGCGGAGGCGGGCACGACGTCGCTCGGGCCCCATCGCAGCGATCTCTGCGTCCGCCACCTCGATCTCGACCTGCCCGCGGCCGAGGGCTCGACGGGGCAGCAGAAGGCGCTGCTGGTGTCGATCGCTCTCGCCCATGTCCGGCTGGTCGCGCTGTCGCGGGGCCGCCCGCCGCTGCTGCTGCTGGACGAGATCGCGGCCCATCTGGACGCCGAACGGCGCCACGCGCTGTTCGACGAGGTCGTTGCGCTCGGCGTGCAGAGCTGGATGACCGGAACGGACGCACAACTCTTCGAGCCGCTCGCCGGCCGCGCGCAGATCCTGCGCGTCGCGGATGGCCGGGTCGCGGCGCATTGAACGCATTGGAACACCGACGATGAGCGACAACGAACCTGTTTCCCTGAACGGCGACGACTACGACGCCGATTCGATCAAGGTGCTGCGCGGACTGGAGGCCGTGCGCAAGCGGCCGGGCATGTACATCGGCGACACCGACGACGGCACCGGCCTGCACCACATGGTCTACGAGATCGTCGACAACGCCATCGACGAGGCCCTCGCCGGCTACTGCGACCGCGTCGACGTCGTGCTGCACGGCGACGGCTCGGTGACGGTCCGCGACAACGGCCGCGGCGTGCCGGTCGACATCCACAAGGAAGAGGGCATATCGGCGGCCAACGTCATCTTCACGCAGCTGCACGCCGGCGGAAAGTTCGACCAGAACTCGTACAAGGTCTCGGGCGGCCTGCATGGAGTCGGCGCCGCCGTCGTCAATGCGCTTTCGGAGCAGCTCGACCTGCACATCTGGCGCAACGGCAAGGAATATTTCCTGCGCTTCCGCATGGGCGATGCCGAGAGGGATCTCGAGCTGGTCGGCGAGGCGCCCGAGGGAAAGCGCGGCACCGAGGTGACCTTCCTGCCGTCCAACAGGATATTCACCAGGACCGAATTCGACTTCGCCACGCTGGAGCATCGGCTGCGCGAGCTCGCCTTCCTGAACTCGGGCGTGCGCATCGTGCTCAGCGACGAGCGCGGCGCCGAGCCCAAGGTCTCCGAACTGTTCTACGAGGGCGGCGTCGAGGCCTTCGCCAAGTACCTCGACCGCAACAAGCAGGTGCTGCACAGCCCGCCGGTGTCGATCCGGGGCGAGAAGGACGGCATGTCGGTGGAGGTCGCGCTGCAGTGGAACGACAGCTATCACGAGACGATGCTGTGCTTCACCAACAACATCCCGCAGCGCGACGGCGGCACGCATCTCGCGGGCTTTCGCGGCGCGCTGACCCGCACCGTCAACAAGTACGCCGACGAATCGGGCATCTCCAAGAAGGAGAAGGTGAACCTGACCGGCGACGACATGCGCGAGGGCCTGACCTGCGTGCTGTCGGTCAAGGTGCCCGATCCGAAGTTCTCGTCGCAGACCAAGGACAAGCTCGTCTCGTCCGAAGTCCGTCCGGTCGTCGAGTCGGTGGTCGCCGACAAGCTCGGACAGTGGTTCGAGGAGCATCCCGGCGAGGCCAGGAAGATCCTGACCAAGGTGGTCGAGGCCGCCGCCGCGCGCGAGGCCGCACGCAAGGCGCGCGAGCTCACGCGGCGCAAGGGCGCGCTCGACGTCAGTTCGCTGCCCGGCAAGCTCGCCGACTGCCAGGAGCGCGATCCGGCACTTTCCGAACTGTTCATCGTCGAGGGCGATTCGGCCGGCGGCTCGGCCAAGCAGGGCCGCAACCGCGCCAACCAGGCGATCCTGCCGCTGCGCGGCAAGATCCTGAACGTCGAGCGCGCGCGCTTCGACAAGATGCTGAGCTCGCAGGAGATCGGCACGCTGATCACAGCGCTCGGCACCGGCATCGGTGCCGACGATTTCGACCTCGGCAAGCTGCGCTACCACAAGATCATCATCATGACCGACGCCGACGTCGACGGCTCGCACATCCGCACGCTCCTGATGACGTTCTTCTATCGCCAGATGAAGGCGCTGATCGACGGAGGCTATCTCTACATCGCCCAGCCGCCGCTCTTCAAAGCGGCCAAGGGCAAGTCGTCGATCTACCTCAAGGACGAGCGCTCGCTAGACGACCACCTGATCGACAGCGGCCTGGAGGGCGCCTCGTTCCGTCTCGGCGACGGCTCGGTGCAGGCCGGCGCCGACCTGCGGCAGACCGTCGACATCGCCCGCTCGGTGGCCAACCTCGTGAAGCCGCTGTCGCTGTCGCGCCGCGTCACCAGCCAGGCCGTGATCGAGCAGGCGGCGATCGCCGGCGCCTTCAAGCCCGACGTGCTGGCCGACGCCGAGCTGGCCCGCCAGGCCGCCGACTACATCGCCCGCCGCCTCAACGCCGTGAGCCCCGCGCTGGAGCGCGGCTGGGCCGGCGAGCCGACCCCGGATGGCGGCCTCGCCTTCGTCCGCCGCGTGCGCGGCGTGCAGGAACGCCACGTCATCGACGGACCGCTGATCAAGAGCGCCGAGGCGCGCCGCCTCGACGCCCTCGCCGATCCGCTGCAGGCGGTCTACCTGAAGCCCGGCGCGTTCGTCGTGAAGGACAAGGAGACGCCGATCGCCTCGCCGACCGCGCTGTTCGCCGCCGTGCTCGACGCCGGCCGCAAGGGCGTCACCATCCAGCGTTACAAGGGTCTGGGCGAGATGAATCCCGATCAGCTCTGGGAGACGACGCTCGACCCCGAGGCGCGCACCCTCCTGCAGGTCAAGATCAACCACGTCGACGAGGCCGACGAGATCTTCTCGACGCTGATGGGCGACGTCGTCGAACCGCGCCGCGACTTCATCCAGGACAACGCCCTCAAGGTGGCCAATCTGGATGTCTAGACGGCTGGCGATGCTGGTCGCGCTGGCGTTGGCCGCACCCTCGGCCACCGTCGCCCAGGCGCCGGCGCCGGCAGTACATCCCGGCACCCGGCTCGAGTTCCCCGGCACGCTCGGTCCCGCCCAGTTCGCGAGATCCTTCACCTATCCGATCGGACGGGCCACGGCCTATCGCTACAATTACGTCGCCGGCGGCATGGAAATTTCCGTCCAGCTCTACGACGAGGGCCGGCGCGTGCCGGCCGGCGGCGACAATCCGGCCGTGGTCAACCAGTTCGCCGAGGAGATGCAGGGAACCGATCGGAGCTTCAGGTCGAGCGGCTTCGCCAACGTCGACCGTCCGACCGTTCCGTCGCAGTGCACCTACGGAACAGCGCGCTTTCGCTGCATCGTCTACACCGTCTCCGGTCAGAGCGGCCGCCTGTTCAGCAAGATGCTGCTCACCGGCTATCGCGACCAGTACCTGAAGATCCGGATCGACTGGCCGCAGGCCTCGCGCCAGACGGTGGCCGACGCCGACAAGACACTGGCGGCCTTCATCGCCGCCCTGTTGCGCTAAAGCACCATCTGGGTCTGCGTCACCACCGCGACCAACTTGCCCTCGACCGTCGTGATGCGCGTCTGCCAGACCTGGGTGCGGCGGCCGCGATGGATCGGCGTGGTTTCGCCGATCACGGTCGTGCCGACGGGCGCGGGCCCGACGAAGTTGGTCTTGCTCTCGATGGTCGTCGTGCCCTTGCCTTCCGGCAAGTTGAGCACGGTGGCGGCGGCGCCCAGCGTATCGGCGAAGGCCATGACCGCGCCACCGTGCAGGATGTCGGGCCGCGTGCAGAGCTCTGGCCTGACGACCATCTCGGCCTTCACGCCCGTCTCGCTCGCAGCGACGAACCTCAGTCCCAGGACCTCGGCGAACGGCAGCTTGCGGTCGTTCAGGAACTGAAGCTTGTCCATCGGTCGTTGTCCTTCACTGGGGGGCGGCGAGTCGGCGCAGGCCGAGATACTCCAGAATGGCGAGGTCGGCCACGATCAGCGCCAGAACGACGATGCCGATCACGCCCGCCAGGGTCCACGAAGCCGGAAGAGCCAGCACGAGGACACTGCCGGCCACCCAGGCGAGGTCGGCCGCAAAGACCGCCCGGGCCCATACTTCGGGTAGTTTCGGCCTCGACGCGATCCAGGCACAAAGCACGCCGAAGGCCACGACACCGAGGCCAAGCAGGCGGATGACGAGAGCGAAATCCAGGCCCAGGACCTCGATCGGCTCGCGGGCCGCCGCCGCCGCGAAGGGCGTGGCGAACACAGCGAGACCCAACCCCGACAGGACGGAAAAGGCGGCGTTGGCCCACAGGGTGCAGCGCAGCAGGCGATCGGAAGTTGCATTCATGGCGTCCTCCTTGGTTATCGGACGTGCCAGAAATCGCCCGGGCCCGAGCCGGCAGCAATTACGCGAGAGGTAATCGGTCGGACGGCGGCACGGTGCTACCTTCCGCGGCATGTCGAACGCATCTTCCGCCGCCCCCTCTTCGCCGCCCGACCTGTTCGGCCCGATGTTGCGCACCTGGCGCCGCCGCCGGGGCGCCAGCCAGCTCGCGCTCGCGCTGCAGTCGGGCGTGTCGCAACGTCACGTCAGCTTCCTCGAATCGGGCCGGGCGCGGCCGAGCCGCGAGATGGTGGTACAGCTCACCACCGCCCTCGACGTACCGCTGCGCCAGCGCAACGCCATGCTGCTGGCCGCGGGCTTCGCCCCGGTCTATCGCGAATCCAACCTGGCGGCGCCGGAACTCACGCCGGTCCGGCATGCCATCGAGCGCCTGCTGAAGCAGCAGGAGCCCTATCCCGCCGTCGTCGTCGACCGCCTGTGGAACCTGCTGCAGGCCAACGAAGCTGCCAGCGCCTTCACCGTATTCCTGTTCGAGGGACCGCCGCCGGCACCGCCACCCGGCAAGGGCCCGAACCTGCTGCGCTGGCTGCTCGATCCCACCGCGTTGCGTGCCAAGATCGCCAACTGGGAGGAGGTCGCGCGCTACCTCGTGTCGACGACCTATGCCGAGATCCTCGCCGACGGCGGCGAGCCCAAGGCACTGGCCTTCATCGAGGAGATCATGGCCTATCCGGACGTGCCGGGTTCGTTCCGGAAGCTGCGCTTCGACGACCGGCCGCCGCCGGTGCTGACCATGGACTACATCGTGGGCGGCAAGACGCTTTCGGTGTTCACCACCATCGCCACCCTGGGCACACCCCAGGACGTCACCCTGCAGGAAGTGCGCATCGAGTGCTTTTTTCCCGCCGACGATCGCAGCGACGCCCTGTTCAAGAGCCTCGCCGCCAAGGGTTGAGCTGGTCCAAGGTCCCTCAGGCGCCGTATTCTCGCCAAGGGGAGCACATGAGGGAACCGAGCACCGCTTGGCGCGAGCAGATCGCGCCGGATGAAGCAACACACCTGCAACGCGTGGCGATGGTGGTCGCCGAACTGCAGCGCAGCCGATCGGCCCGTTTCGGAAAGGGCCGTACGCTGCACCGCAAGCAGCTCCTGGCCGCGCGGGGCACGCTCGAGGTGCTGTCCGACCTGCCCGCGCACGCACGGCACGGCCTGTTCGCGGCGCCGGGCGCGCATCGCGCGCTGGTCCGCCTCAGCAACGGCGCGCCCGACGTGCAGGCCAACCGCCGTCCCGACATCAGGGGATTCGCGCTCAAGGTGTTCGACGTCGCGGGTGAAGCGGCGCTGGGCGGCGCGACCGAGCATCAGGATTTCCTGATGATCAACCAGGATCGCGGGCCGTCGGCCAACAGCCGGGAGTTCATCGACTTCCTCGAGGCCATGACCCGCGGTCAGACCGCCGGAATCCTGCACCTCTTCAAGGCCCATGGCATTGGCGGGGGATTCGCGCGGGTGAAGCTCTTGCTGTCCATGCTCGGCCGCAAATTCAGCGGCTTCGCGACCGAACGTTTCGACACAGTTGTCCCGCACGCCTGCGGACCCTACGCCGTCCGCGTCCGGCTGCGACCGATCGGCAATCCGCTGCTGCGCCTGCGCTCGAAGGATCTCGCGCTCGACATGCGCGAACGCCTGGCGACCGGGGCGCTCACGTGGGAACTCGAGCTGCAGTTCTTCGTCGACGAGGCGACGACACCGATCGAGGACTCGACCAGGCCCTGGCCGGACGATCAGGCGCCGGTCGTCACCGTGGCCCGCCTCACCTTGCCGCGTCAGGACGTCGCCGAGGTTTCGGCCGAGGCCGAGGCGGCGGCCTTCGATCCGTGGGGCGGACTGGCCGCCCACAGGCCCCTGGGCGAGGTCATGCGGGCGCGCAAGGTCGCCTATCTCACGAGCCAACACGGACGCACCGCCTAGAGTCTTGCCGGCTGGAGCCGACCCCCTCGGCCTTCGGCGCTCGCGGCGTCCTCGCCGCGTCCACCCGCTGAGGACTGGTCCGATGCCGGTAGTATCGGCATCCAAGACGATTCGTCCTCGACTCCGCGCAGTCCTCGCCGTCCACTCACCCACAGGGGCGTGCCGCACCGAGGTCCCACCCGGTGGCGATCCGGAACCCGCCGGGAAACCCTATCGAGGCAAAACAGGCGCTTCCATCAGCGCCAACAGGCCCTTCACCATCTCGATGGGTGGCGGCGGACAGCCACCAACGTGCAGGTCGACGGGCAGGATATCGGCGAGCCGACCGACGATGGCGGGGGAGCCGGCGAACACGCCGCAGTCGACCGCGCAATCGCCGACCGCGACGACCCACTTGGGCGCCGGCGTGGCGTCGTAAGTTCGCAGCAGAGCCTCGCGCATGTTCCAGGTCACCGGGCCGGTCACCATCAACACGTCGGCGTGCCGCGGCGAGGCGACGAACTTCAGGCCGAAGCGCTCCACGTCGTAGACCGGATTGTTGAGCGCATGGATCTCGAGCTCGCAGCCATTGCACGAGCCGGCATCGACCTCGCGGATCGACAGCGACCGGCCGAGCCGCCGCCGCGCCCGCTCGGCCAGCGCGCGCGCCACCTCCTCCAGGGCCACGCCATCGGGCGCCGGCGCCGCGACGGTCGCCTTGCCCTTGAGAAGCGCATCGCGCAGGAAAGTCCTCACAGGTCGTGCCCCGAGTAGGAACAGTTGAACGACTTGTTGCAGAGTGGGAAGTCCGCGACGATGTTGCCCTCGACGGCGGCCTCGAGCAGCGGCCACTGGAACCAGCTCGCGTCGCGGGCGTGGGCATGGGCCACCCGCCCGTCGACGCCGAGGCGGACCGCGACGAACACGTCGCCGCGGAATGCCTCGACCAGCGCGGCGCCCTCGCCCTCCGCCACGGGCGGGCGTTCGCCCCGCACCGGACCCGGCGCCAGGCGGCTCAGCAGCCGCTCCACGATGGCGACGCTGTCCTCGATCTCGTCCAGCCGTACCAGCAGACGGGCGTCCACATCGCCGGCCGTGCGGGTGCGTATGGCGAGAGCGACGTCGTCGTAGGGCGCATAGGCGAAGCTCCCACGCACGTCGAAGGCACGGCCCGACGCGCGGCCGACGAAGCCGCCCGCCGCATACTGCCGCACCAGCTCCGCGGAAACGATGCCGGTTGTCACCGTGCGGTCCTGCAACGATGGCATCGACTCGTAAACCCGCAGGATTTCGGCACGCGTCTCCGCCAGGCGCCGCAGCAGGCCACGCACCTGTCCGATGCCTTCGGCCGACAGGTCGGCGGCAACGCCGCCCGGCACGACGCGGTCCATCATCAGGCGATGGCCGAAGCACGCGGCAGAGGTCGCCAGAACGTCCTCGCGCTGGACGGCGCACTGGGCATGGATGGCAAGCACGCTGGCATCGTTGCAGATGGCACCGACGTCGCCGATGTGATGGGCCATGCGTTCGAGCTCGGCCATCACACCCCGCAACAGGATGGCGCGCGGTGGCACGCTCCAACCCAGGGCCATCTCCACGGCGCGCGCGAAGGCCCACGCATAGGCGACGGTGCTGTCGCCCGAGATGCGTCCGACGATGCGGGCGGCCGTCTCGACCGGCGCGCCCGCCATCAGGCTCTCCACGCCCTTGTGAACGTAGCCCAGACGTTCCTCCAGCCGCACCACCGTCTCGCCGTTGGCGGTGAAGCGGAAGTGTCCCGGCTCGATGATGCCGGCATGGACCGGACCGACCGGGATCTGGTGCAGCCCCTCGCCCTCGGCCGGCAGGAAGGCGTAGGCGGGCCGGTCGCCGCGGCCCGGCCAACGTCCGTGATCGAGCCACGGTCGCATGTCGGCAAGGCCGAGCGGGCGCGTGCCGTAGAGATCGCGCATGGCCCGCTCGAGCCGCACCGCCGGCGCGTGATGTCGCCCGACCGAGGGGTAGGCGCCCTGTTCCGTGGCGAGCGCCGCGATCGCTCGCAGCCCGCGGTCGGCATCGTTCAATGCCATGCACATGCGGTCGCCATCGGCCCACAACGCCGACAGATCGTGCGAGCCGGCGGCGCATCCCGCGGCGAGGCCCTCCCACGCGGCGGCATCGACGGCGGCGCGGACGTAGCCGTCGGGACCGGCTGACCGGCCGCCGAGCCAAACGGAAAGCAGCAGCGGTGCGGTCATCCGAGCAGCTCCGCGGCGCGCTGGAACCAGGCGACCAGCACCGGCGGCAGGTAGATGCCGGCGCCCAGCACCAGCAGCAGATGCAGCACCATCGGCACCGATGAGCCGTCGACACGGTGTGCCGGCCCGACCGGCTCGCCGAAGATCGTGTCCTGCAATCGCAGCAGAAGGGCACCGAAGCCGACCAGCAGGCCGAAGGCGGGAAGCAGGGCAAGCCACGGCTCGCGCGCGAAGGTCGTCGTCAGGATGAGGAACTCGCTGGCGAACACGCCGAACGGCGGCAGGCCGGCGATCGCCAGCACCGCCAATGCGAAGCCGACGGCCAGCCGGGGATGGGTGACGCTCAGCCCCCTGATGTCGGCGAAGCGCTGGCTGCCCCTGGCCTGGGCGATGTGGCCGACGGCGAAGAAGATGCTCGACTTGGTCAGGCTGTGCATGGCCATGTGCAGCAGGCCCGCGAAGTTGGCCAGCGGCCCGCCCATGCCGAAGGCGAACACCATCAGGCCCATGTGCTCGATGGACGAGTAGGCGAAGAAGCGTTTGATGTCGCGACGCTGGTAGAGCATGAAGGCCGCGAAGATCAGCGACACCAGCCCCATGACAATCATGACGGGGCCGGGATCGAGCGCGGCGGGCTGGCCCGCGATCAGCATCTTGAAGCGCAGCAACGCGTAGAGCGCCACGTTCAGCAACAGGCCCGACAGCACGGCCGAGATGGGCGTCGGCCCCTCGGCATGAGCGTCGGGCAGCCAGGCGTGCAACGGCGCGAGGCCCACCTTGGTGCCGTAGCCGATCAGCAGGAAGATGAAGGCGAGATCGAGGATGGCCGGATCCATGGCCGCGGCCGCGTCGTGCAGCAGGCTCCAAGTCATGGCGGGCACCCCCTCGCCCAGCACGGGCTGCCCGGCGAGATAGATCAGGATGGTGCCGAAGAAGGCGAGAGAAATGCCGACGCTCGCCAGGATGAAGTACTTCCAGGCCGCCTCGATCGCCTGCGGTGTGCGATAGAGGCCCACCATCACCACGGTGATCAGCGTCGCGAGCTCGAGCCCGACCCACATCAGCCCGATGTTGTTGGCGACCAGCGCCAGGTTCATCGAGCCCATCATGGCCTGAAACATGGCGTGGTAGAATCGCAGGAAAGGCGGCGACAGCCGGCCGGTCTCGATCTCGTGACCGATGTAGGAGGCGCTGAACAATGCCGTCGTGAAACCGACCAGCGTATTGATGGCGACGAAGACGATGTTGAACTCGTCGACAATGGCATAGTCGCCCACAGTGCGGCTGCCCAGCATCAGCCACAGGCCGGCGGCGAAAGTGGCGAGCGAGGCGACGACATTGGCCTGCGCGCCGACGCGATAGCTCGGCACGGCGACCAGCACGAGCGCCGCCCCATAGGGGATGACGACGACGGCCTGATAGGCCTCGATCATCTTCGGTCCCCGCGCATGCGGTCGAGCGCCTCGATGTCGATCGTGTCGAAGCGCTCGCGGATCCTGAACACGAACACGGCAAACACGAACAGTGCGATCAGCACCGAGAAGGCGACGCTCACCTCGACGACAAGCGGCATGCCCTGGGCGCCGGTGGCCGCGAGGATCAGACCATTCTCCATCGACATGAAACCGACGACCTGCGTCACGGCGTTGCGCCGCACGATCATCATCAGGAAGCCGAGCAGGACGACGGCGAGCGCCAGCGCCAGCTGGTCACGGCCCAGCCCCGGCAGGCCGGGGGCGACTTTGACGATCAACGCCTGGGCGAGGCCGCTGAGCGCCAATCCGACCAGCAGCGCGATACCCACGCCCACCACCTTCTCGACTTCGCGATGGATGCCGAGCCGCGCGACCGTGCGGTGAAGTGCCAGGGGGATCACCACGCCCTTCAGGCCGAACGCAATGGCGGCGGTGATGTAGAGGTCGGGCCGGCTCTCCGACCAGGCGGTCCAGGCGACGGCGAGCGCCAGGGTCACCGACTGGGCGGCGAATGCGTTGAGCACCGCCGCGACACGCTGCTGGTAGAGCAACGCGAAACTCGTGACCAGCATGATGCCGGCGAGCAGATGGGCGACTCCCTGGGCGAGGCTCACTCGAGGCCTCCGCGGGCGAGGTAGGACAGCAGGATGGCGATGAAGGCGAACACGAAGGCGACACCCAGGAAATCGGGCAGGCGGAACACCCGCATCTTGGCGATGCTGATCTCCCACACGCCGAGCACCACCGCGCCGGCCAGCAGTTTCGCCGACCAGGCCGCGAGGCCGATCAGCCAGCCGCCGACCGAGGCGGAGGCCGGCGCCATGCCGAAGGGGAAGAACAGACAGACCAGCAGCGAGAGGTAGAGCGTGAGCTTCATCATGCTCGCCGCCTCGATGAGGGCGAGATGCCGGCCGGAATACTCGAGCACCATGGCCTCGTGGACCATGGTGAGCTCGAGATGGGTCACCGGGTTGTCGACCGGGATGCGGGCGTTTTCGGCGAGCGCGACGATGACCAGGGCGACCAGGGCGAGAGCCAGCGACACGCGCACGGCCAGCGGCTCGGCGATGAAGAAGTCGGCGACGCCCGCCAACCGCGTCGTGCCGGCGGCGATGGCGAGCGCGAGCACGATCAGCATCATGGCGGGCTCGGCCAAGGTGGCGATCATCATCTCGCGCGAGGAACCGATGCCGCCAAAGCTGGTGCCGACGTCCATGCCGGCGAGCGCCAGCAGCGCGCGGGCGGCGCCGAGCAGGGCAACCAACGCCACCACGTCGGCCGCCCAGTTGAACATCAGGCCCGAGGCGAAGGTGGGCACCAGCGCCGCCGCCACCCAGGTGAGGGCGAAAACCAGAACCGGCGCGCTGCGGAACAACCAGGAGGCGTTCTCCGCCAGCACCGACTCCTTGCGCAGGAGCTTGGCGAGATCGCGATAACCCTGCAGCAGCGGGGCACCCTGGCGACGCGTCAGCCGCGCCTTGACCCGCCGCACCACGCCGATCACCAGCGGCGCGATCAGCAGCACGAGCAACATCTGCACGCCCTGCGCCAGCAGTTGGACGATCGGATCGGCGGTCATGCCGTCACCGCGATCAGCGACAGCAGGATCACCAGCGCCGAAAACATCAGCACGAGGTAGCGTCGGATGGTGAGGAACTGCAGCGCGTTCAGCCGCTCCGCCAGCCGCAGCAGGGCGCGCCCCGGCGCGACATAGAGGACCTGCCAGGCATGGTCGACAATCGTGACATCGAGCCGCGCCGGCCGCGGATCGCCAGGTGGCGGCATGGCAAGCGTCTCGCGGGCGGAGAAGGCCACCGTCCCGTAGACGCGGCGCAGCGGCTGGGCGAAGCTCGATGCCGTGTACTGCGTGCCCGGCGAGGGGTCGGGAAAGCCGCAGTCCCAGGCCGGCCCGCGGCGCGTCCTGCGCTCCGACAGGCGACGGACGATGAGCAGTGCAGTGATCGAGGCAACGGCGACGAACAGGGCGATCACCGGCGCGTCGTAGACGCTGCGCGCCTCGTCGAACGCCACCAGCGACAGCGGCGTCGGGCCGGCGCCCATGCCCGGCAGCGCGCCGCCGGTGTAGCCGTGCACCAGCGCGCCGATCCCCTCGCTCAGCGGCGCACCCAGCAGGCCGCCGAGGACGCAGAGCAGCGCCAGTCCGCCCATGGCGATCTGCTGGACGAGCGGCACGTCGTGCGCCTGCGCGGCCTCGGTGCTGCGCGGCCGGCCGAGGAAGGCCGTGCCATAGACGCGCACGAAGCAGGCGGCGGCCAGCGCCGCCGCCAGCGCCAGCATGGCGCCGATCGCCGGGACGGCGAAGCGCAGCGACGCCTGGGGCAGGCTCGGCCCGGCCAGCACCGACTGGAACAGCAGCCATTCGGAGACGAAGCCGTTGAGCGGCGGCAGCGCCGAGATCGAGAGCGCACCCACCAGGAAAAACAGCGCGGTGCGCGGCATGCGCCGGATCAGGCCGCCCAGCCCGTCGAGGTCGCGCCGCCCGGTGGCGTGCAGGACCGCGCCGGCGCCGAGGAAGAGCAGCGACTTGAACCAGGAGTGGTTGAGCGCGTGCAGCAGGGCCGCCGTCATCGCCACGGCGGCGGCCTGCGCGAAGCCGTTGGCGCGGAAGGCCAGCGCCAGGCCGAGGGCGACGAAGATGAGGCCGACATTCTCGATGGTCGAGTAGGCCAGCACGCGCTTGAGATCGCGATCGAGCACGGCGTACAGCAGGCCGATGACCGCCGTCACCGCCCCCAGCGCGATGGGTGGCAGCGCCCACCACCAAGCCGGCGGGCCGAGCAGATCGAAGGCGATGCGCACGAAGCCGTAGATCGCCACCTTGGTCATGACGCCGCTCATCAGCGCCGAGACGTGGCTGGGCGCCGCCGGATGGGCGAGCGGCAGCCAAGCGTGCAGCGGGAACAGCCCGCCCTTGGAGCCGCAGCCGACCAGTGCGGCCGCCAGCACCAGCGCGCCCACCAGCGGCTCGGGTGACAGCGCGCGCATGGTGTCGAAGGCATAACCGCCCGCCGGCCCGGCGAGGCCGCCAAAAGCGAACAGCAGCGCCATCGTGCCGCCCGCCGCCATCAGCAGATAGACGTGACCCGCCTTGCGGACCTCCGGGTCGAGGTGGCGCGCCACGACCAACGCCCACGAGGCGAGCGACATCAATTCCCAGGAGAACAGGAAACCGTACGCATCGTCGGCCAACAGGACGAGATTCATGGCCGCCGCGAAAGCAGGGAACAACGGCTCCACGCGATGGCTGAGCTCTTTGGCGCGGTCGAGCCCCATGCCGTAGACGGCGGCAGCGACGACGCCGCCATTCACGACGATGCCGAAGAACGCGGACAAGGCATCGAGCCGCATATGCAGGCCGATGGTCGGCAAGCCGAGCGCGAAGGTGGCCGAAACCTCGGTGCCGGACAGCAGGGCGTGCAGATCGACGGCAACCACCAGCAGCGCGGCGAGGGCCGTCACGGGATAAACCAGCGCCAGGGCAGCGCCGCGCACCAGCGTCGCGAGAATCGCGGCGGCCGAGAGTGCCCCGAGAGCGACGCTTAACGCATACAGTGAAGGCACAACCGCCTTGGCCTCATCGCTATGAGTTCATATTACTGCTTTTTTGTGTCTATTCTACCGGTACGTCCACGCAAGCCTAGACACTGTAGCACAGGGTGTGTCGGGACTACGGGACCCGTCAGAAGGTGCCGGCCAGCGATCTGTCGCCCTGAGCGCGGCGGATGCTGTGGAAGCCCTCGATCGTGCGCTTGACGATCTCGGCCACCGGCAGGACCTCGTGGATCAGCCCCACGGTCTGGCCGGCCAGCGCCAGCGACGCCTCCATGTCGCCGCCGAAATAGACGTCCTTCACCGATCCGAAGATCGCGCGGTCGAAGGAGCCATCGCGATCGATCTGTCTTGCCCGCTCGGTCTTGAGCGCCCGCACGCAGGGCGACGATTTGCGGTTCAGCATCACCGTGCCGGTATCGTCGGCATCGACGATGGCCTGCTTGTAGTTGGCATGCACCGGGCTTTCCGCGGCGCTGACGAAGCGGGTGCCCATCTGGATGCCCTCGGCGCCGAGCGCGAAGGCGGCCGCCATGCCGCGGCCGTCACAGATGCCGCCAGCGGCGATCATCGGCACGTCGGTGCGTTCGCGCACGGCCTGCAGCAGGACGAGCGTCGAGACGTCGTCGGGATTCTTGAAGCCACCGCCCTCGCCGCCTTCGACGATCAGCCCGTCGACCCCGGCGTCGACTGCCTTGAGCGCCGAGGAGAGATTGGGAACCACGTGATAGACGACGAGGCCGGCCGCCTTGAGGGTCGGCAGCAACTTCGCCGGCGAGCCGGCGGAGGTCGTGACGAACTTCACGCCCGATCGGGCGACCAGGTCGACGATTCGCGGATCGCGGATGAAAAGCAGCGGCAGGTTGACGCCAAACGGCCTGTCGGTGAGCTCGCGCATCCGGGCGATCTCGGCCAGACACGCATCGACCTCGCCGCTCGAGGTCTCGATGACGCCGAGGCCGCCGGCATTCGACACGGCCGAGGCAAGCTGGCTGCGCGCGATCCAGCCCATCGGTGCCTGCACGATGGGATAGGTAACGCCCGTATGGGCCAGTACGCGATTCATCGTCGTCCCATCCTCCGGATCAGGGCAGTGCCTGCACGCGCTCGTGGGCGAGCGCGAAGTCGGGCGGCGTGTCGAAGCGGCAGCCGGGCACCGCACGAGGATCCGGGTTCTTGATGAATTCGTCGCGCAACTTGGCGGCACAGGGGTCCTGGCTGGTCACGCCATGGCCGAGCGCGCGGAAAATGACATGCCGCGACACCGACAGATGCCGGGCCGCCTCGCGTCCCCATGCCGGCGGCGTCAGCCAATCGTAGCTGCCGCTGAGCAGGAGAGTGGGGATATCCGAACTCACAGGCCGGCGCTCCGAAGGCGCTGCGGGTGGAACGTTCCAAGCCGGACACACGGTCGGCAGCCGGCTGAGCTTGGCGGTCAACCCGTAGATGCCGCCGATCAGGATGTTGCGCTCCCGCGCCGCCAGGTCGATCGCCGACCAGCTTTCGCGGCACTCGATCGTGTTGAACAGGCCGCCGAACTGCTGGGCGTTCTGCTCGAGCAGCCCGCCATCCTCGATCTCGAAATCCTCGGCGAACTGCCGCAACAGCCGGTAGTCCTTGTTGCGGATCATGGTGACCAGTTCGGGCACCATGGCGGCGTCGCCCTGACGCATCAAGTGCAGCAGGATCATCATCAGCCGCGGCCCGTCGATGCGCACCGGCAGCGGCCCGTCGTCGAGCTGCAGTGTGAGCGCCAGCGGCTTGCGCGCCGTCTCTTCGATCAGGTTGCGCAGGTCCTTGCTGAAGTCGGGATGGCGCTGCTTGCACAGAGCGTCCATGGCGCACTCGCCGTAGAGCTTCTCGAAGACGCCGCGGATGAATTCGGGCTCGTTCTGCTCGCCATTGACCTGCGGCGGATAGACCCCGTCGAGCACGGCGGAGCGAATCAACCGGGGATGGCGCCGCATCACTTCCAGTGCCCAGCGCGTGCCGTAGGAGATTCCGTAAAGATTGATCCTCTGCGCCCCGAGGACACGGGCGAGGTCGGCCACGTCGTCGGCGAGCGCCGGCGTCGTGTACATGGCGAGATCGATCCGGCGGCGGTCCAACTCGACGCGACAGCGGATCAGGATGTCGCGCTCCTGCGGCTCCGTGATGGCACGACGGCGCGCGCGGGCGGCTTCGGTGTTGCGGGTGTCGAAGCAGTCGAGGTCGGGTGAAGAGCCACCGGCGCCGCGCTGGCTCAGGATGACGACATCGCGACGTCGGCGAATGTTGGCGGTGTCATTCCACCAATCCCCCTCGGAGAGGGGGTCGGCGCCGGCGTTGAAGGCGATCAACGGTGCATCGCCCGGGCCGCCGGCCAGATAGACCAATGGATCGCGGTCGAGAGCGCGCTTGGCCTTCAGTACCGCAACCTTGAGACGAACCTCCCGACCCTGGGGCTTCTCGCGATTCTCGGGAACGACCAGGCTGTAGCATTCCAGTCGGTCGGTGCGCGGCGCCTTGAACACGCACCGCTCGCGCTCCAGCCGCGGCGGCCCGGCGAGCGCACTGCCGGCGATCAGCAGCCCCAGGGCCGCCGTCGCCATCCGGACCATCAGACGTCTCATGCCCTTCTTGTGCCACATCGCGGCTTTTGACGGCATGAACAATTTCTATGCGCGCCCGGGAGGGCGAAGCCCTATCCTGCGCCATGACTTCCCGCTCCTATTGGACCGCCGTCTGGTGCGGCTTCCTCGTCCTCACCATCGGTCTGGGCGTCCGCCAGAGCTTTGGCATCTTCCTCAAGCCCGTGTCCGCCGAACTGGACGTCGGGCGCGAGCTCTTCTCGTTCGGCACCGCCCTGTCGATGCTCCTGATGGGAGCGGTCGCCCCCTTGTCGGGCCGGCTGTGCGACCGTTTCGGCTCGGCCTGGACCATCGCCGGCGGCAGTGCGCTCTATGTGGTGGGCATGGTGGTCACGGCCCTGATGCACGACGGATTCATGTTGATCCTGGGCAACGTCCTGGTCGGCATCGGCCTGTCGGCGGCGAGCTTCGGCCCGGTGCTGGGCGTGATCCTGCGCGTGGCGCCGCCCGCCAAGCAGGCACTGGCGATCGGCATCTGCTCGGCCGGCGGCTCGTTCGGCCAGTTCTTCATCGTGCCGCTCGCCGCCATCCTGCAGACTTGGTTCGGCGACTGGCGCCCCACCGTCTGGGCGCTGACCATCATCGCCATCCTGATGATCTTCCTGGCCGCCGGTCTCAACGACAGCCGCGAGATCGCCGCCGCCCGCAAGACACAGGGTGGCCGGCAAAGCGCACGCGAGGCGCTCGGCGAGGCCTTCGCCCAGAAGAGCTATGTGCTGCTGGTCACCGGCTACTTCGTTTGCGGCTTTCATGTCGCCTTCGTCGGCGGCCACCTGCCGGCCTACATTTCCGACAAGGGCATCGGCCTGTCGCTGTTCGGCGTCGAGCTCACCCCGGCCGAGCTGGGCGGCTGGGCGATCGGCATGGTGGGCCTCTTCAACATCGTCGGCGCCGTCCTGTGGAGTTCGCTCGGCGCGACGTACAAGCGCAAGAACCTGCTGTCCCTGCTTTACCTGTTGCGCTCCCTCGTGTTCCTGGCCTTCGTAGTGACGCCGCTATCGGCCGCTTCGGTACTGGCTTTCGCTGGCGCGTTGGGCTTCCTGTGGCTCGGCACCGTGCCGCTGACCACGGCGCTGGTCGGATTCATTTTTGGCCCGGTCCATGTCACCATGCTGAACGGTATCGTCTTCTTCAGCCATCAGGTCGGCAGCTTCTTCGGTGGCTGGGGCGGCGGGCGGCTGTTCGACCTGCAGGGCAACTACGACATGATGTGGTGGATCTCGATCGCGCTCGGCCTCGTCTCGGCACTGCTGCACTGGCCGATCGTCGAGGAACGCCTGCAGCGGCCGGCCACGGCGCAGCCGGCGTGAGCATGGCCTGGCAGCCCCTGCTGCTCTGGGGATCGGCCGCGTTGGTGGCGGCGGCGACCGCGGTGTCGTTCGTGCTGTGGGGCGCCAATGGCCCCGCCTATCTGGTCGACCTGATCGCTGCCTACTGTTTCTAGGGCCCGCCCTTCCCTACAGCACGAACTTCGAGAGGTCGGCGTTCTTTGCCAGCGGGCTCACGCGGTCGCGTACATAGGTCGCGTCGATCTCGACTTTCTGGCCGGGCCGATCGGAGGCGCTGAAGCTCACTTCTTCGAGCAGCTTCTCCATCACCGTGTGCAGCCGCCGCGCGCCGATGTTCTCGACCGTATCGTTGATCTCCGCCGACAGCTTGGCGAGCTCGTCGATGGCGTCCTGCTTGAAGTCGAGCTCCACCTTTTCGGTGCCCAGCAAGGCCTTGTACTGTTTGACCAGACTCGCCTCGGGTTCGGTGAGGATACGGCGAAAATCCTCCTGGGTGAGCGATGCGAGGCTGACACGGATCGGCAGCCGGCCCTGGAGCTCGGGCAGCATGTCGGACGGCTTGGCGAGATGGAACGCGCCGGAGCAGATGAACAGCACGTGATCGGTCTTCACCGGCCCATGCTTGGTGTTCACCGTCGTACCCTCGATCAGCGGCAGCAGGTCGCGCTGCACACCTTCGCGGCTGACGTCGCCGCCGCCGCGGAACTCGCTGCGTGCCGTGATCTTGTCGATCTCGTCGATGAAAACGATGCCGTTCTGCTCGACCGCCTCGCGGGCCTCGCGCACCGCGCGCTCCTGGTCGAGCAGGCGGTCGCTTTCCTCGCGCAGCAGGGTCTCGTAGGACTGCAAAACCGTCATCTTGCGCTTCTTGGTGCGGCCGCCGAAAGCCTTGCCCAGCATGTCGCCGATATTGATCATGCCGACCGACGCGCCGGGCTGACCGGGCACCTCGAACTGCAGCGGCGAACCCGAATCGGCGACCTCGACCTCGATCTCGCGATCGTTCAGTTCGTTGTTGCGCAGCTTGTGGCGAAAGCGCAGGCGCGTCTCCTCGCTGGCGCTCGCGCCGCACAACGCATCGAGCACGCGATCCTCGGCGGCGAGTTCGGCCTTCGCCTTGACGTCCTTGCGCAGCCGCTCGCGGGCCATGTCGAGCGACACCTCCATCAGGTCGCGGGCGATCTGCTCGACGTCGCGGCCGACATAGCCGACCTCGGTGAACTTGGTCGCCTCGACCTTGAGGAAGGGCGCGTCGGCGAGCTTGGCCAACCGGCGCGCAATCTCGGTCTTGCCGCAGCCGGTCGGGCCGATCATCAGGATGTTCTTGGGCAGGACCTCCTCGCGCAGGGCCTCGGGCAGCTGCAGGCGCCGCCAGCGATTGCGCAGCGCCACGGCGACGGCGCGCTTGGCCTCGAGCTGGCCGACGATGTGCTTGTCGAGTTCGGAGACGATCTCGCGCGGGGAAAAGTCGTTGCCCATTCCTAGAGCTTCTCGATGACCAGATTGTGGTTGGTGTAGACACAGATGTCGGCGGCGATGTCCATCGCCCGGCGCGCGATGGCCTCGGCGTCGAGGCCCTCGACGTCGATCAGCGCCCGCGCAGCGGCCAGCGCGTAGTTGCCGCCCGATCCGATGGCGATGATGCCGCCCTCCGGCTCCAGCACGTCGCCGGACCCGCTCAGCAGCAACGACACGTCCTTGTCGGCGACCGCCATCATCGCCTCCAGCCGGCGCAGGTAGCGGTCGGTGCGCCAGTCCTTGGCGAGCTCGATGGAGGCCCGCAGCAGCTGGCCGGGATGACGCTCCAACTTCGATTCGAGCCGCTCGAACAAGGTGAAGGCGTCGGCCGTCGAACCGGCAAAGCCGGCGACGATCTGGCCGCCACCCAATCGGCGGACCTTCTTCGCATTGCCCTTGACGATGGTCTGACCCATCGAGACCTGGCCGTCGCCGGCCATGACGACCTGGCCCGCCTTGCGCACCGAGAGGATCGTGGTGGCGTGCCAGCCGGGCGAGGCGGCCGCGTCGGATCGTGCAGACATGGGGGCCTAGATAGTCATTCGCGGCGGCAAATCAATCGCCATGCTAACCTCGGACCATGGCAAGCGAACCCCCCGTCATCGTCATTGGCGCCGGTATCGTCGGCGCAGCCACCGCCCGCACCCTGCAGCGCGAGGGCCGCAGCGTCACCCTGCTCGACAGCAACGAGCCCGGTCGCGGCACTTCGTTCGGCAATGCGGGCTTCCTTTCCGTCGACAGCCTGATCCCGCTCGCCCGGCCGGCGACCCTGAAGAAGGTCCCGGCGATGCTGATGGACCCGAGCGGCCCGCTCACCGTCCATCGCGCCAGCATCCCCGCCCTGCTGCCGTGGATGGCGCGTTTCGCCTGGGCCTCGATGCGCGACAGCGAAGTGCAGAAGGGCAAGCGTGCCTTCAAACCGCTGATGCTCGAAGCCGACGTGGCGTGGAAGGCCGAAATCCAGGCCTCGGGCCTGGGCGAGCTCTTTCGCAGCAAGGGTGCGCTCTACGTCTACGAGAGTGAGGCGTCTTTCCAGGCAAGCGACGAAATGCGCGAGCTTCAGAAGGACAAGGGCACCGAGTTCGAGGTCGTGAGTGGCGACCAGGCGCGCGAGCTCGCGCCCGGCCTCAGTCCGCACATCGTGCGCGGCATCCTCTATCCGAAGGGCGTGCATACCATCGACCCGTACAGGGTGGTGGCGACGCTCGCCGAACGCTTCGCCGCCGACGGCGGGACCATCGTGCGCGGCCGCGTACGCGGCTTCCGCCGTGACGGCAATCGGGTCGTCTCCGTGCAAGTCACGGACGGAGAGCTGCCGGCAGATGCCGTGGTCATCGCCGCGGGCCGAGCCTCGGGCGAGTTGACCCGCCTGCTCGGCTTCAATGCGCCGCTGGTCGCCGAACGCGGCTATCATGTCATGCTGGCGCCCGACAACGTGCGCTTCGAGCTGCCGGTCAGCCCCGTCGATCGCGGTTTCTTCGTCACGCCGATGGCGGACGGCCTGCGCCTCGCCGGCACGGTGGAACTCGCGGCGCCGCACAAGCCGCCTTCCTGGCATCGCGCCGACATGCTGGTGAGACATCTCAAGGACATCTTCCCGGGAGTCGGCGGCGCGGAGATCAGCCGCTGGATCGGCGAACGCCCGACGTTGCCGGACTATCGGCCCGCCATCGGACGGGCGCCGCGGCTCGCCAACGTCTATTGCGGCTACGGCCATCAGCATCTCGGCCTGACGCTCGCCACCGCGACCGGCCGACTGATCGCCCGGCAAATGGCCGGCGAAACATTGCCCGAGGCGCTGACAGCCTGCGATCCTGGCCGCTTCGGATAGGATTACGCTCCGTATTGGAGCAGCGACTCGCCGTTGGCCTTCAGCCAGGCATGCGCCTGCTCCATGGGCCCGTCGCAGAGTTCTTCCGCCAGCGCCCAGAAGCGCGGCCCATGGTTGAGGTGCACGAGATGGGCGACCTCGTGCGCAACCAGATAGTCGACGACGTGCAGCGGTGCGAACACCAGGCGCCAGGAGAAACTCATCGAGGCGTCCGGGCCGCAGCTCCCCCATCGAGAGCGCGTATCGCGGATGGTGATGCGCTTGACCGGTCGATCCACCCGCGCGGCCTTCACACGAACCCTCGGCGGCAGTTCCCGACGTATCTCGGCAGCCAGCCAGTCCTTCAGGCGCCGCGGCAAGTGCTCCTGTCGGCCGGCGACATGGATCTCGTTGCCTTCGCGCCAGACGGTGCCCCGGCTCTCCGGTCGATGACGGATCAAATGAGGTGCGCCGAACAGCGGTAGCTCGCCGCCATCGACGAACGGCCGACGGATCGGCAGACGCTCGAGGCGCGCGGCGATCCATCCGGCCTGGGCCTCGGCGAAACCCACGGCCGTCGCGCGCGACATGCGCGGCGGCGCCGTCAGCACGATACGGCGACGCGCGGCGTCGACCCGAAGCGACGCCCGCCGGGCGCGCGGATTGCGCACGAAGGTCACCGGCAGACTCTCGCCGGCATGGACGATGACAAGTTCTTCCGGATCAGCCAGTGGCGTCGACAAGACGCGATGAAGTCGGAGCACGCCGTCGGCAAAAGCCATGCTCCATTTTACCGTGTCACGCGGCCTTCGGCATCTCGTTTGCCGCGTCGATCATGGTCTGGGAAAGCACACCGTAGGCGATCGTCCAGGCCTCCTTGACCTCGGGCGTGAAGGCTTCGCCCAGTCCCTGCTCCAGGGTCCAAAGCAGCGCCGCGCCGACCGGCGCGAAGTGTTCAGCCTTGACGCCGTAGCCCGCATGGCGCTGGCCGAGGGCACGCACGGCCGGCAGCAGCGTCTCGATGCGGTTCAGGCCCGCGACCACGGTGCCCAGCATCGCCATCAGCTTCTTCTTCTGCTCCGACAGGTCGTCGGGGAACATGGCGCGCACCTGCGGTGCGATCTCGAACAGCCGGCCGTAGAAGAGGTCGGCGGCGGTAGCGGCGATCGGGGCGACCGTGGCGAAGCTCGATTGCACGAGCCTGATCTGGTCCGGTGTCACATGGCTCTCCCTGGGCGTTTGATGACGCCATGTGACTACGCCCGACGGACTTCCCGGCGATTTCGCCGGGACCGTGAAATGATTCGTGGGTTTCGCGGGCGCTATTCCGCCGCGACGCCCAAGCCGATCGGACAACTCACGCCCGTGCCGCCGAGGCCGCAATAGCCGTTGGGATTCTTGGCAAGATACTGCTGGTGGTAGTCCTCCGCGTAGTAGAACGCGGGCGCGTCGAGGATTTCCGTCGTGATCGGGCCCATGCCGTGCTTGGCGAGCTCCTTCTGGAACAGGACCAGCGACTCGCGGGCCTCGCGTTGCTGTTCGAGCGAGAAGGTGTAAATGCCGGATCGGTACTGCGTGCCGACGTCGTTGCCCTGGCGCATGCCCTGGGTCGGGTCGTGGCTCTCCCAGAAGACCTTGAGCAGCGCCTCATAGGAGATCTTCTTCGGATCGAACCACACCATCACCACCTCGTTGTGGCCGGTATAACCCGAGCAGACCTCCTCGTAGGTCGGGTTGGGCGTGAAGCCCGCGGCATAGCCGACCGCTGTCGAATAAACGCCCGAGGCCTCCCAGAACTTGCGTTCGGCGCCCCAGAAGCAGCCCAGGCCGAACATCGCCGGCTCGAGGCCTTCGGGAAAGGGCGGCTGGATGCGGTGGCGGTTGACGAAATGCTCGGTTGGCACCCGGAACGCCTGAGAGGGGCGGCCGGGAAGAGCACGGTCGGCGGTCGGCATCTCGGCCTTCTTGCGAAGGATCTGCCACATGGCACGGCTCCTCTTCTTTTGTCCCGAGCCAATATGGCCATAGAATGCCATGGAATCGAGGGGGAGCGCCCAGCACATGACGGTGTTTCTGGTATGTGCCGGCCTGATCGGCCTGTTGGCGGCCGGGTTGACCGGATACATCGGGCGGCTGCGCGGCGCGAAAAGAATCTCGCTGGGCGACGGCGGCGATCCGGAAATGCTCGCCGCCGTCCGGGCACACGGAAACCTGATCGAGTTCGCTCCGCTCAGTCTTCTGCTGATCTACTTGCTGCAGGGACCGTACGGTGATGGCTGGATGGCGGTCCTGTCCGTCCTGCTGGTGGTTGCCCGTTTCGCCCATGCCGGTGGCATGCTCGGTCTGGTGAGGCACGGACGCTTCATCGGCGCAGCGACGAACAGCATCCTTCTCGTCGTCACTTCGGCGCTGCTCGTCCTCGCCGGATTCGGCGTCCGCTTCTGACCGCACGACGCCCGATGGACGAACCGGTCACCGTCCCGCTCTGGCTGTTCCTGCCGATTGCCGCCTTTGCGTTGTGGTCGCTGCTCGATCGGCTGCTGATCCCGGGCGGGCGGTGGTTCCTGCGGCGACGGCTCAATCGCCTGATCGACCGGGTGAACCGCCGGCTCGCCGTCGAGATCAAGCCTTTCCAGCTCACCAAGCGGCAAGTGCTGATCGATCGTCTGGTCTACGACCCCCAGGTCGTGGCGGCGGCCAACGACCATGCCCGAGCGAACAATATCCCGCGCGAGGCGGCCATGGCGGAAGTCTATCGCTACGCCCGCGAGATCGTGCCGACCTTCAATGCCTATCTCTATTTCCGACTCGGATACTCGCTCGCCCGCGCCGTGGCCCGCTTCTTCTATCGCGTCCGCCTGGGGTTCGCCGACCAGACGACCTTGGCCGGCGTCGCGCCCGGCACCGCGGTCGTGTTCGTCATGAACCACCGCAGCAACATGGACTACGTTCTGGTGGCCTTTCTGGCGGCGGAGCGCACGGCGCTTTCCTATGCGGTCGGCGAATGGGCGCGGATCTGGCCGCTGCAACAGCTGATCCGGGCGATGGGGGCGTATTTCGTGCGGCGCCGTTCGAACAACCCTGTCTATCGGCGGGTCCTCGAGCGTTACGTTCATATGGCGACCGAAGCGGGCGTGGCGCAGGCGATGTATCCGGAGGGCGGCTTGTCGCGCGACGGACGGCTGGGCGATCCCAAGCTGGGGCTGTTCGACTACATGCTGAAGTCGTTCGATCCAGGGAGTGCCCACGACATTGTGTTCGTGCCGGTCGCCTTGAACTACGACCGCGTGCTCGAAGACCGCTCCTTGCTGCGCTCGCGCGACCGCGACCTGCCGCGGCAGGGGGCAATGAAGACCGTCGGTGTCACTCTACGCTTCCTGGCCGGCCAGATCGGCCTGATGCTGCGGGGCCGCTGGTACCGGTTTGGCTACGCCTGCGTCAATTTCGGGCCGTTGATCTCGGCTCGGCAATGGCTGGCGGCGAATGCCGCCGACTGCGGCGGCGACCTGCGCTCTCTCGACAAGGACGCACGTTTCTCGGTGATCGACCGTCTCGCCCGCGACGCCATGGCGGAAGTGGCGCGGCTCGTGCCCGTGTTGCCGGTATCGCTGATCGCCACCGTTCTGCTGGAGGCCGAAGGACCGCTCGACGAACTGGAGCTGAAGGTGCGGGCTGCGGCCTTGATACGGCATTTCGAGCACCGCGGTGCCAAAGTCTACATCCCCCGCGACGATCGCGACTATGCCTTCCACGTGGGCGTGCGCATGCTGGCGCTACGGCGCCTGATCGAGCAGGCCGACGGCGCCTACTCGATCGTGCCGGCCGAGCGGCCGCTGCTCGCCTACTACGCCAACGCCATCGCCCATCTGCGCTGACGATGATCGGCAAGCTCAGGCAAATCGCCGTCTCGGTCTTCACCGGCTTTTTCGTGAACCGCCTCTCGACGTCGGCGGCGGCCATGGCGTTCTACACGATGTTCGCACTCGGCCCGATCCTGATCGTCGTCATCGCGGTCGCCGAACCCTTCGTCGGTCGATTGATGGCGCAGGAGGCCGTCCTGAATGCGCTGTCGACGGTCGTGGCGCCCGATCAGCTGCAGGTCATCCAGCGCTTCGCATCACAGGAGCTCTTCAGCGGCGGCGGCGTCGCCGCGGCGATCAGCGTCGGCGTCCTGCTCTACACCGGCAGTCGCGTCTTCGTCGAACTCGACGAGAGCATCAACGTGATCTGGCGCGGGGCCAACGCCAGCGAGATCCATCCCGTGCTCGCCAGCCTGCAATCGCGCGGCCTCGCCCTGCTGATGATGGTGGTGCTTGGGCTGCTGCTGATCGCCGTCATCCTGACCAGCGTCCTGCTGTCGGCCTACAGCGGGGCGATCCAGGCCTTTCCCGTCCTCGGCGACTGGATCGGGCCGGCGATCTCCGGCACGGTGCACTATGGCACGCTGACGGCATTCTTCACCCTCGTCTACAAGTGGCTGCCCGAGGGCGGCATGCCGTGGCGCTTCGCCCTGGTCAGCGGCGCCGTCAATGCGCTGCTGTTCGCGACCGGCAATCGGGCGCTGGTGTATTATTTCGAAGTCGTGCAGCTCAGCTCGGCGTTCGGCGCCACGGCGGGCATCGCCGCCATCATGGTCTGGATGTACTGGACGGCTCTCACCATCCTGATCGGCGCCCAGGTCGGCCGCGCGGCGCGCGACGCCATCGAGTCGGAGAATGCCGCCGCAGGGGACGCCACCGCCGACGACATCGACGCCTAAGGCGCGATGACTTTTCATTGAATCAACTCGCCGGCCCGGCACATGCGCCGCTTCGCTGCGAGCACCGGGCCGACGAGCAAAGCAAAAGTCATCGCGCTCTAGAACATCGTCGCCAGGACGCGGTCGGGCGGCTTGTGACCGTCGGCGAAGGTCTTGATGTTGATCAGCACCTTTTCGCCCATCTCGATGCGACCTTCGAGCGTCGCCGAGCCCATGTGCGGGAGCAGCACGACATTGTCGAGCTCGAGCAGCTTGGGATTCACCTGCGGCTCGTGCTCGTAGACATCGAGGCCGGCGCCGGCAATCTCACCGGCCTTGAGCATCCGCACGAGCGCGTTCTCGTCGATCACCTCTCCGCGCGCGGTGTTCACGACGATCGCGGTGGGCTTCAACAGCTTCAGGCGCCGCGCCGACAGCAGGTGGTAGGTGGCCGGCGTGTGTGGACAGTTGACCGAGACGATGTCCATGCGGGCGAGCAGCTGATCGAGGCTTTCCCAATAGGTCGCCTCAAGCTCGCGCTCGAGCTCGGGATGGACGCGCTTGCGGTTGTGGTAGTGGATGGCGAGGCCGAAGCCGAGAGCGCGGCGTGCCAGGGCCTGGCCGATCCGCCCCATTCCGACGATCCCCAGACGCTTGCCCTGCAGGCGGCTGCCCAGCATCGAGGTGGGGCTCCAGCCCTTCCATTTGCCGTCGCGAACCAGGCGCTCGCCAGCACCCATGCGCCGCGCCGTCGCCAGTACGAGCGCCATCGACATGTCGGCGGTGTCTTCCGTCAGCACGCCCGGTGTGTTGGTCACGGTGATCCCGCGTTGGCGCGCCGTATCGAGGTCGATGTGGTCGACACCCGTGCCGAAGGAGGCGATCAGCTTCAGGCGCGGCCCCGCTTGAGAGAGTACGCGGCTGTCGATGCGATCCGTCACCGTCGGCACCAGCACGTCGGCCGTCTTCGCCGCTTCGACCAGTTGAGAAGCGGTGAGCGGCACGTCATCGGAATTGAGGCGCGTGTCGAAGAGTTCCATCAACCGCGTCTCGATCGCATCGGGCAATTTCCGGGTGACGATCACCAGCGGCTTCTTCTTCGAACTGGACGGCATGCCTGCCCGCTTAGCAATTCCATTGCCGCCTTGTCCAGCCAACGCACCGACTGCCCAATCGCGCCGAAATTCCTTTTTCTTCAACTACTTGTCGAACAAAGCGAAGATATGCTCTAAACTGATCATCGATGCAATTGAGATGGTCGACCCTGTTCGTGGCTGCAACCATGGTGATGTCCGGCCTGCCCTTGGACGTGGCCGGGCCGGGCTCGGCGCATGCCGCCGATAATCCCGCCAATGCCCAACGGCGGGGGTCGGGCCTGCCGATCCCCCGGTTCGCCTCGCTGAAATCCGACGAAGTGAATGTCCGCACGGGGCCGGGAACCCGATATCCGATCGAATGGGTGTTCAAGCGCAGGGGAATGCCTGTCGAGATCGTCGCCGAGTTCGAGAACTGGCGCAAAATCCGCGATTGGCAGGGAGCCAGCGGGTGGGTGTACCAAGGCCTTTTGACGGGCAAGCGGAGCTTCATCATCGCCTCCAGGACTGCCAACCTGCACAAGACGCCCGGTCCGACGACCGAGATCGTGGCCCGCCTGGAACCCGAAGTGCTGGGTGAGATCAGGACGTGTGCCGGCGATTGGTGTCGCGTACGGGTGTCGGGCGTCAGTGGCTGGGTACAGCGCTCCGGCCTGTGGGGCGTCTATAAGTCCGAGCCGATCAACTAGCGGCAGGACGTCCAGCGTCCTAAAAGGGCGGCATCGTGGTCCACGCGGTCAGCGCCACCTATCTTCGTTTCGAGCACATGTCACCGGCAGCCGTGGGGCTGGCCGTACTCCTGCATGCATCGGTTGCGTGGGCACTGTGGTGGGCGACCCCGCTGAAATCGCATGACGCCGAAGAAAGCGCCATCGAGGTCACGATGGAGAGACCGGAAGCAGCCCTCCCCGCGCCCGCTCCGCCTCCGACACCGCCTGCCGCACCCGAGACGCAAGTTGCCGTCGCACCGCCGCCGCCGCCACCGCCGCCAACGCCGCCATCCGGCATGCGAACACCCCTTGGCCTTCGCGCGCCAGCGGCGGAGACGGCCGAGAAATCACAGGACATGCAGGACCATCCGAGGCCCGCCGAGATCGAGGAAAAGCAGCAACAACAGGAGCCGAGTCGACAGGAGGCACTTGCCGCCCCGCCCTCACCGCCGCCCGAGCCCAAAGTCGAGCCGAAGCCCGAGCCCAAAGTCGAGCCGAAGCCCGAGCCCAAAGTCGAGCCGAAGCCCGAGCAGGCGCTGCCGCCGGTCGAGCCACCGCCGGCACCGCCACGCGCCCAGGATCTCGCAGCCGTCGCGCCGAAGCCGCCGCCGCATCCGCCCCAGCCTCCCCCACCCAAACCGCAGCAGCCCCGACCACCGGCCGCGAATTCCGCGCTTCGTCCATCTCCTCTGTCGGAACATTCTCGTCCGTCGCCGGACCCACGCGCCGCCGCCGCGCCGTCGGCCACTTTCGTCAATCCCGCCGATCAGGCCCATCGGACGCGCGTCACCGACCAGTATGTCTGGCAGGTCGTGCGGAAGATGTCGCAGTATCTTCCCGACCTCCGGGTCAAGGGCCAGGTCGGCACGGTCGTGCTGCGCCTGGTCATCGACCGCAGCGGCAGGCTGATCGATGCGTCGGTCGCGCAATCGAGCGGGCACACCGTTCTCGACAAGGCACTGCTGGAAACCATCCGGGCCGCGGCCCCCTATGCTCCCTTGCCGCCGGAATTGCCCGGAGACCGCGTCACGCTGAACGTGCCGGTCGGATCGGCATATCGATAGCCGGAGCAAGCTCAGGCGAAGTCGACGGCGAGGGCCCGACGCACGGCGGGTGACATCACCGTCATATGACCATAGTTGGCGTGGTCGAAGCCGACGACGACCTCGCCCGAGTCGCCACGAAAAGCGACAATTTGTGCCGGCGCAAAGGCGAAGCGAATGAACTGAACCGACGAGGCCTTTCCGTCCTCGCGCGTTCGATCCTGATCTTCTTCGGGCCGCCCCCTGACCGTTTCGCCGCCGATGCGGATGAACGCGTGGTTCTCGATACCGCCCAATCCGCCGAGCACGCGCGCGCGACGCACAGGATCGTCGATCTCGAACATCACCGTCGCCACCAGCTCGTTGCCCTGCGGGATCAACGGGTTGTAGGCGGCGAGTTCGTCGGGCAGCTGCTCTTCGCCGCCTTTCTCGATGAACAGCATCTCCTGCACCTGATGCAGCATCGTGTCGTAGCACTCGAAGTAGAAGGTCGCGAAGGGTCCGACTTCGAGGCGGCGGTTCTTCTTGAGCTCGGTGATGCGCCGGCGGCGCTCCGGTCGCTGCTTGGCATATTCGGCGAGCGGCACGATGACGGATGGCTCGATGCGGCGAGGCACCATGGTCGCTACTCCATCAATCCATAGGCGCGCGCCAAGAGTTCGATCGGATGGTGCGCGCGGTTGGGCCTGGGCTTCTGCTCTTCCTCCAGAATCTCCATCACCTGCAGCAGGTGGTCCGCAGCCAGTGGACACTCGGAGGCGACAAAGCCCGTGTTGTTCTTGAGAGCTGCTTGTGCCGCCGGTTTGCCGACCTTGACGGCGGTGTCGAAGTTCTCGGTACGCGCCCCCCAGATGCCGCCGTGCCCACTGCAACGCTCGATCACGGCAACGCGCGTGCCGGGCACCAACCGCAGCATCTCGGCTGCTTTCGCACCCATGTTCTGGGCACGCGCGTGACAGGCGAGATGGACACTCACGCCGCCTTCGAGCGACTGAAGGCCGGGCGTCAGGCCTTCGGTCTTGGCAATGTCGACGACGTACTCGGCGACATCGAACGTCGCCTGCGCGAGCTTTTCGATGGCGGGATCCCGGGGCAGGATGAGCGGCCACTCGAACTTGAGCATCAAGGCGCAAGACGGCGTGAGGGCGACGACGTCGTAGCCCTTGTCGACCCAGGGCAGCAGCTCGGCGGACACCTTTCTCGCCTGTTCGGCGACGCCCTGAATATCGCCCAACTCCAGCTTGGGCATACCGCAACACGCCGGGTAGACCACTTCGGTCGCGACGCCGTTGTGCGCCAGCACCGCGCGCGTCGCCGCGCCGATGTCGGTCGCATTGTAGTTCACGTAGCAGGTCGAATAGAGCACGGCCTTGCGCCTGCCGTAGGCGGGCGCTGCTTCGTTGACGGTCGCACCTTCCCGAGCGGCCCGAAACTCGAAGGTCTCTCCCGCATAGCGCGGCAGGCGCGCACCGTGATGAATGCCCGCAAGTCGCTCGAGTGTGCCACGCGTCGTGGCATTGCGCTCATCCGTCGCCCAGTTGGCAAGTGCCGCCGTCATGGTGCCAAGACGGCCGGTTGCGTCGGTATCGGCAAGTTGCTTGCTGACGAAGTCCGTGCCGTGCTTCCTCGCCTGGACCGCACGATGCCGTAGCATCAGGTGCGGGAAATCGAGCATCCATTCGTGCGGCGGCACGTAGGGACACTTGGTCATGAAGCACATGTCGCACAACGTGCAGGCCTGCTCGACCCTCGCGTAGTCCTCTTTCTTGACGCCGTCGAGTTCCCCGGTCGGGCCATTGTCGATCAGATCGAACAGGCGCGGAAAGGAGTCGCACAGATTGAAGCAGCGCCGACATCCGTGGCAGATGTCGAAGACGCGCTCCATTTCCTTTTCGAGAGCGGCTTCGTCCCAGAACCACGGGTTCTGCCAATCGAGAACCTGGCGGACGGGGGCTTCGAGACTGCCTTCACGCATGGTCGTATCTGTCGTCGGGGAAGTTTTGCGGATGAAAAAGGGGACCCGGCGGGTCCCCCTTCAGCAGGTCAGAGGGCGATAGCGCCTTCCCCTTCGTCAGGACATCGTGTCCAGCGCCTTCTGGAAGCGGCCGGCGTGGCTTTTCTCCGCCTTGGCCAGCGTCTCGAACCAGTCGGCGATTTCGGCGAAGCCCTCTTCGCGCGCCGTGCGGGCCATGCCCGGATACATGTCGGTGTATTCGTGCGTCTCGCCCGCGATCGCAGCCTTGAGGTTGGCCGAGGTCTCGCCGATCGGCAGGCCAGTTGCCGGATCGCCGCTCACCTCGAGGAACTCGAGATGGCCATGGGCATGGCCGGTCTCGCCCTCTGCGGTCGAGCGGAAAACGGCAGCGACGTCGTTGTAGCCCTCGACGTCCGCCTTCTGAGCGAAATAGAGATAGCGGCGGTTGGCTTGGCTTTCGCCGGCAAACGCCGCCTTGAGGTTGCCTTCAGTCTTCGAGCCCTTGAGGTTGGCCATGGTCCTTCTCCCTATAAGAAAACCGGTGGCGGATATTGGGCCGCTGGTTACAGGCCCGTCAAGCTTTTTAGAATAATTCTAAAAATTGCAAATGAATCGCAGCAAGCGTCAGCGGCGGACGCGGACGATCACATCGACGCGAGACAGTTTGGTGCCCTTCGGCGGTGTCGGCAGTCCGGCGATGGTCACCTTGTCGGACGGAAAATCGTGCAACTCGCCGTCGGTCTCGACGAAGAAATGGTGGTGATGTCCCGTATTGGTGTCGAAATAGGACCGGCCGGGCGAAACAACCACCTCGCGCAGCAGGCCGGCGTCGCGGAACTGATTCAGTGCATTATAAACAGTGGCTAGCGAGACCGGAATACGAGTCGCCTTGACCTCGGCGTGCAAATTCTCCGCCGTGACATGTCGATGGCCGCGCTCGAAAAGGAGTTGGGCAAGAGCAACTCGCTGGCGCGTGGGCCGAAGTCCAGCCTGACGGAGACGGGCAACCAACTCGGGACTGGTGGAAGTCATCGTGAGTGCCATATGTAAGCAGCGAAAGAGCGGCTGGAAAGGGCTGAATTGGCCCGATTCGACGGTTTGCGCAACCGGTTAAGGCTCCCTATTCTGCAGCCGATTCGCGGGTCGGACGGCCGCGGGACGGTGAACGGTGAGTGAAAAGAAGCACAACTACACCTTCGACGATCTGATCGAGTGCGCCAAAGGGCGGCTTTTCGGTCCCGGCAACGCGCAATTGCCGCTGCCGCCGATGCTGATGTTCGACCGTATCGTCAAGATCGACGAAACCGGCGGCAAGTACGGCAAGGGCGAAGTCGTGGCCGAACTCGACGTGAAGCCCGACCTCTGGTTCTTCGCCTGTCACTTCAAGGGCGATCCCGTCATGCCGGGTTGCTTGGGTCTCGATGCCTTGTGGCAAATGCTCGGTTTCTTCCTGGGCTGGATGAAGGCACCGGGCCGCGGCCGGGCACTGGGCGTCGGCGAGGTCAAGTTCACGGGGATGATCGTGCCCACCGTCAAGAAGCTGACCTATCACGTACATCTCAAGCGGGTGATCCTGCGCAAGCTGGTGCTTGGGATCGCCGACGGTTTCGTGCACGCCGACGGCACGCCGGTCTTCGAAGTGACCGGTCTCAAGGTCGGGCTTTTTCAGGACGGCTCGGTTTCAGCGGCGGCGGTGGGCTGACATGAAGCGTGTCGTCGTCACCGGCCTCGGCGTGGTCTCCTCGATCGGCAACAATGCCGCCGAGGTCACGCAAGCGCTGAAGGATGGAAAGTCGGGCATCGAGTTCGTACCGCAATACAAGGAGCTCGGCTTTCGCAGCCAGGTGGCTGGCACCATCAAGCTCAATCCCGAGGAACTGATCGACCGCCGCCTGATGCGTTTCATGGGCAATGGCGCGGCCTACGCCTACCTTGCGATGAAGGAGGCGATCGCCGATTCGGGCCTGAGCGACTCTGAAATCTCCAATCCGCGCACCGGCGTGGTCGCGGGTTCCGGCGGGCCAACCACCGGCGCGATCGTGCAGGCGGCCATCACCACCAAGGAGAAGGGCCCCAAGCGGGTCGGTCCGTTTCAGGTGCCGCGCGCCATGTCGAGCACGGTCTCCGCGAATCTGGCGACGGCCTACAAGATCAAAGGCCTTTCCTATTCGATCAGCTCGGCCTGCTCGACGTCGGCGCATTGCATCGGCAATGCCGTCGAATGCATCCAGCTCGGCAAGGTGGACCGCATGTTCGCGGGCGGCGGCGAGGAGCTCGACTGGACGCTGTCGGTGTTGTTCGACGCCATGGGAGCCATGTCGTCGGGCTACAACGACGCACCGCAACGCGCGAGCCGGGCCTACGACAAAGACAGAGATGGGTTCGTGATCTCCGGGGGCGGCGGCATAGTGGTCCTCGAGGATCTCGACGTGGCGCGTGCGCGGGGAGCGAAGATCTATGCCGAGGTGATCGGCTATGGCGCGACCTCGGATGGCGCCGATATGGTGGCGCCCTCGGGCGAGGGCGCGATCCGCTGCATGAAGCTCGCCATGGAAGGCTTTCCCGGTGCGGCCCGTCGCAACGCCCCGGTCGACTACATCAATACCCACGGGACCTCGACGCCTGTGGGCGACATCACCGAACTCGACGCCATACGCGCCGCCTTCGGTGATAGACTTCCTACCGTGAGCTCGACCAAGTCATTGACCGGTCACAGCCAGGGCGCCACCGGCGCCCACGAGGCGATCTATTCGCTGCTCATGCTGAAGCACGACTTCGTCGCGCCTTCGATCAATATCGAAAACCTCGATCCAGGCGCCGAAGGCTATCCCATCGCGCGCCAACGAATCGATGCGGCGGGCCTGCAGACGGTGATGTCGAACAGCTTCGGATTTGGCGGCACCAACGCCTGCCTGTTGTTTTCGCGCTACGACAACTGAGAGGGGCCGATGTCGGACGACCGTTCCCTCTCCGCCGCTCCCGATGCCTCCGGCAGCGGCGGTGGCGCATCGACTGAGCCTCCCAGTGCGCCGGTTTCGAAGCCCGCCGAGATCACGTCCGTGCCGAGGCTGATGGCCGGCAAGCGCGGCTTGATCATGGGCGTCGCCAACGAGCGGTCGATCGCGTGGGGTATCGCGCGGGCACTGCATGCCGCCGGCGCCGAAATGGCCTTCACCTATCAAGGCGCCGCCTTCGGCAAGCGCGTACTGCCGATGGTCGAGAAGCTCGGCGCGCGGATCGTCGAGGAGGCCGACGTCGACGACGAGCCCAGTCTCGACCGTCTGTTCGACCGCCTGAAGAAGGAGTGGGGCCAACTCGACTTCGTGGTCCATGCCATCGCTTATTCGGACAAGGAAGAGCTGAAGGGCCGCTACGTCGACACGACCAAGGCGAATTTCCAGAAAAGCCTCACCATCTCCTGTTATTCCTTCACCGAGATCGCACGGCGGGCGCTTCCGCTCATGGCCGACGGTGGCAGCCTGCTGACGCTGACCTACGAGGGCGCCGTGCGGGTGATGCCGTCCTACAACGTCATGGGTGTCGCCAAGGCCGCGCTCGAGGCGAGCGTCCGCTACCTCGCCGCCGATCTCGGTCCGCAGGGCGTGCGCGTGAACGCGATCTCCGCCGGCCCGATGCGCACGCTCGCGGGGGCGGTGATCGGCAGCGCGCGCTATGTCTACCGGCTGTCACGCGAGGCCTCGCCGCTGCGCCGCAACGTCGAACTCACCGACGTGGGCGGCGCGGCACTTTACTATCTTTCGGATCTCAGCGCCGGCGTAACGGGCACTGTGCACTACGTCGATGCTGGTTATCATGCGATGGGCATGCCGCCTTCTGGTGTCGGCGGCAACGGCGACGACAACGGCCAGTAGCGGCTCAGCCGATCACGATATCCAGGGTCGCGGCGAGGGCGCCGGCTTCGATGCCCGGCGCCGGCCGCAGCACCATTTCCACACGCTCGAGCTGCCTGGGATCGCGGGCGATTTCGCGAAAGATGAAATCCCGTTCGTTCTGCGCCTCCCCTGCGACGTAGAACTGAGTCGTGAGACCCCGCCCGGCGGCAGGCATCACCTTGACATGAATATGGGGTGCCCGGCCGGGATACGCGACGGGCTTGAGCGTCCGAAAGCCGTAACCGCCGTCCGACCGGGTCAGCACGCGCCCGAATCCCTGGAACGCCGCATCACGCCGCTCGCGACCGCGCTGGCGCGGGTGATCGTAAATGCCCTGCGCATCGCACTGCCAAATCTCGACACGCGCGCCCGACAACGGCCGCCCGCCGACATCCAGCACGCGACCATCCAGATGGATCACCGTTCCCATCGCGCTCGCCTGATGTCCTCGCACCTGGACGAGATCGTTGTCCGTGTCGATGGGAAGGACCGTCGGGTAGAATGGCCCCTCGGTCTGCGACGGCGTCGCCGCGAGGCCGGCAGCCGTGGCGCCCATGCCGGGGAGCGTCGCGGCAACAGCGCCAAGCAGCAACGCGCGGCGCGAGGGGATCAACGGGGGCATCGACGTACTTGCCCGAACAAAAACGGCGGCCGTGTGGCCGCCGTCCTCGTTACGCCGTCGCAGCCTACTCGCCGGCCGCGGGCGCTGCCGCTTCTTCCCGCGGTTTGTTTGAAATGTCCTCGCCGGTTTGCTGGTCGACCGCCTTCATGCTGAGGCGGACCTTGCCACGGTCGTCGACGCCCAGGACCTTGACCTTGACCTGGTCGCCCTCCTTGATGACGTCGGTCACCTTGGCGACCCGGCGCGGCGCCAGTTCAGAGATGTGGACGAGGCCATCGCGGGCGCCGAGGAAGTTGACGAAGGCGCCGAATTCGACGGTCTTCACCACCTTGCCGTTGTAGATCACGCCCACCTCGGGTTCGGCCACTATGCCCTTGATCCAGTCGATGGCGGCCTGGCCCTGCTTGGCGTCGACTGCGGCGACCTTGATGGTGCCATCGTCCTCGATGTCGATCTTGGTGCCCGTGGTCTCGGTGATCTCGCGGATCACCTTGCCGCCCGTGCCGATCACTTCGCGGATCTTGTCCTTCGGGATCGTGAATTGGGTGATGCGCGGCGCGTTCTGGCTCACCGCGTCGCGCGCGCCGCCCAGGCCCTTGGCCATTTCGCCCAGGATGTGGATACGACCGTCCTTCGCCTGCGCCAGCGCCACTCTCATGATCTCTTCGTTGATCGAGGTGATCTTGAGATCCATCTGCAGCGAGGTGATACCCTTCTCGGAGCCGGCCACCTTGAAATCCATGTCGCCCAAGTGATCCTCGTCACCCAGGATGTCGGAGAGGACGGCGAAGCGGTCGCCTTCCTTGATGAGGCCCATGGCGATGCCCGCGACGGGACGCTCCATCGGCACGCCAGCGTCCATCAGCGACAGCGAGCCGCCGCAGACCGAGGCCATCGAGGACGAGCCGTTCGACTCGGTGATCTCCGACACGATGCGGATCGTGTAGGGGAACTTGTCCTTGCCGGGCAGCAGCGGGCGAATCGCGCGCCACGCCAGCTTGCCATGGCCGATCTCGCGGCGCCCCGGCGAGCCCATGCGGCGCACCTCGCCGACGGCGTACGGAGGCATGTTGTAGTGGAGCATGAAGGCTTCGCGATACTCGCCCTCGAGTGCGTCGATGATCTGCTCGTCCTGGCCGGTGCCGAGCGTGGCAACGACCAGCGCCTGTGTCTCGCCGCGGGTGAACAGTGCCGAGCCGTGCGCACGCGGCAGGACGCCGACCTCGGCCACGATCGGACGCACCGTCTTGGTGTCGCGCCCGTCGATGCGCCGACCAGTGTCGAGGATCGCGCCACGTACCACGTCGGCCTCGAGGTTGCCGAAGGCGTCGCCGAACACGGCGAGCTCGTCGTCCTTGCCCTCGAACAGCTTCCTGGCCTCGTCCTTCACCGCCGAAATCTTCTGCTGGCGGGCCTGCTTCACGGTCTCGGCGTAGGCCTCGACCATCTTGCTGCGTATTTCGACCTTGAGCTTGTCAGCCACGGTCCTGGCCGCCGCCGGCGGCTCGGTGAGCGGCAGCGGATCCTTGGCCGCGTGCTCGGCCAGCGCGATAATCGCCTCGATCACCGGCTGGAAGGAGCGATGACCCTCCATCACGGCCGACAGCATCACGTCCTCGCCAAGTTCCTTGGCCTCGGACTCGACCATCAGCACGCCTTCCTGGGTTCCGGCAACGACGAGGTCGAGGTCGCTCTTCTCGATCTGCTCCAGGGTCGGATTGACCACGAACTTGCCATCGACGTGGCCGACGCGTGCCGCGCCGATCGGACCCATGAACGGGCACCCCGAGATGGTGAGCGCCGCCGACGTCGCGACCATCGAGACGATGTCGGGATCGTTCTCCATATCGTGCGCCAGAACGGTGATCACGACCAGCGTCTCGTTGCGGTAGCCTTCGGCGAACAGCGGACGAATCGGACGATCGATCAGGCGCGAGGTCAGCGTCTCCTTCTCCGAGGGACGACCTTCGCGCTTGAAGAAGCCGCCGGGAATCTTGCCGGCGGCGAACGCCTTCTCCTGATAATTCACCGTCAGCGGGAAGAAATCGAGGCCGGCCTTCGGCTTCTTGTCATAGACCACGGTGGCCAGCACCGTGGTGCCGCCGTAAGTCGCCAACACCGCGCCGTCCGCCTGGCGCGCGATCTTTCCGGTCTCCAACACCAGCTTGCGGCCGGCCCAGTCGATCTCCTTGCGGAACACCTTGAACATATCGGACATATCCATCTTCCTTTCCTGCACGGCCGCACGCCCCCGTTTGGCGACAGCCGCCCACCGGCGCCCTTGCGCCGGCAGGACCGGGATAGGCCTTTGCAACAGCCCCTGCCTTCCCGGCTACTGCGATGTCGCGACGGCCGGCCGAACTCACGGGGACCGGACGACGCGACGCGAAACGGCCCTGTCCTGCGGACAGGGCCGGTGGCTCAACGACGCAGACCCAGACGTTCGATCAATGTCTCGTAACGCTTGGAGTCCCTTGCCTTGAGATAGTCGAGCAGACGACGGCGCTGACCGACGAGCTTCAGCAGGCCGCGGCGCGAGTGATGATCCTTCGCGTGGCCCTTGAAGTGCTCGGTGAGGTTGGTGATGCGCTCGCTCAGGATCGCGACTTGCACTTCGGGAGAGCCGGTGTCGCCATTCCCCTGAGCATACGCACTGATCAGCTCCGCCTTGCGCGCGGCTGTGATCGACATCGGTCATCTCCATAGACTTCAAAGGTTGAAGACGCGCACCGGCCTGACGGCGGAACCGTCGGAACGTGCCAGCGCCACCAACGTGGCCTCGTGCACTGCGCGAACCATCGCGCCCGACGGCGGTGCGTCCCTGGGCAAGAGCACCGGCTGGCCTTGGCGCAGCCGATCCGCTTGGGCTCCCGTCAGGGCCAGCGCCGGGATGTCGTCCAGCGCGGTCGCAACGGGGGCCAAGACCCCAAAGAGCGCGGGAATATGCCCGAGGGTCTCCAGTTTGGAAAGCGAAATGGCCCCGTCTTCCCGGAAGGGTCCGCAGACGGTGCGGCGCAACGCCGCGAGACACCCGACGGTGCCAAGCGCACGCGCCATGTCTCGCCCTAACGCCCTGATATATGTGCCTTTTCCGCAAGCAACCACGAATTCGGCATGGTCCGGATCGGGGCGGCCGACCAATTCGAGCCGCTCGACGAGTACCCGGCGTGGAGCAAGCACAACTTCCTGACCCGAACGGGCCAGATCGTACGCTCGCCGTCCCGCGACCTTGAGCGCCGAGAAGGCTGGCGGAAGCTGCTCGATCTCTCCGGTGAAGGCCGACAATACCGACCGGACAGCGTCGTCCGACGGCCGTGCGGCGCTGATCCCCACCACCTCGCCTTCGGCATCGTCGGTCGAGCGCGCCTCGCCGAAGCGCAGCATGAAGCGATACTCCTTTCGGCCGTCCATCACGAACGGCACGGTCTTCGTCGCCTCACCAAGCGCGACCGGCAGGACGCCGCTTGCCAATGGATCGAGCGTCCCGCCGTGCCCGGCCTTCTGGGCGCCGAAAGCGCGGCGCACGCGGCCCACCGCCTGCGTCGAACCCACGCCGATCGGCTTGTCGAGAACGACCCAGCCATCAACCTTCTCGCCCTTTCGTCTGCGCGCCATGCGGCCCCTTTAGGCCGACAATTCGATATGCGCCAGCGCGGCCTTGAGGCAGTGTGGCGCCCATGGAGCGGGGGAGTTGGTCGGATCGCACTCAGCGATCCGCATTGTTCGGGCTTTTCTTCGTCTCGGGCGCGGCGGCGCTGATCTATCAGACGGCTTGGCATCGCCTTCTCGGCCTGTTCGCCGGAGCAGACACGATCGCCGCCGCTCTTGTCGTCGGTGCGTTCCTGCTGGGCCTCGGCGTCGGCAGCCTGGCTGCCGGCCTGTATGCCGATCGGCTGACGCGGCGGGCGGCACTGCTCGCCTTTGCCTTGTGCGAGGTCGGCATCGCCATCTTCGCCGTCGCCAGTCCCTGGCTGTACTACGACGTCATCTATCGCGAACTGTTGCCGCTGTCGTCATCGCGCGGCGTCATCTTCGCGATCGTGTTCGCGGGGCTGCTCTGGCCGACGTTCCTGATGGGTTGCTCGCTGCCCTTTCTGTCAAAAGCGATCGTCACGCAGATCTCGGGGTCGGCGCAGCTCATTGGCTGGCTCTATGGCCTCAATACGCTGGGCGCGGGCGTCGGCGCCTTCGTCGGTGGCTGGTTCCTGATCGGTACCATCGGCTTCGACAAGGCCGTCCATGTCGCTGCCGCGCTCAACCTGCTCGTCGCGGCGGGGGGCGTTGCACTCGCCCATACGGTCGACATGGCCGACGCCGCACCACACACTCGCCGGTCGACCCAGGTTCCAACGACCGATGCCGTGGTCTGGCGATGGTCGATCCTGGTGTTCATCAGCGGCTTCCTGATCGTGGCGCTACAGATCGTCTGGTATCGACTGATCGGCGTTCTGCTGCAGTCCAACGGCTACAGCTTCTCGCTGGTTCTGGCGATCTTCCTGCTGGGTGACGCGATCGGCCTGCTGGTGGGCTCCAAGGTCATCGATCGCATCGCCGATCCACGCCGGTTCTTCTTCCTCATGCAGGGTTGGGCGACCGCGCTGGCGCTGACCGGAGCGTGGTTCGTCTATCTCGCCATCGGTGCGGGAATTCTGCCGTCGAGTTTCGTCGACCGCGACATCATGGGGCCGAACACAGCCGATCCAGCCCTCATCGTCCTTCTTCTGGCCGTCGTCGTGCTTCCGGGCTCGTTCATCATGGGGTTCTCCTTCCCGGTCGTTCAGAAAGCCGTGCAGCGCGATCTCGAACGGCTCGGCAGCAGAGTGGGGTTGGTGCAACTCGCCAACATCGTGGGCAACAGCGCGGGTAGCCTGGTTGCGGGGTTGCTGCTGCTCGACATCGTCGGCACCGCGGGCACCTTGAAGCTGTTGGTCGCGATCGGCCTCGCCTTCGCCGCCCTGCAGATCGTCGGTGCGCGCTGGCGCAGCGTCGCCTACGTGCCGGCGGCGTTGCTCGTAGCGGGACTGGCGGCATTCCCCGACGGCGAGACGTTCTGGCGACGTCTGCATGGCGTCACCACGGAGAGGACGATCATCGCGGAGGACAAGACGGGTCTCAGCGTGCTGAAAATGTCCGACACCGACAGCGGGCGCCTCTACATCCAGGGACACTCCCAGAGCCGGCTGCCGTTCGACACCGTTCATGTCTTCCTGGGCGCGATCGGTCCGCTCGCGCATCCGGCGCCGCGGCGCGTGCTCGTCATCGGTTCGGGCACCGGCGGGACCCCCTACGCCGCGGGCCTTCATCCGCAAACCGAGCGCGTCAAGGTCATCGAGATCGTGGCACCGGTGATCGACACGCTTCGCGCCTACGTCGGGGCGGGCGGACATTCCGGGATCGATTCGTTGTTGACCAATCCCAAGTTCGAGGTCGTGGTGGCCGACGGCAGACATGCGCTGTCGCTCGACTCGTCGCTCTACGACGTGATCGAGGCCGACGCGATCCTGCCAAAGACGGCGTTGTCGGGCCTGCTCAACTCGCAGCAGTTCTTCGAACAGGTTCGCGGCCGCCTGGCTCCCGGTGGCATCTATGTCCAGTGGGCGCCGACCGAGCGCTCGGTCGAGACTTTCCGATCGGTGTTTCCCTACGTGACCATGGTGCATCCCGCGCTGCTCGGCAGCGACCGGCCGCTTCCGTACGATCGCGATCGGATCCTACGCCTGCTGGCGCGACCCGAGATCGACGCCCATCTGCAGGCAGCACGCGTCGACCGTGTCGAACTGCGCCAGTGGTTCTTCGACAAGAAGGTCGAACCGCTCAACGCCGGACGCATCGCGCCCGCGCGCGCGCCAAACACCGACTTCTTTCCGCGCGACGAGTACTACCTCAATCGTCCTTGATGTCGCGCGCCACGTCTGGGCGGCGCAGCAGGGCGCCGACCCGGTCGGCCTCGTCGAAGGTCTTGTCGAGCTCGAATCTGATTTCCGGTGCATAGCGCAACCCGGCGCGCTCGCCGACACGCGCCCGGAACCACGGCGCGGCACGGCGCATCGCCGCCACGAGGCGCGCTTCATCCTGGCCGCCCAACGGCATGACGAAAGCGACGGCGTTGCGCAGATCCGGGCTGACATCGACGGAGGTGACGGTGATGGACGCGCCCCGCAGGTCGGGGTCGCGCATGTTGCCGCGCTCGAGAAGTTCGGCGAGCAGGTGCCGCAACTCCTCGCCGACCCGCAATTGGCGCTGGCTATGACCGCGACCCTCGCGATCGACGGAGCGACGCCTCGACATGACCCAGCTTTCCCTGCAACGAGAAGTCCGGTCGACTCCTACAGGGTCGGCCGGACTTCCTCGACTTCGAAGCATTCGATCACGTCGCCGACCTTGATGTCGTCGTAGTTCTCGAACGCCATTCCACACTCGTAGCCGTTCTGCACCTCGCGGACCTCGTCCTTGAATCGACGGAGAGTCTTGAGCGTACCCTCATGGATGACCACATTGTCGCGCAACAGCCGGACCTTGGCGCCGCGCTTGACCAAGCCTTCCGTGATCATGCAGCCGGCGACATTGCCGACCTTGGTGATGCGAAAGACCTCGCGGATCTGCGCATTGCCGAGGAACGTCTCCTTGTAGGTCGGCTCGAGCAGGCCGACCATGAGCTGCTGGATGTCCTCGGTGACCTTGTAGATGATGCTGTAGTAGCGGATGTCGATCTTGTCGCGCTTGGCGATCTCGCGTGCCTGCGCGTTGGCGCGCACGTTGAAGCCGATGATGAGCGCGCCGGATGCCTTGGCCAGAGTAAGGTCGGCTTCGCTGATGCCACCGACGCCGTTGTAGATCACCCGCGTCGTGACCTTGTCGGTCGACAGACGCGATATGGCGCCGGCGAGCGCCTCGGCCGAGCCCTGCACGTCGGCCTTGATCAGGACAGGCAGCTCCTTGGCGGTACCCTCGCGAATGCCCTTGATCATCTCCTCGAGAGTGCCGCGTCCGCCGGCAGCCCGGGCAAGCTGGGCCTGCCGATCCCGGCGGGCGCGGAATTCGGCGATTTCGCGAGCTCGCGCCTCGTTCTCGACGACGTGGAACTCGTCGCCCGCCTGTGGCGTGCCGTCAAGACCCAGGATCTCGACCGGGAACGCGGGGCCGGCGGCCTCGACATTGTTGCCGCGATCATCGACCAGGCGGCGCACGCGTCCCCATACCGCGCCGGCGACCAGCACGTCACCGACCCGAAGAGTGCCCTTTTGGACCAGCACGGTCGCGACCGAGCCCCGGCCGGGTTCCAGCTTGGCCTCCACCACGACGCCGTCGGCAGAACGGTCAGGGTTCGCCTTGAGCTCCAGCACTTCGGCCTGCAGCAGGATGGCTTCCTCGAGCTTGTCGAGATTCGTCTTCTTCGTGGCCGAGACCTCGATCGACTGGATTTCGCCGCCGAGCTGCTCGACCTGCACTTCGTATTGAAGCAGCTCAGTGCGAACCTTGTTGGGGTCGGCGCCGGCCTTGTCGACCTTGTTGATGGCGACGATCATCGGCACGTTGGCCGCCTTGGCGTGGGCGATCGCTTCCTGTGTCTGCGGCATGACGCCGTCATCTGCCGCCACCACCAGCACCACGATATCGGTAACCTTGGCGCCGCGCGCGCGCATCGCCGTGAAGGCTTCGTGGCCGGGCGTGTCGAGGAACGTGATCTTCTGGCTCGACGGCAACGTCACCTGGTAGGCACCGATGTGCTGGGTGATTCCACCGGCTTCGTGCGCGGCCACGTCGGTCTCGCGCAACGCGTCGAGCAACGACGTCTTGCCATGATCGACATGGCCCATGATGGTGACCACCGGTGGCCGCGGCTGCATCGATTCCGGCGCGTCGACCGCATCGGTGAGGCCGGTTTCGACATCGCCCTCGGCAACGCGCTTGGGGCGATGGCCCATTTCGGTCACGACCAGCTCGGCCGTATCGGCGTCGATCGCCTGGTTGATCGTCGCCATCACACCCATGCGCATCAACGCCTTGATCACGTCGGCGCCGCGCTCGGACATGCGCGCCGCCAGATCCTGGACCGTGATCGATTCGGGAATGGTGACCTCGCGATAGACCTTCTGCTGCGGGGCATCGTAGGCATTCTCGCGACGCCGGTCGCGCTCGAGGCGACGACGAGCCTGCGCCACGGACCGGCTGCGGAACTCGTTCTCGCCCTCGACGGCACGGGTGACGTCGATCTTGTCGGAGCGGCGTTTCGGTGCCTCGCGACGCGTGCCTGGCGGCTGCGGCAGGCGCTTGTTGACCGGCGTCCGCTGCAATGGCTGCAGGGGCGGTCGCGGCCGCTGCGGCGCGCTGATCGGTCTCGGCGCGATCCCTGGTGCGTCAGCGGATCGGCGAACATCGGGGGTCGATGCACCGACGCCGCCTGTGTTGATCTCCTGGGCCTGCCGAGCCATTGGCGTTTGCGGTGCACCGGCCGCCTGATCGAGGCGACGCTGAACTTGCGCCTCTGCCTTGCGCTTGACCTCGTCCTCGGTGCGCTTGCGAGCCTCTTCCTCGGCCAGCCGCTTCTTGTGTTCCTCGTCAGCCTTGCGCCGCGCTTCCTCCTCGGAGGCGCGACGGACAGCCTCCTCGGCAGCCCGCTGCCGTGCCAGCTCCGCGTCGCGGTTGGCCCCTTCCAGAGCGCGCTCGCGGGCCTTCTTCTCTTCCTCCGTCAGCGTACGCAGGACGATGCCGCCACGCCCTGTCTCGCCCGTCGAACGGGCGGGAGCGGGGCGGGCCGCAGCGGGCGCGGCGGAAGTGCCGCCCGCGCCGAGTTTCAGGGTTCGGCCCGACGACGCAGCTGGCGCGGGCTCGGGCGCCGCAACCGGCGCCGGCGATGCCGGCGCAGCCGCAGTGCCCGGCCTCTTGATCGGCTTCTTGACCTCGACCGTCACCGACCGCGTACGGCCATGCGAGAATTTTTGCCGAACCTGCGTCTCGCCGCCCTTGGCCGCAGCCGCGGCCGAACGGGTCGAGGTCGACAGCGTCAGCGGCTTGGTCGGCTTGCTCTGTTCTTTCTGTTCCGTCATGTCGACTGTTGTCCTTGCTCCACACCGGCCCGTCAACCGGCGCCATTGTGGCGATATCGGCACCAACGTGCCGCGCCGCCCTTGATCCGCTCAATGAACCTGCCGGCTGCATCGTCGCGCGCCACCGCCACATAGACGGCCCGTTCGCGGCCGAACACGCCGCCCAGCGCCCCCTCGTCGCCGAGCCGCGCAACCGGAATGCCCTTCACCGACAGCTTGGCCACGCCGTCTCCTGCAGCCTGCTCGGGCAGCACCAGAAGCCCCACCTCGCCCTGCGCCATCATCTCCTCGACCTTCACGAAGCCTGAAACCGCGCGACCGGCCCGCCTCGCCCGCGCGAGATCGGCCAATGTCCGGCCGAGCATCAGGCGCTCGACTCGCTCGGCGAGGTCGGCCGGCGCGCTGACCGCTGCACGGGCGGATCTGGCGAAGAGGTTCTTCGCCACGGCGCGTTCGACCAGCTGCCGTTCGGCTCCCACCCACATACCACGGCCGGGCAACTGCCGTCCGAGATCGGGCACCACCTCGCGGTCGGGACCGACCACGAAGCGCACCATCGCTTCCGGCGGTGCCTCCGCGCCGGTCACGATGCAGGTTCGCCGCACGCCAGACGGCGGGGGCGAGAGATGGGGTTCCTGCATGGGTGTGACAAGGATCAAGGAAGAATGTCTCCCCTCAGGCCTTGGCCGTTTCGGCAGGTTCGCTCTGCTCCACGAACCAGTGCTCGCGGGCCTTCATGATGATGGCATTGGCGGTTTCCGCGTCCATCGCGCTCTCGCCCACGATCTCACGCAACTCATCGGAGGCGAGGTCGGCGAGGTCGTCGAGGGTTTTCACCCCCTTGTCGCCAAGTGCCACCAGCATTGCGAGGTCCAGTCCTTCGACCGAGCGCAGTTCCTCGGCAACTCCCAACGCTTCGAGCCGAGAAGCCAGTTCCGCGTCGCGCCTTTCGATGAACTCGCGGGCACGACGCTGCAGCTCCGTGGCAATGTCCTCGTCGAAACCCTCGACCCGCGTCAACTCCTCGATCGGAACATCGGCGACGTCCTCGACCGTGGCGTAGCCCTCGGCCACCAGAAGATGGGCAATCACGTCGTCGACATCGAGCGATGCCTTGAAGAGCTCGGTCCGCTCGCGGGTCTCCTTCTGGCGACGTTCGCTTTCCTCGGCCTCGGTCATGATATCGATCTCCCAGCCGGTGAGCTGGGAGGCGAGCTTGACGTTCTGGCCGCGACGGCCGATCGCCAGGCTGAGCTGATCGTCCGGCACGACGACCTCGGCCTTGTTCTTCTCCTCGTCCATCAACACCTTGCTGACCTCGGCCGGCGCCAGGGCGTTGACGATGAAGTTGGCAGTGTCGGCCGACCACGGAATGATATCGACCTTCTCGCCCTGCAGCTCCTGCACGACGGCCTGCACACGGCTGCCGCGCATGCCGACGCAAGCGCCGATCGGGTCGATCGAGCTGTCGTGAGACAGCACCGCGATCTTGGCCCGACTGCCGGGATCGCGGGCTACCGCCTTGATCTCGATGATACTGTCGTAGATCTCCGGCACCTCCTGGGTGAAGAGCTTGGCCATGAACTGCGGATGGCTGCGCGACAGGAAAATCTGCGGACCGCGCGGCTCCTCGCGCACGTCGAAGATGTAGGCGCGCACCCGGTCGTTCACGCGCAGACTCTCGCGCGGGATCGTCTCGTCGCGGCGGATGACGCCCTCGGCGCGCTGCAGGTCGATGGTGATGTTGCCGTAATCGACGCGCTTGACGACGCCCGACACGATCTCGCCGACACGGTCCTTGAATTCCTCGTACTGCCGCTTGCGTTCGCTCTCGCGCATGCGCTGAGTGATGACCTGCTTGGCGGTCTGCGCGGCGACGCGGCCGAAATCGATCGGCGGCAGTTCATCGGTGAGGAAGTCTCCGACCTGGGCTTCCGGGTTGCGCCGCTGGGCCTCGACGAGCGCCACCTGGACGTTCTCGTTCTCGATCGGATCGGCGACCTGCATGTAGCGCAGAAGCTTGATCTCTCCGGTCTTGCGGTCGATCTCGGCACGGATGTCGTGCTCCAGCCCGTACTTGGCGCGGCCGGCCTTCTGGATGGCCTGCTCCATCGCCTCGAGCACCTCCTCGCGTTCGATGCCTTTCTCGCGGGCCACCATGTCGGCGACCTGGAGCATCTCCAGACGCGGAATGTCGGCGGTCGTTGCCATGTCTGTCGTCCTCTCGTTCAGTGTGCTTGAGCCGCGCCGTCCTGCGCGCGGCGATGTTCTTCGATCAATCGGTCGGTCATTTCGAGCTTGGCGCGGGTAACGGCAGCAAGCGGCAGGCTGGTTTCCCGGCCGTCCTCGAGCCGCAGCTTCACCGCTTCGTGCTCCAGCCCCAACAATGTTCCCTTGAAGCGTCGCTGTCCGTCGATAGGCTGGCCGACCTCGACGCGGGCGATGTGGCCGGCCCAGCGGACGTAATCCCGGGGCCGGGTCAGCGGTCGGTCGATGCCGGGCGAACTCACCTCGAGCGTATAGGCACCCGGAATCGGATCCTCGACGTCCAGCACGGCCGACAGCGCGCGCGACACCGTTGCGCAATCCTCGACGTCCATCGACCGACCGTCTGCCGGCTCGATCATGATCTGCAATATGCCGCCGCCCCGACTCATCGCGACGCGAACCAATTCGTACCCCATGCCGGAGATGGTTGGGGCGACGATGTCTTCGATCCGATGCAGCAAGTCCGTCACGTCCAGGACCAAACTTCGTGTTACGGCGCGCGAAACGGCACAAACAAAAAGAGCGGGTTTTCGGCCCACTCTTCTTCTTTGGTTCGTCCCGCGAACCCGATGAGGATGGCGCGGGTATAGGCGGCTTGGCGCCAACTAGCAAGAGATTCCGCAATCTCTCACGATGGCCGAAAACCGCCAGTTCCCGGCAAGGGGCCGTGCGAAAATGGCAGCCGGAGGAGCGATGCGGCTGGGCTATCACGGTTGGTGGGTTGTCTTTTGCGCCTTTGTCATTGCCCTCTACGGGTGGGGGCTGGGCTTCTATGGATTGAGCCTATATCTGGTAGCCTTGCAAAAGGACCATGGCTGGTCCCCCGCCACTATTTCGGCTGCCATCACCTTCTATTACGTCGCCGGCGCCTTCATGGTCATGCAGGTCGGCGACCTGATCCAGAAGCGGGGCGCCCGGGTCGTCGTTTTCGTCGGCTCTGCCTGCCTCGGCCTCGGCGTCCTCAGCCTGACGGTTATCGACCGGCCGTGGCAACTCTACCTCGCCATGATGCTGATGATTCCGGGCTGGGCGGCAATGGGCGGCGGGGCGATCAACACGATTGTCGCCCAGTGGTTCAGCCGCCGACGCGGGTGGGCCGCCAGCCTTGCCCTCAACGGCGCCACCTGCGGCGGCCTGCTGTTTGCGCCGGCCTATGCCTGGGCCATCGACACGCTTGGCTTCCAGCATGCGACAGTCGTCGCCGTCGCGGTCGTTCTCCTGACCCTGTGGCCGCTTGCCGGCGTCATCCTGAGGCCGCGCCGTGCAGGCGAACACGACTTCGGCGACGAGATGGCAAGTGTTGCGGAACCGACCGGCGAGCCGATGACGCGGCGCGCGTTGCTCGCCCATCCACGCTATCTCACAATGGTCGGAGCGTTTTCCCTCGGTCTGCTCGCGCAGATCAGCTTCATCGCCCACCAGGTTGCCTTCCTCGAACCGAACCTCGGCCTCAAGGCGGCCGGTTGGGTCGTCAGCGTCACGGCATTGTCCGCCCTGATCGGCCGCGTCCTGGTCGGACTTGTCATAGACAAGGTGGATCGGCGACGGGCCAGCGCAGTGGTCTTCGGTGTGCAGGCCATCTCGATGGCTGTATTGCTGGGCAGCGAGTCGGTCGCCGGCCTCTATATCGGCTGCATCCTGTTCGGCTTCGGTGTCGGCAACCTGATCACCTTGCCGGGGCTCATCGTCCAGCAGGAGTTCCCGCGCCGCGACTTCGCACGGGCGGTGAGCCTGAACGTGGCGATCACTCAATTGGCCGCGGCGACAGGGCCGACGATCCTCGGCGCACTCCGCGAACTGTCGGGCGACTATCGCAGCTCGCTGATGGCGTGCCTCATACTGCAAGCAGTGGCGGCGCTACTCGTCCTCGTTCGACCGGGGCGGCGGCAAGGCGACGCCTGAGACGGAGGAAGACCGGCTTGTGGCCGGCAAGCATCTTCTGCTCGTAGCGCGTCGGCGGCCAATCCGCCGGCCGCTCGCGCCAGTCGGCCGGGCGCTCGGCCAGCCATTCGAACGCCTCGTGCAGGCAGGCGTGTTCCACCATCCAGGCGAGATAGTCCTGATCGTCGGTGGCGAGTCTGAGTTCGGCGCCGGGCTTCATGAGACGTGCCAGCGTGTCGAGCGTCGCGCGTTGCACGAACCGGCGCTTGCGATGACGGACCTTGGGCCACGGATCTGGGAAGAGCACGAAGACGCGCGACAAGGATCGCTCGGGCAGAGCCGCCAGGACGAGCCGGGCATCGTCGGTGAAAAGTCGTATGTTGGCTACGCCGGCACGCTCGATGTGAGAGAGACACTTCGCAACACCGTTGATGAAGGGTTCGCATCCGATCAAGCCGGCATCTGGATTTTGCTCGGCCTGCCACACCAGATGCTCGCCGGCGCCAAAGCCCACCTCGAGCCAAATCCCGAGGGGAGGCACGCGACCGAACAGATGCTCGAGATCGAGCTCTTGCGGCGGAGCAGGCAGCTTGAGTTCGAGGCGGGGCAACAACGTGCCGAGCAGGGATTCCTGCCACGCCCGCAGCTTCTTGCCCCGACGACGACCGTAAAGCGTGCGTCGACGGGCTTCGGTCATCGCCGCGCTTACATCACGACGTCGATCAGGTACGGGCCCCTGGTCGACATTGCATAGGTGAGCTGCTTGTTCAGTTCGTCGAGATCGTGCGCTTTCGCTCCCGGCACCCCCATTCCCTTCGCCAGCATCGTGAACTCGAGAGTGGGACGGTCGAGAGTGAGCATGTCGATCGCACGGGGCCCCGGATTGGCCGCACCGACATCGGCAAGTTGGCTGTAGAGGATCTTGTAGTTGCGATTCGAAAAAATCAGGACGCAGACGTCGAGATTCTCGCGCGCCATGGTCCACAGCGCCTGGATCGTGTACATCGACGAACCATCGCCGATCATGCAGATGACCTTGCGGTCGGGACAGGCCACTGCAGCACCGACTGCGACCGGCGCGCCGAAGCCGATCGAGCCGCCCATGTTGTTCAGCCAATCGTGCGGCGGTGCGCCGACGCTGAATGGGAAGAACCCGCGGCCGGTAGTCACCGATTCGTCGATGACGATGGAGCCCTCCGGCATCGCCGCGCCCAGCGCCTGGCCGAGGCCATCGAGGGTGAACTTGCCGGTCGGCCGCGCCGGGCGATTGGCCGGGGCGACGTCCGGCTTTTCATTCATCGCGTCGAGTTCGGCAGCCAATGCCTCGAGCGATCCGATCGGATCACCGTCGACCGCGCAAAGCGTGCTGACGTCGCAACCCTCCGGCACCAGCACGGACGGCTTGCCAGGATAGGCGAAGAATGCCGCCGGCGCCTTTGCGCCACACAGCACCATATGTTTGGTGCCCTTCAACATCTCGAGAGCTGTTTCGACGACGAAGTGCAGCCGCAGGACGGGCACGCGGCCAGCGCCACGCTCGATGCGCGCCGTGCCGCCGGCGGCTTGCACCTTGCAGCCCGTCTTGGCAGCAATCTTGCCGGCGAGTTCCAGTCCCCGCGCGCGCAACGATCGACCTCCCAAGAAAAGCATGGCCGAGGCACCGCCTGATTTCAGTGCCCGCGCCGCCGCGACGACGGTGTCGTTGGACGGCTTTTGCGGTAGCGGCGTCTCGGGCGTGTCGGCGACCCCATCGGCCTCGGTCCAGGCCGTGTCGGCGGGAAGGATCAGCGTCGCGATCTGGCCGGGCGCCACACGCGCCGCCTGGATGGCGGCGGCACCGTCCTTGGCCACGGTCTTGGCGGTCGGCGAAGTCCTGACCCAATGCGAAAAAGGCTTCGCGATCCCCTCGATGTCGGCGGTCAGCGGCGTATCGTACTTGATGTGATACAGGGCATGCTCACCGACGATATTGACGATGCCGGAGCCCGCCTTCTTGGCGTTGTGCAGGTTCGCCGCCGCATTCGCCAATCCCGGACCAAGATGCAGCAAGGTCGAGGCAGGCTTGTCGGTCATGCGGTAGTAGCCGTCGGCCGCGCCGCTGCACACGCCCTCGAACAGACCCAGGACGCAACGCATGCCTTCGACTCTGTCGAGCGCGCCGACAAAATGCATTTCGGATGTACCGGGATTGGCGAAGCAAACCTCGACGCCACCCTTGACCAAAGTCCGCACCAAGCTTTCCGCACCGTTCATCGACGCCCTCCGTCACACCCGGCCATTGCGCAGGCCGGCACCCTAGGCGGTTGGGGATCGGCAAACCATTGCGATTGTTGGCAAATCTCTATGCGCAGATGTTCATTCTTTATTCTCAATCGTTTGTTCGGTATTGTTCGATGAAAATCTGAGGAAATTCTCGATGAGCCACTCGGTCCCCTCCGACAGCTCGCCATTCGAACCTTGCTTTCTGGTTGCTCCCGAACTGGTCTTGTTCGATCGCAGTGACCTTCCGATCTACGTGACGCCCGACGGCAAGTGGGGTGACGCCGGCCTGGACCAGACCGATCATGGCATTGCCCTCGACTGCCTGTTCGGCGAGTCGGGCACAGTTCACATATTGGCGGCGCCGAGTTCCACTATCGCAATCGATCTCCCGGCCGCCGACAACGATCCGCTCGTCGAACTCGACGCGATCGTCGATGGCGTCATCCTGCCGACATGCGAAGTCCCGCTGGACGATTTCGCATGCGCACCGCTCAACATTGCCGAAAGCGAAGGCGGCAATCCACTCGTCGTCATACTGCACGATCAATGGGGCTGGGATCCAGGCACGACCGACTGGGCGATGGATCTTCACAGCTAAACCTCGCGAGAGCGAATATCGCGGACCCGTCGGGCCGGGGCGGGTAGTATTCGACGATCAAGGGGGGACTCGTGTCCAATCAAGCTACTTAACCATCCCGAGATCTTCGATGCGCCCGACATGGAGTACGCACGACAGATCATCCTCACGGCGGAAGGGTCGACGACCGACGAACGCTGGACGACCGAAACGCCCTACGTTGCCGACCTGATCGGCGGTGCTGTCGATGTCAGGCGCGACACGCTCCCCATCGACTATGGCTGCGGAATAGATCGCCTCGCTCGCGAGCTCATAGGGCGACATGGCTGCCAAGTCCTCGGGGTCGACATCAGCGCGCGCATGCGCGCCTTGGCCGTCGACTACGTGCAGTCTGACCGCTTCTTCACCTGTGCGCCCGAAATGCTCGACGCCCTTGTCGCTCGCGGACTGCGCGCCGATGCCGCGATCTCCATCTGAGTGTTGCAGCACTGTCTCGAACCCGTTACCGACATTTCGCTCATGAATCGGGCATTGTCGCCGGACGGCAAGCTGTTCGTGCTGAACAATATCTATCGTGCCGTGCCGACCAAGGGGCAAGCCCGGGTCAACGACGGCATCGACATCAAGGCGCTGCTGCAGGAGCATTTCGTCCTGGAGCGCGAGGGCAGGCCCGCCGAATCGATCACGCCACGCGACTTGCGCGACATCATCTTCTGGGCGTCGTTTGGCCAACGCCGCTGATGCCGCTCAGCGCGCGTCCCCGAGTTCGAGCCGCACGAGGTTCACCCAGTAGGCTGCGCCTGTCGTCAGGATGGCGTCGTTGAAGTCGTAGAGCGGCGTGTGAACGTGATGACAGCCGCCTTCTTCGGTGCCGCCATTGCCAATCATGACGTAGGCGCCCGGCTTCTTCTCCAGCATGAAGGCGAAGTCTTCCGCGCCAGTAATGGGTGGCGTGTCGGGATCGACGTTCTCGCGGCCCACGGTCAACGCCGCCGCCTCGACCGCCAAGGTCGTCTGCTCGGGCGAATTGATGAGCGGCGGATAGCGGCGGAAGTACTTATAGTCGGCCTCGCAATCGCCCGCCTGCGCCAGCCCTGCCGCGACCTCGCCCAGCCGGCGCTCGAGCAGGTTGCGCACCTCGGCGGTGTAGCTGCGCGCCGTGCCCCGCACCAGCACGTCGGACGGAATGACGTTGGGCGAGCCGAACGTGCCGGCGTGGATATGGCCGACGCTCAGCACGGCAGTTTGTGTCGGTGGCACGTTGCGGCCCACGATGCCCTGCGTTGCGAGCATGAACTGCGCGGCAACCATGGTCGGATCGGTGCCGCGATGGGGCATGGCGCCGTGGCCGCCGGTGCCCTTGAACGTGACCTGCCAGGAATCCGACGCCGCCAGCATCGGGCCGGGACGTATGGCGAAGCGGCCGGTCGGCAGACCTGGCATGTTGTGCATGCCGTAGACGGCATCGCAGTTGAAGCGCTCGAACAGCCCTTCTTCGATCATCACGCGCGCCCCGCCTTCGCCTTCCTCGGCGGGCTGGAAGATGAAATGCACCGTGCCGGCGAAATCGGGCTTCTTCGCCAGATGGCGGGCGGCGCCCAGCAGCATGGCCGTGTGCCCGTCGTGCCCGCAGGCATGCATCTTGTTGGCGTGCACCGACGCGTGGGCGAACTCGTTCTTCTCCTGCAAATGCAGCGCATCCATGTCGGCGCGCAGGCCGATCGTCTTCTGACCCGGCCGATTGCCCTTGAGCGTTCCCACCACGCCGGTTCTGGCGAGGCCACGATGGATCTCAATGCCCCAAGACTGCAGCTTGTCGGCCACGATCTGCGACGTGCGCTGCTCCTCGAAAGCCGTTTCGGGATGACGATGGATATCTCGGCGGATCGCCGTGAGTTCGCTGACCTGGTCGGCCAGCAGGTCTGGGGTGCAGTGGGTCATGTCGACAGACTAGCGACCCTCAGTTCAAAGGAAAACACACCCAAAAGAAAACGGCGAAGCCGGTGTTACCCGACTTCGCCGCTTCATACGTCCCCGAAAGAGCGCTCGTCACGCTCTTCCCGAGGGGCGCGGCCAACCGCGATCCCGTGAAGGACCACGAAGGGCCAGTGGAGTTGCGAAATCCCCGTTCGCCACCACCATCCTCGGGTGCGGGCCGTCCAGGCGCCCGGACTTCCGCAACGAATCCCCGGCTGCTTTTTCCTGCCAGCACTCTCCCTCGCGAAGGGCGTGCGCCGTCCCGTCGGACGAGTTCGCAGGGCACTCCGAAGACCCTTCAGCGGCTTTCGCCACCGCGAGGAGCCTTCCGGCCCCCCTCCACGTGATGCGACCACCACGCTTCGTGAGACGAACATTCCGCCTCGCCCCGCAAGCTCGCAAGTTCGGTTTTGCCGGACTTTCGGTGGATTGGCTGCATAACGAGGATCGAATCCCGACACCACAAGGGAGGGTGGCGCCGGGGGCCCCGACGCGCTAAATCCGCGCCCGCGATGATTCTCTTTCCCGCCATCGATCTGAAGGACGGCAAGTGCGTGCGCTTGCTGCGCGGCGACATGGCCCGTGCGACCGTCTTCAACGACAGTCCCGCGGCGCAAGCCAAGGTCTTCGCCACCGCCGGCTGCGAATGGCTGCATCTCGTCGATCTCAATGGAGCGGTCGAAGGCCATCCCGTCAATCGCGATGCCGTCGCCGAGATCCTGAATTCGGTCGATGTGCCGACGCAACTCGGTGGCGGCATCCGCACCATCGAGAACATCGCGCGCTGGTTCGAGGCGGGTGTGAAGCGCGTCATCTTGGGCACGGTGGCTGTGAAGGAGCCGGGGCTCGTGAAGGCCGCATGCCGACAGTGGCCGGGGCAGATCGCTGTCGGCATCGATGCCCGCGACGGCATCGTCGCCGTCGATGGCTGGACCAAGCAGAGCACGATGCGCGCCCTCGATCTCGCGCTACGATTCGAGGACGCTGGCGTGGCTGCCATCATCTACACCGATATCGACCGCGACGGCGCGATGGGGGGGGTCAATGTCGATGCCACAGTGACCCTGGCCCAGCACTTGACGACACCCGTCATAGCCTCTGGTGGCGTAAGCTCGCTCGACGACCTGCGGGAGCTGAGGCCCGCGGAGGAGTTCGGCATCGTCGGAGCCATCGTCGGCCGGGCCCTCTACGACGGCCGCGTGACGGTACCCGATGCGATCCGGGTCTTGAGGGGGGATTGAGCCAGCCATGCTCAAAATTCGCATCATTCCCTGCCTCGACGTGAAGGACGGCCGCTCGGTGAAAGGAGTGCAGTTCGTCGACCTTCGCGATGCCGGCGATCCGGTCGAGCAGGCGCGCGCCTATGATGCCGCCGGGGCCGACGAGCTCACCTTCCTCGACATCACGGCGAGCCACGAGAACCGCGACACCATTTTCGATGTCGTCACTCGCACCGCGGACCAGTGCTTCATGCCGCTCACCGTCGGCGGCGGTGTGCGCACCATCGAGGATATCCGCAAGCTGCTACTGGCCGGAGCCGACAAGGTGTCCATCAATTCGGCCGCCGTCACCCGGCCGGACTTCGTCCGCGAGGCCGCCCAGAAGTACGGTGACCAGTGCATCGTGGTCTCGATCGATGCGCGCCAGACTGCGCCCTGCCGGTGGGAGGTCTTTACCCATGGTGGGCGCAAGGGCACGGGGCTCGATGCGATCGATTGGGCGCGACGCATGACGGACCACGGCGCCGGCGAGATCCTGCTGACCTCGATGGATCGGGATGGCACCAAGTCGGGCTTCGACCTCGAGTTGACCCGTGCAGTCTCGGATGCGGTTGCGGTGCCTGTCATCGCCTCCGGAGGTGTCGGCTCGCTCGATCACCTGGTCGACGGCGTCTTGAAGGGCGGCGCTTCGGCCGTGTTGGCTGCTTCGATCTTCCATTTCGGTGAATTCACCATCGCCCAAGCCAAGGAACATTTGGCGCGGGCCGGCGTCCCGATTCGTCAAGTCTCGCGCAAAGCCTGATATTGCGATAGTATTCGACGAGACGCCCGACCAAGAGGCGCCAGAGGTTCCCCTCCCCATGGCCAAGAAGAAGAAAGCCAAGAAGAAGGCGCTGAGAATGCAGCGCGGCACCGCTCTCAGCGGCGCCCATGAGCACGTCCTCGACCGACTGTACGTCGTGATCAACAGTCGCAAGGGTGCCGATCCGGACACTTCCTACACGGCACGACTGTTCAGCCGCGGCCGGGCGCAGATCGCCAAGAAACTTGGAGAGGAGGCGGTGGAGACGCTGATTGAGGGCATCAAGGGCGACCGTCCCAAGCTCGTGGGCGAAAGCGCCGACATGCTCTACCATCTGCTGACCCTGTGGGCGGCCAGCGGTGTCAAGCCCGCTGCCGTCTGGACTGAGCTTGCGCACCGCGAAGGCTTGTCGGGACTTGTCGAGAAGGCGGCGCGCAAACACAAATGAAGGCGGCCATGTCGCCTTATGATCGCAACAACGTCTTCGCCCGCATCCTGCGTGGCGAGGCGCCTTGCCGGAGGCGCTACGAAGACGAGTTTGTGCTGGCGTTCGACGACATCAACCCGAAGGCGCCGGTTCACGTGCTGATCATTCCCAAAGGTGAATATGTTTCGATCGCCGACTTCACTGCCAACGCGCCCGCCGACATGATCGTCGGCTTCTGGAAAGCGGTCGTGAAGCTCGCCCGCGAGCTCGGCATCGAGAGCGGGTTTCGGGTCGTCTCGAATCATGGCAGGGATGGCGGACAGGTCGTCTTTCATTTCCACGTTCATCTCGTCGGGGGCCGGGCCCGGGTATGATCGCGCGCCGCCTGCTCGCGCTTGTCGTCGCATTCGTCGTCGCGTGGCCGGCGGCGGCCCAGCATGAATGGTATGCCTCGGGCAGCAAGGAGCGCTCGGTCCGCTTCAGTGGCGCCGAGGGTGTGGCACTGTCGGGCACCCTGCTTCTGCCCGCGGTCAGCGAAATCCAGCGCGTGCCGGGCGTTGTCCTGATAGCCGGCAGCGGGCCGACCGATCGCAATGGAAACAATCCGCTGGTCCATACGCGCATCGACACGCTGAAACTCGTCGCCGAGCGGCTGGCGCAAGCGCGCATCGCCACGCTGCGCTATGACAAGCGCGGCATCGGAGCCTCGACGCCGACACCACGCACACTCGAAGAGCAGGAACGCTTCTTCACATGGCAGAACTTGGTGGGCGACGTGCAGGCGGCACAAGCCGAGTTGCTGCAGCACGACGAGATCAAACCCTATGCGACGGCGTTGCTCGGCCACAGCGAAGGCGGCGACTTGGCGCTCGCCGCCGCAGGCACCGCGCGCATCCGTCCCCATGCGATCGTTCTCGCCTCGACGCCGGGCCTGACGCTCGAGGAAATCATCCGTCGCCAGTTGGCGCGCAGCCACCCCACGCTCGTTCCGGCGGCCGATCTCGCAATGGCGGCGATTCGAGCGACGGGGCGGGTGCCGGCCGACGTCCCGCCCGAGCTTACCCGACTCTTTCCTGCCTATGTCGGACCCTACTTGAAAGGGGCGTTGGCGTTCGATCCAGCCCAGGCGCTGGCGGTTCTCGACATCGCCTGTCTCCTGGTCCACGGTGCAGCCGACAAACAGGTGGTGCCTCTCGGCGACATCCAGCCGCTGCTCGACGTGCTCGCCAAGCGCAAGGCTCCGGGTGAAGTCATGATCGCACCCGGCGTCAGCCACAATCTGAAGCGCGTATTCGGACCGACCGACCCCGGTTTCTCGGGCCCACTGGCCCCTTCTGTCGCCGACAAGATCGCCACGTGGCTGGTGTCCGTGCTGGGCGCTTGATCGGCCGCGGAAGCGGGTCGATCATCGCCGGCGAAGGGGAGGATGGCGACATGGCAGTGGCGGTGCGTCCGTTGGCGGGAGCGGTCGGTGTGGAGATCTCGGGTGTCGATCTCAGTCGACTGGACGAGGCAACCTTCGCCGCCATCGAGCAAGCATGGCATCGACATTCCGTCATCCTGTTACGCGGGCAGACGCTCAGCGACGAGGACCTGCTCGCCTTCAGTCGACGCTTCGGCGAGTTGGATCCGCCGCCCAATCAGGAGCGCGGCCGCATCAGCCCGCCGGACTATCCCGACATCTATGTGGTTTCCAACGTGCTGGACGCCCGGGGCGACCCGATCGGCGCGCTCGGTGCGGGCGAAGCCGTCTGGCACACGGACATGAGCTATCTCGACCTGCCGCCGGATGCGTCGATGCTCTATGCGCTGGAAATTCCGCGCACGGGCGGCAACACTTGGTTCTGCGGCATGCAGGCCGCCTGCGACGCGCTGCCGGCGGACCTGCGTCGCAAGATCGAGGGGCGGCGCATAAAGCACGACGGCACTTACAATTCCGGCGGTTACTTGCGCAAAGGTGTGACACCGACCGACGATCCTCTGGCGGCGCCGGGCGCCTGGCATCCCGCCATCCTCCGGCACCCGGCCAACGGGCGGCCAACCCTCTATCTCGGCCGGCGGCGCAACTCCTACATCGAGGGATATTCGCCCATCGACTCCGATGCCGTGCTCGACGCGCTGTGGGCGCACGCCACGCAGCCGGAGTTCCTGTACGAACATGTCTGGCGACTGGGCGATCTCGTGATGTGGGACAACCGTTCGACCATGCATCGGCGCGATCCCTTCGATGCCGCCGCACGGCGCGTCATGCATCGGACCCAGATCAAGGGCCGCAGCAAACCCCTCGCCTTCGCTGCTTGACGCGAACGACTCGACAAAGAGGAAACGCCATGCGACGGCAAAAGAAATTCTATGCTTGGGGCTACGCCGACGAGGACCTCTCACCCGAGGAGATCAAGCCCTGGGAAGCCGAGATCGCCCAGCGCTATGGCATCGACAGTTTCGACGTCACCCCACCACCCAAGGCGGACGAGATCTCCCTGCGTGCGCCGCGCGTCGACATTCCTTCCGCGCTGCAGACGATCGTACGCAACGATCACCTGACACGGCTGGAGCACAGCTATGGCAAGGCGGGCTTCGACACGACACGCATGTTCATGCGGTCGGTGCCGAATCCGCCCGACGCAGTGGCATTCCCGGAGAACGAGCAGGACGTCGTGCGTGTCCTCGAATGGTGCGACAGGATCGGCGCCAAGGCGATCCCCTATGGCGGCGGCTCGTCGGTGGTGAAGGGAATCGAGCCCGCTGCGTCGTTCGACAAGGCCGTAACGATCTCGATGCGCCACATGGACAAAGTCCTGGAGGTCGACGACGTGAGTCAGGCGGCGCGCATTCAGGGCGGCATTTACGGTCCGGCGATCGAGGACCATCTGCGCGCCTCACCTCTCACGATGCGTCACTACATGCAGGCCTACCGCTGCTCCACGCTCGGCGGCTGGATCGCGACACGCTCGGGCGGTCACTACGCCACGCTTTACACGCACATCGACGACTTCGTTGAGAGCACGCGCGTGGTCACACCGGCCGGAACGCTCGAGACGCGGCGGCTGCCGGGCTCCGGCGCCGGCCCCAGCCCCGACCGCCTGTTCATCGGCTCGGAAGGCATTCTCGGCATCATCACCGAGGCCTGGGTGCGGTTGCGTGCGAAGCCAACCTTCCGCGCCTCCGCCTCGGTGCGGTTCAAGGACTTCTTCGCCGGCGCCGATGCGGTGCGGAGCATCACCCAGGCCGGACTCTATCCCGCCAACTGCCGATTGCTCGAAGCGCGCGAGGCACTGCCCGGCATTCCGTGGAGCAGCGAGGAAGCCGTGCTCGTTCTCGCCTTCGAATCGGCCGACCATCCGCTCGACGCCTGGATGAAGCGGGCGCTGGAACTCTGCGCCGAGCATGGCGGCGTTGCCGATCCCGGCGGCGGCGACGACGAGAACGCCCACCGCAGCGGCGCCGCCGGCGCCTGGCGCAACCGCTTCATCCGCGCGCCGCACTACAGTGAACACGCGGTCGCTCGCGGCATCCTTTCCTCGACCTTCGAGACGTCGATGACATGGGAGCGCATGCGCGACTTCCACGGCAAGGTCACGGCGATCGCCCGGGACACAATCAAGCGCGTGACCGGCCGCGACGGCACGGTCACCTGCCGATTTACCCACGTCTATCCGGACGGGCCGTGCCTCTACTTCACCTTCGGCGGCATGCTCGACAAGCGAAAGCAGCTCGAGCAGTTCATGGAGGTGCTGAGCACCTGCACGGCCGCGACCGTCGAACATGGCGGCACGACCACGCATCATCATGCGGTTGGCCGTTTTCACCGGCCGTTTTACGATCGGCAGCGGCCGGAACTCTTCGCGCGGGCATTGCGGGGCGCCAAGCGCGAACTCGATCCGAAGGGATTGATGAATCCCGGTGTGCTGATCGACGCCTGACTCGGGCGTCATGCCGCAGTGGTGATGCGATAAGACGTACCTCGCGCGAATGAGAGGTCGTCTGCCCGGGCATTTGCCGCTAGGAACAAGCGCGCACCATGCCGATTCGCCACACCTTCTATCACCCCGACCGGCTCGTCGTTGGCGTCGCCACGGGAGAAGTGACGCTGATCGATATCGTCGGCTTCGCGCGCGCCATCGCCGAAGCGGGCCTTGTCCACTATCGCAAGATTCTGGATGTGATCGAGGCGCGACCGGCATTTACCGAGGCCGAGCTGAAAGCCTTCGCACAGTACGCCCGCGAGTACCCGGTTCCTGGCAAAAGAGGCGCGTTGGCCTTCGTCGTCGGCGGGAATCGCGGCGGGTTTGCGCAACTCTTCGCCAGCATCGAAATCGCCGGCCGGCCGGCCCAGCTCTTCCGCAGCATCCACGAGGCACGCAAGTGGCTCGCGGAGAATCCGCCCGACGACTGAGTCACGCCGCCATCGCCGCGCGCGGCTGCGGACGGCGGTAGGAGAGCGCCTCGGCGACGTGCAGCCGACGTACTGAATCCGAACCGTCGAGATCGGCCAAGGTGCGCGCGACGCGCAAGGTGCGATGCCAGGCGCGGGCCGACAGGCCGAGGCGCTCGGCGGCGCGCGCGAGCAGCGCACGGCCCTCGGCGTCGGGCTCGGCGATGGCGGCGAGCAGGCTGCCGTCGGTGTCGGCGTTGCAGCGCGGCTTGGCCCAGCCGCGGGCGAAGTCGCTCAACAGGCCGGCGGTCGGCTCGGGCTCGATCTCAGTGAGCTTGCCTTTGGCGTCGAGCTCCTTCAGCCGCTCGCGCTGCACGGCGCGCGCGGCGGCGACGCGCGCAGCGACGTCGGCGGAGCTCTCGGCCGGCGGCGGCAGGGCGAGATCGGCGGCGTCGACCCGCGGCACGTCGATGCAGAGATCGATACGGTCGAGCAATGGGCCCGACAGTTTGCCCTGGTAGTCGAGGCCGCAGCGCGGCGCGCGGCCGCAGCCCTGCCCCGGCTCCATCAGATGGCCGCAGCGGCAGGGGTTCATCGCTGCAACGAGTTGGAAGCGCGCGGGATAGGTGACGTGGGCGTTGGCGCGCGCCACGCTCACGCGGCCACTTTCCAGAGGCTGACGCAGCGCCTCGAGTGTGGCCCGGCTAAACTCCGGCAATTCGTCCAGGAAGAGTACGCCATGGTGCGCGAGCGAGACCTCTCCCGGCCGGGCACGGGAGCCGCCGCCGATCAGCGCCTGCAACGTGGCCGAATGGTGTGGATCGCGGAATGCCCGGCGGCGGTTGAGCCTGCCGTCGCCAAGGTCGCCCGCCAATGATCGCACCATCGTTGCTTCCAATGCCTCTTCGGCCTCCAACTGCGGCAGAAGGCCGGGCAGGCGCGAAGCCAGCATCGACTTGCCCGAGCCCGGTGGGCCGATCATCAGAAGGTTGTGGCCTCCCGCCGCCGCCACCTCGAGGACGCGTTTGGCGGTTTCCTGGCCTTTGACCTCCGCCAGATCGGGGTAGCTCGGCGTCCCCTCGGCGAGCCGCGCTTCCGGAGGTGACAGCATCTGCTGACCGCGCAGGTGATTGATCAGGGCCAACAGTGAGGGCGCAGCGACGACCCCGGGCCGCTCCTCGTCGTTGGCGGCCTTGTCGAGCCCGCCCCACGCCGCTTCGCCACCGCAGGATGCCGGGCAAATCAGGCCGCGGCCGGCCGCATTGGCCGCGATCGCTGCCGGCAGCGCCCCTGGAACGCGGCTCAGCGAGCCGTCGAGCGCCAGTTCACCCAGCACGACGTAGCCTGCAATACTTTCCTTGGCGATCACGCCCATGGCAGCAAGCAGACCAAGCGCGATGGGCAGATCGTAGTGACTTCCCTCCTTGACGAGATCGGCGGGCGACAAATTCACGCTCACGCGCTGTGGTGGCAACGCCAATCCGAGCGCGCGAAGTGCCGCCCGAACGCGCTCCCTGCTTTCGCCGACCGCCTTGTCGGCGAGGCCCACCATGGCGAAGGCGAGCTGGCCAGGGGCGATCATCACCTGGACGTCGACCGGCACGACATCGATGCCCTGAAACGCCACCGTCCGCACTCGCGCCTGCATGTCTTGCTCCGCTCTCGGTCGGAGAACAACTAGAGAACTTCATAGATATATGTAAAGCACGCGAAAGTTGTAGTTGGTTTCAGCGTCCCTAGCCTTGATGAAGGTGGCAGGCGACGGCACGGCCGTCACCCAACTCGCGCATCGGTGGATCGGCGCTACGACAAACGTCCATCGCCTTGGGACAGCGCGTATGGAACCGGCAGCCAGGCGGCGGACGCATGGCCGAAGGCACCTCGCCCGGGATGATCTGCTGCGGCCGGCTCGCCTCGATCTCCGGATCGGGGATCGGGATCGCCGCCAGCAGCGCTTGGGTATAGGGGTGCAGCGGATCCTTGTAGAGCTGGTCGCGGGTGGCGATTTCGACGATGCGGCCGAGATACATCACCGCGACGCGATGGCTGATATGGCGCACCACGGCGAGATCGTGGGCGATGAAGATGTAAGTCAGGCCCAATCGTTCCTGCAACTCCTGGAACAAATTCACGACCTGCGCCTGGATCGAGACGTCGAGTGCCGATACGGGTTCGTCGCAGACGATGAGCGACGGCTCGAGCGCCAGTGCGCGGGCAATGCCGATCCTCTGGCGCTGGCCGCCCGAGAATTCGTGCGGGTAGCGGTCGGCCATGTCGGGCAGCAGCCCGACCATGTCGAGCAGGCGCGCCACCCGGTCGCGGTAAGCCGCGCGATCGCCGGCCAGGCCGTGCACCTCGAGCGGTTCGCCGACGATCTCCGACACCTTCATGCGCGGATTGAGCGAGCCGAAAGGGTCCTGGTAGACCATCTGCAGCCGCCGTCGAATCGGTCTCATGCGACCGCGATCATGGGCAGAGATATCCTCGCCCTCGAAGACCACCTTGCCGGAGGTGATGTCGAGCATTCTGAGCACGGCAAGGCCCGTGGTGCTCTTGCCGCAGCCGGACTCGCCAACGAGGCCCAGCGTCTCGCCCCGGCGCACCTTGAACGAAACGCCGTCCACCGCCTTCACCGAACCGACCTGCTTGCGCAACACCGCACCGGCCATGACCGGGAAATGGACCTTCAGATCCTCGACCTCGAGGACGAAATCAGACGCTGAGCCGGTCATGGAAATGGCAAGCTGAAAGATGGTCGGGTGCGCTCTGAACGAGCTGAGGCCGCGTGACGCGGCAGATGTCGGCGGCACGGCTGCAGCGCGGCGCGAAGGAGCAGCCCGGCGGCAGCCGGGCGAGATTGGGCGGTTGGCCCTCGATCGGCACCAACCGGGCACCGGCCGCCTGGTCGAGGCGCGGCACCGAGGCCATCAGCCCGATCGTGTAGGGGTGGCGGGGACGGGCATAGATTTCGCGCGCCGGCCCGGCCTCGACGATGCGGCCGCCATACATCACGCAGACCCGGTCGGCATAGCGCGCCACGACGCCCAGATCGTGCGTGATCAGGATCAGCGCGGAGTTGGCAGCGCGCGTCAGCTCCTTCAGGAGCGCCAGGATCTGCGCCTGCACCGTGACATCGAGCGCCGTGGTGGGCTCGTCGGCGATGATGAGCTGCGGCTCGCAGGCGAGCGCCATGGCGATCATGGCGCGCTGGCGCATGCCGCCGGAGAACTGGTGCGGGTAGGATTTGATACGGCTCCTGGCATCCGGCATGCGGACACGGCCGAGAAGTTCGACCGCCTTGTCCATGGCGGCCGCCCACGGCGTCTTGCGATGCAGGTTGATCGGCTCGGCGATCTGCAAGCCGACCGTCAGCGACGGGTTCAACGAGCTCATCGGCTCCTGGAAGATCATCGCGATGCGATTGCCGCGGATGTCGCGGATGGCCCGGTCGTCGAGCTTCAGCAGGTCGCGGCCGTCGAACACCACCTCGCCGGACACGATCCGGCCCGGCGGATTGGGGATCAGGCGCAGCACCGACATTGCCGTGACGCTCTTGCCCGAGCCCGACTCACCGACAATGGCGAGCGTCTCGCCCGCCGCAAGGTCGAAGGAAACGTCGTCGACCGCCTTGACGGTGCCGCGCTCGGTGCGGAACTCGGTCGACAGATGGCGGACGCTGAGCAGGGGCGCGCCCATCAGGCGCGCCCCCGATACGCATGAATTCTACTCATCGGGCAATGCTCAGTAGCCCATCTTCTTCTTGAGGTCCTGGTCGACCCACAGGCGCGAGTAGATGGGGCCGGGACGCACCGCGCCGGCACGCAGCTCGCCCTGGTAGTTCTTCACCCACGGCCACCATGCCGTGTAGATGTACGGCGTGGGCAGCCAGATGTAGGGCGCCTTGTCGAGGATCTCGACCGTCATCTCGCGCAGCATCTTCTGCCGCTCGCCCTCGTCGCGCGTCGCGTAGACCTTGTCCATGCGCGCGTCGTAGGCCGCCTCGGACCAGCCCGACGGATTCCACTGCTGCCCCGTGGTGAAGCTCTTGCGGATGGTCGTGGTCGGATTGGTATGGCCGTTGTTCATCATGTAGCCGACGGCCAGCGTCCGCGAAGTCATGGCGCTCAGGAAGGCGCCATACTCCATGGGCTGGATCTCCATCTTGACGCCGACCTGCTCGAGGTAGGCGGCGACCAGCGGCAGCAGGTCCATGTGGTCGGGGCTGCAGGAGCAGACCTGGACCTTGAAACTGAAGCCGTTGGGATGGCCGGCCTCGGCGAGCAGCTTCTTGGCCTTGGCCGGATCGTACTTGTAGAGTTCCTGCACCGACGGGGGCATCTCGTTCAGCGGCTGGAAATAGCCGACATAGTCGGGATGCATCGGATAGGCGAAGAGCTCGGCATTGCCGCCATAGTACTCCTTGACGATCTCCTGCTTGTTGACCGCCATGTTGAGCGCGCGCCGGACGCGCACGTCCTTGAACGGGCTGTCGACGTCGACGCGGAACGACAGGAACGTGCCGCTCATGTTGAGCCAGCGGTTCCACTTGAGCTGCGGCGCGCTCTTCTTGAGCGACTCCACGTTCTGCCAGCGGATCGCCTCCAGCATGTCGAGCTTGCCGGTGCGCAGCGCGGTGATGAAAGTCGCCTCGTCCTTGATCGTGCGATAGACGATCTTGTCGACGAACGGCAGCTTGTATTCCTGGCCGGCGATCTTTTCCTTGTCCCAGTAGTCGGGATTCTTGGTGTAGGTGTTGGAGTTTCCGGCGACGAAGTCCGTCAACATGTACGGCCCGGTGCCGTTGACGTTCTTCCAGTTGCCCGCGCCCGCCTCGACGACTTCCTTGGGATAGATGCCCGAGAAGTAGCCGTAGCCGAAGCGGTAGTCCCATTCGGCGAAGTAGTCCTTGAATTCGAAGACCACCGTGTGCTTGTCGGTGGCCGAGACCTTGGCGACGTGGTCGAAGTAGCCCTTGATCTTGCGCGGGCTGTTGTCGAGGCGGTTGTAGACGTAGACCACGTCGTCGGCGACGAACTCGCGCTTCTGCATGACGCCGGGCTTCTCGGGCCACATGATGCCCTTGCGCAGCTTGATCTCGACGCGCAGCGGGTTGTCCTTCCACTCCCAGCTCTCGGCCAGCTCGCCGCGAATCGCGTCGGATGGCAGCCACGCGTCGGCGATGAAGGGATGCTTGCCGCCGGCCTTCACGCTCTTGGACAGGTCGGCCACGAACAATTGCTCGTAGACCAGGCCGGTGTCGTGGTTGTGCTTCCAGTTGAAGTCGTGGGCGTCCCACGACAGTGCGGAAAGCGTGACGTAGACTGTGCCGATCTCCAGCGTGCCGCCGTACTTCGGTTTCTCGCCGTTGTCCGCGACGGCGGCTCCGGTCGACGCCAAGGCCATGGCGCCGCCGAGTAGTGCTGCCTTGAAGTGCTTCATGCCGTTTCTCCCTCTCTCTTGACCTTGCTTCCTAGCGGCCGCCGCGCATGCGCGGATCGAGCATGTCGCGCAGCGCGTCGCCGTACACGTTGATCGCGTAGACCACGACGGTGATGCAGAGACCGGGCGCCAGGGCGAGCCATGGCGCCATGTACATGAAGGAACGCCCCGAGCCCGACAGCATGCCGCCCCAGGTCGGCGCCGGCGGCGGCACGCCCAGACCCAGGAAAGCAAGGCCGGCCTCGACCAGGATCACCGCGCCGACGCGGGTGGTGAACAGCACGATGACGGGCGCCATGACGTTGGGCAGGATGTGACGCCAGAGGATGCGGGGCATCGACGCGCCGGTCGACTGCGCGGCGTGCACATAGGCGTTTTCGCGCACCGACAGCACTGCGCCACGGATGATGCGGCTGCCGCCGATGCCGTAGAGCAGGCCAAGCAGGAAGATCACCGGCCACATGCCCGGCCCGACGACCGACACGACGACGATCAGAATCACCAGGTCCGGAAAGCTCATCCAGGCGTCGACGAAGCGCTGCATCACCATGTCGAACTTGCCGCCGACGTAGCCCGAAACGATGCCGATCGCGATCGAGATGACGGTCGCAAGGGCGGCCGCCGACAAGCCTATGATCACGGAAATCTGCGCGCCGTAGAGGCAGCGCGAGAAGACGTCCCGGCCAAGATTGTCGGTGCCGAACCAGAATTTCGCGCTTGGCGGCTTCAGCCGGTTGACCGGGCTGATCTGGTTGAAGCCGTAGGGCGCCAGGAGATCGGCGAAGATTCCGCAGAACAGGAAGAGCAGGCAGATGACGAACCCGAAGGCGCCGAGGGGCTTCTCGCGGAAGAGCTTGCCCAACGAGCGCAGCAAGCTCGCCTGGGCTGACGGTGGGGGAACGCTGGCTTCGGCAATGACGGCCATCAGCGATACCTCACCTTGGGATCGAGCAGGCCATAGCTGAGATCGACCAGCAGGTTGATCAGCACCACGGTGACACCGACGATCAGGAACACGCCGGTTATGATGGGATAGTCGCGTTGGCTGACGGCCTCGAGCAGCAGCAGTCCCATGCCCGGGATGACGAAGATCTGCTCCAGAATTACAGTTCCGCCGACCAGCACCGGCGCCTGGAGGCCGACCAGCGTGACGACGGGAATGAGCGCGTTGCGCAGGGCGTGGCGCAGGATGGTCGTGCGACTCGCCAGGCCCTTGGCAAGTGCGGTGCGGATGTAGTCCTGCCGCATCACTTCGAGCATCATGGTGCGCGTGAGCCGCATCACGACGGCCGAGAAGGCCTTGCCCAGGATCAGGGCGGGGATCGCCATCTGCAGCATGTGGCCCCACGGATCCTGCGTGAAGGGCACCAACTTGACGTCGGGCGACCAGCCCCACCAGATCGCCGGGAACACCATGACCAGCGTGCCCACCCAGAAGCCCGGCAGCGCCAGCGCCAGGATCGAGAACGACCGTGCGACATAGTCGCCGACCGTGTCCTGCGCGACGGCGGAGTAGACGCCGATCGGGATGCCGACGATCAGGGCGACGATCAATGCCATGAGGCCGAGTTCGAAGGTCAAAGGCAGGCGATGAAGGATCTCCTCCATCACGGAAGTGCTCTGCCACAGCGACAGGCCGAGGCTGCCCTCGAACAACAGCGCCCCGATCCACTTGAAGTACTGGCTGAACATCGGCTGGTCGAGGCCGAGCGCCGCCTCGAGTTGCTCGCGACTCTTCTTGCCGGCCGAGATGTCGTGACTCGACAGCATCAGGTCGATGATGTCGCCCGGGATGAGGCGAACGGTGATGAAGACGATGAGGCTGGCGAAAAACAGCGTCGGGATCAGCGCGAGCAGTCGGCGAATGATGTAGGCCTGCATGTCAGTCGGCCGCCGCCGGTTCGAGACGCTGCGCGGTCATGGCCGCGATCATATGATCGCGCGACGTCTCGAGTACCGTGCGGGCGATGCGCTCGGCGCCGGCGGCGTCGCCGGCCTTGATCGCCCGCAGGAGGTCGCTCCAGAAACGGGCCGATTGCTGGCGGCGGGCGCGCGTGTTGAGGTCGAGCGGCGTTTCGGCCCAGGCCATGCGCCACAGCGCCCGGCTGGTCAGTTCCTCCAGCATGCGCAGCAGCGGCCGGTTGCCGCTGTAGCGTGCGATCAGGTGCTGGGCGTCGCCGGCAATGGTGGCGTACTCGCGCGGGCTGCTGTCTCGCGTCTCGGCCAGCCGGCGGAGCCGCGTCACCCGCTCGGCAAGCGGATCGATCAGCGCGGGCACCGCCTGCTCGGTGGCCTGGCGTGCCGCCAGGCCGAACAGCACCGCGCGCACGCTGAACAGCGCGGCGAGGTCGGCCGGATCGAAGGCGCGCACCCGGGCACCATGGCGTGGCACGATCTCGACGAAACCGCGCCGCTCCAGCATGCGGAACGCCTCGCGCACCGGCCCTCGGCTGACGGCGTAGAGTTCGGCGAACTCTTCTTCTTTCAGGCGGATACCCGGCGGGTACTCGCCGTTCATGATGCGATGGCCGAGATGGTCAGCGATCTGCTGCGGCAGTGTCAGGGCGCAGATCGGCGGGCCATCGGACTCCGGGCGCTCGACACCAACGGGCTCCGATCGACTCGATGCACGCGCCAACCGACGCGCCTTTGCCATGATGGCTGGCGACCCGTCCACACTCTCCTCCCGACAGGCGCTCTTGTCGGCGCCCCCTCGCGACAGGCATTTGCGAACGCAGCCGGAAAACTGTCAACAAAAAACAAACAGCACGCCGTTCAGGAGCCAATAATGGCATCCTCGATCGTCGCTAGGTCAGCGTGACGTCTCCAGATGCCCAGGCGAAACCGTGCCGGCGTGCTGCTTGAAACGTGCAAGCGACGTTCGGCGACGGACGCATCGATCGAGCAGCCGAGCAGGACCGCCGGCTCGATTGGGGTCGCGCCTTCGATCACAGGCGCGCCGGCCCGCAAGGCCCCCAGACGCAGGACGGCGAGCAGCGGCGATTCGCCAGCTGGAATCGGAAACGAAGCGCCTCCTGGTCCGTATCCCTGCGCGATCAGCCAGGACGCAACCGCCCCGCTTTGCCGCCACGCCTGGGCATTGGTTAAGCGGCTCCATTCATTGCCCGCGCGATGCGGCAGCAGCGGAGCCGTCGGCGCCTTCTCGGCCCGGTCCCTGAGCAGATCGATGACGAGGTCGACCATCGCGCAAGGGCCTTACTTGTCGAGGGCGTGGAGGAGCGACTTGGCGAGCAGTGCGTCCAGTCGGGCATTTGGATGGCCGTCGTGCGGTATGGCGTAGAGGTGCCAGTCGCGCGATTCCTTGCCGATGATCTGGCGCACCGAAACCATCTTCATGCCGAGCGCCTTGATCGATTCGAAGGTCGGCAGATGGTCGAGATCGTTGGCGCCCGGCACGACTTCGTCGGGCCACTGGTAGATGAGCACCAGAGGCGCCTTGTAGCGTTCTTCGACGAGTTCCTTCAGCCGCGCCAGCAGGGCCACGTAGAGGTCGGTCTGCTCGCGCTGCAGCGAAGCGCCCATCGCGCGCGCCACCCAGCCCACCCGGCTGCGCGCCAGATAGGCGGCACCGGCCACCGGATTGGTCAGGCGATGCTCGAGGAAGCTGCCGGTGTGCCGCACGCGCCCATCCTCCTCGAGAACGTAGCGCGGCGACAGGGTAAGCCACCCGCCATCGCCGGTGACGCGCATCAGCTGATCGGGAATGATCCAGGTGATCACCGCCTCGACCTTGCCGACGACGTGCGCATCGTAGAGGCCGGCCTCCATGGCGCGGACGAGATGATTGGGCCCGTAGCCAAGCACGCCGAGATTGACGACGTGCGACTTCGTCCGCAGTCCCTGCGCGAACTGAGACGGCAACGTCTCGTCATCGGCCAGTCCCTCGCCGAAGACGAAGGAATCACCGATGAACAAGTAGGTCGGCGCCTGCGGCACCGATCCCGGCGTCCGGCGCGCGCCGGAAGGTTCGATCGTGTAGGTCTGATGGAAGACCGTCTTGTCGCCGAAGGTCGCCAGCACCTCCACGGACGTATCGGGCTTCGGCCGATAGCCGACGACCGAGTCGTAGGGACTCCATTGGGCGGGCTTGTTGACCTTGACGACCGCGAAATTCCTGGGTGGCACGTCAATCAGGCCGAAGGCGACTTCGAAGCCCGTCAAGCCGACCAGCAGGGAAGCCAGCACGAGCGATGAATTGCGCCAAGCCGTCGAGCGGAACAACACCACGCCTGCCAGCGCGAAGACCGCGCCAACCGCCAGGCCGACCGCCAGGGGAAACCAATAGACGGCGGCGACGAAGGCCAGGACGAGGCCGCCGGCGACGATCGCCGTGGTCATCCGTCCGCGCGGACGAGTCATGGCGGTTCCATAGCAATATCGACGCGGATGTGAAATCGTGGAGTTCGAAGCGAGGTCAGTGCCGATGTCGTTCGCCGCGTGGCCGCTGGCCCCGGGACCGGCGCCCGAACACGGCCAGCACACGTCGGAGATTCTGCGGGAGCCGGACTACGAGGAGGCCGAAATCGCGAGGTTGCGGGCGGCAGGCGCCATCGCCTGACGAACCTCCGGCCTTGCACCTCGGCCCGCCACGGGCGGACAATTCCTCCAAGCAGACAAACAGGAGGGCGCCATGAAGGTCGGGATGGCCATGAACATGCTCTACGAGCAGGGGAAGCCCGATGTCGCGGTCGTACACGAGCACTTTCAGCTCGGCGACCTGGTCGAGCCGCTCGGCTTCGACTCGTTGTGGGCGCTCGAGCATCATTTCACGGGCTACGCGATGTCGCCCGCGCCGACGCAGCTGCTGGCCTATTTCGCCGGACGCACCAGGCGCATCCAGCTCGGCACCGCGGTGATCGTACTGCCGTGGCACGACCCGATCCGCGTCGCCGAGCAGATCGCGCTGCTCGATATCATGTGCGGCGGGCGCTGCCTGTTCGGCTTCGGCCGCGGCGCCGCCAGCACGGAGTACGAGGGCTTCCGCATTCCCATGGGCGAAGCGCGCCCGCGCTTCGTCGAGGCGGCACAGATCGTGGTCAAGGCGCTCAGCCAGGAGGTGTTCGAGCACGAGGGCGAGTTCTTCAGGATCCCGCGCATGTCGATCCGGCCGCGGCCGATCTCCCATCCCGAGCGACGCTTCTACGCGAGCTCCGTCAGCCCCGAATCGGCCGAAGTCATCGCCAAGCTCGGCTTCGGCATGCTGTTGATCATGCAGAACGAGTGGAGCAAGTGCCGCGAGGACATCGACAAGTTCCAGACGATGTCGGTCGCCGCCGGCTTCGCAGCCAAGGCACCGATCATCCTGACCAACATCTCGTGCGCCGAGAGCCGCGAGGAGGCGCAGGAACGGGCCTTCAAGTACCTTGGCCGAAAGTGGCAGTCGATCGACGACCACTATCATTTCTCCGACGGCCACCTTGCGTCGGTCAAAGGCTACGAGGCCTACGGCAAGACGGCGAAGACCTACGCCAAGCTCAAGGATCCGGCCAACCTCAAGAAGGCGACCGATTTCTACGTCTCCATCCAGATCGTCGGCACACCGGACGACTGCCTGCAGCAACTCGGCCAGCTCCGGCAGATCACCGGCATGGACCATCTCGTCGCGGAGTTCTCCTTCGGCAACCTGCCGCATCACGAATCGGAAAGGAACATGCGCCTCTTCGCCGACCGGTGCCTGCCGACGCTTCAGCGGGATGCGGCGTTCGCCGCTTCGCCGGCGGCGAGTGCGCCGCAACGTCGCCGCGCCGCCGGCGAAGGCATCTTCGCGCCGGCCTAGAGTCGGGCGGCCCGCGCAAGCGCATCGTGGCGAGCGCCGTGGCTCCCGGCGGGACCGTCCGCGGTGCGTCCACTCCCCGAGGACCGGTCGGAGGCCGATGGCATGGGCCTCCGAGGCGATTCGTCCACGAATTCTCGCTGTCCACGGAGTCCACCGAGTCCACTCGTCCACAGGCCGATGTCTCATCGATGTCTCACCGGGTGAGACATGACAAGCAATTGATCTGACTGGATATTCTCCTGAATGTCTCACGGAGACATGCGGCCCCCCGGGCGGCATGTGTGCCGGAAAGTCCGCAAAGGCCGGAAATTATCTGTCTCCCCGGACGATGCGAACCTCGCCGGCAAAGACCCTAAGCGAACCGCTTGCTCATGTGGACGGTGATGCCGAGGCCCGGTGTCTCCTCTTCGCGGTCGATCGTGTAGCCCAGCCCGAGATAGAGCCGGACGTTCGCCTCGAAGCGCTGGTTGGTATAGAGCCGCACCTCGCGGTAGCCGGCGGCGCGCGCCACGGACTCCGCATGCGCCAGCAGCGCGCGGCCGATGCCCTGGCCGTGGCGGCCGGACGCCACGGCGACGTTTTCGACCAGCAGGTGGTCGGAGCGATCGATGGTCTCGATCAGGCCGACGAACTCGCCGTCCGCCATCGCCATGTCGATGCGGTTCAGCCTCACGGCCGTGTCGTAGTTGACCGTCATGGGTTTGGGCTCGCGCCCGATCACGGGCACCCACTTGGCGTAGGCGTCGCGCGTCAGGGCGCGGACGGCGGCCGCGTCGGCGGCCACCGCCCGTCTCAGGGTGAACATGGCGGCTAGGCGACGGCGAGACCCGTCGTCTCGTCGACGCCGGTCTTGAGGTTGATGCACTGCACCGCCGCGCCCGACGCGCCCTTGCCGAGATTGTCGAGCGAGGCGATGGCGAGCACGTTGCCGTCGGCGTCGTTGCCGTAGACCGCGAGCTCCATCGTGTTGGTGTCGATCAGCCGGTCGGCCCGCAGGAACCGGTCGCGCTCCAGCCACTTGCGGTCGGCGAGCGGCCGCACCGGCACGAAGGTCTCGCCGGCGTAGTAGTCGGCGAGCACACCTTGCACGTCCTTGGCGGTGACCTGCCGGCTGGTGATGTCGCGGGTGATCGGCACGGTCACCAGCATGCCCTGGGCATAGTGGCCGACCGACGGCACGAACAGCGGCGCGTGGCTGAGGCCGGAGTACTTCTTCATCTCCGGCACGTGCTTGTGCGTGAGCTCCAGCCCATAGAGGCCGAACGGCTCGACGCCTTCCTTCTCGTGCACGGCGATCAGCTCCTTGCCGCCGCCGGTGTAGCCCGAGACGCCGAACACGGCAGGCGTCGAATCGGCGCGCACGATGCCGGCATCGACCAGCGGCCTGAGAATGGCGATGGCGCCGGTCGGGTAGCAGCCGGGATTGGAGATGCGGTTGGAGTCCCTGAGCTTCTGGCGATGCGACTTGGTCATCTCGGGAAAGCCGTAGGTCCAGCCGTCGGCGACACGATGCGCGGTCGAGGCGTCGATGACCACGGTGTCGGCGTTGCCCAGCGCGGCCACCAACTCCTTGGCGGCGGCGTCGGGCAGGCAGAGCACGGCGATGTCGGCAGCCCTGGCGATCTCGGCGCGCTTGCCGAGATCCTTGCGGTCGGCCAGCGGCAGCTCGAGCAATTCGATGTCGGGCCGATCCTTCAGCCGGTCCAGGATCTGCAGCCCGGTCGTGCCGTGCTGGCCGTCGATGAACACCTTGGTCTTGTTGCTGGTCATGGTCTTCTCTCTCGCAAACTAAGGGCCTTGGGGGACTGGCCGACTGGAGAAGAAGGTTGGAATGGGAAGCCGCTCACCCTCTCCAGCGGCTTCACGAAACGACGCGCTTTTACGCGCGCGTGTCTTGGCGCCGCTTGGAAAAGCGGCGGCGTCGCGACCGGAGGAGGGCGAACGGCTTCATCGCGGCGGCATATTTCATCCGACAGGCACGATGTCAAGGTATAGGCTCGAAAATCCACAGTGGGAGCCGCCGCATGACCCAGTCCGCCCATCCGGAAGGCCTGTCGATGCTGGAGAAGCGCCGGATCGAGGCCGAGATCCTGAAGGAGGTCTATCTGACCCTGAAGGAAAGCCATGGCGAGGCGGTGGCCCGGAAGACCATCGCCGAATCCGTGCGGCGTTCGGCGATCGAACAGGCCAGGGCCTTCGCCGCGGCGGCCCCCGGCGGCACCTCGCTCGAGGCCTTCGAGGACGTGATGCCGCTGTGGACCAAGGGAGGCGCCCTGGAGATCGAGATCAAGGAACGCGGCGAGGACGTCTTCGCCTTCAACGTCACGCGCTGCCGCTATGCCGAGACCTATCGCGCCATGGGCCTCGGCGAGATCGGCCATCTTCTGTCCTGCAATCGCGACGGCGCCTTCTGCGAAGGCTACGATCCCAAACTCAAGCTCGAACGCACCCAGACCATCATGCAGGGAGCGAGCCACTGCGACTTCCGCTACACCTACGAGCGGTGACGGCCGCCCCTCAATTGGTGAATTCGGCGACGACGACGTGGCCCTCCTTCGCCGGAAAGGTGCGAACCGGAATGGTCTCGTTGTTGAACACGGCCACCACCGTGCGTGGCGCGGCGTCGAAGGTCAGACGGCCAGTCGACGCTCCCGGCACACCGTCATTGATTCCGGGCGGCAACTTGCCGTCGAGCGAGAACTTGTCTCGACCGACTCCGAAATAGCCACGCGGACGGCTCATGAGGACGACGGCGCCCGCTCCATCGTCGTTCCTGCCCAAAGGTACCGGCCGCAGGTGCACCAGCTCGCTCGATCGCAAGAAGGGCGAGCGGTAGATGTGCGTGGTTGGCCACCCCTCCATGCGCAGCACGAACTCGTAATGTGCCTCCGACTTGCCGATGAACGGCCCCCAGACGCCGTCGGCGCCGGTGACCTTGCGATGCGCCGGCTGCGGTCCGCGGCGCTCGCCGGTCTTGGGATCGACGTCGTGAATCTCCACCTCGGCGCCCGCCATCGGCAAATTGGTGTACACGCCTCCCGCCATGCCGGTGACGCGACCGTTGAGCACCGGCAGCGGTTCCGCGGCAATGAACAGCGTCGGTGCCGGCTTGCCCAGGATGAACTCGAACTGCGCGGCAAAGGCCAGCTTGTGGAAGGCGACCTCGCGGTGGTCGAGGCCTTCCAGGACGATGTTCTTCGCGCCGCGCAGCTCGGCGGCGTCGTAGCTCACGCCTGTCGGCTTGCCCGGGGCGCCGACGAACCGGCCGTCGGGCTGGGCGTACTTGTCGTTGTTGTCCGACCGGATAGCCATCATCTCGACGCCCGGGACGCGATCGTCGACACCGGCATTGAGGCCCTTGAGAAACGGCGCGGCGCCGTTGAACTCGCTGCCCGGCAGCAAGACGTCGGAATCGACGATACCCTTGTTGGGCGTTCCGCACAGAACGGCATGACTCACACCGGCCGCGCCATCGCCGTTCTTGAGGTAGTTTCGAACCGCGTTGCCGCCGCGGGACGAGGCGATCAGCGCGACTTTGCGCTGCCCGCTGGATTTATGCGCATGGGCCACGAAGGCCGCGAGTTCTCGGAGCTGGTCATCGCTCGACGAGCGGTTGGCCTGTGGCTTGGAATCGTCGCTACGGGCGACCGGATTGACGAAGTCGATGGCGAACAGCCGATCGCGTCCCAGCCCGCACGATTCGAAGCGCCAAAGATTGTTGATCCACAGCGCCGACGAATCGCCGTTGCCGTGGACGAAGACGATGGGTGGCGAGGCCGTGTCGGCAGAAGTACGCTGCGTCTGGCTGAACACGGTCGGCGCCCACAAGGACAGCCCTCCCGCCAGCACGGCGCGTCGTCCCGGACGCCAGACCGTCATCGAGTGCTCCCCCGAGGAATGTGCTGCCATGTTGGCAAATGTCGGGCTCGGACGCTACGCTGACCCGATGCCCCTCTGCTACGTCGACAGTCCAGTCGGGCGCCTCGCCCTCGAGGCCGACGGCGACGCCCTGACCGGCGTGCGCTGGGCGGCTGCAGGCGAACGCGCCCGCGACACGGTCAAGACGTCCTTGCTGCGCGAGGCCGAACGTCAGCTCCAGCGCTATTTTCGCGGTCGCCTCGAGCGGTTCGATCTGCCGCTTGCCGCGCGCGGAACGGACTTCCAGCGGCGTGTCTGGGCGATGATGCGCGACATTCCCTTTGGGGAAACCGCGACCTATGGCGGCCTCGCCATGGCGTTGAATTCGGGACCGCGCGCCGTCGGCATGGCCTGCGGCCGCAATCCCATCCCCATCGTCGTGCCCTGCCATCGCGTGCTGGGCAGCGGCGGCACCGCCGGTGGCTTCTCCGGCGGTCGAGGACTGCCGACGAAGCGGCAACTTCTGGCCATCGAGGGCGTCGTCCTGCAGTAGCCTCGTTGCGTCGCTGGGCGGTGACGGCTAGGGAGACCGGATGCGCGTGCTGATCACACGGCCGGAACGCGAAGCGGCGGTGCTCGCCTCGGCACTCGCCGAACGCGGATACACGCCGGTCGTCGCGCCGCTGTTCCAGCTCCATATCCTGCGGCCGCCCGAGGATTTCGCCGCCGCGCTTGCGGCCTGTCAGGCGATTCTCGTCACCAGCGCCAACGGTGCGCGTGCGCTCGCCGAGGCGACCGACCAGAGAAGCAAGCCCATCCTGGCGGTCGGCGACACCACGGCGGCGACGGCGGAAGGCCTCGGCTTCAGCTCGGTCGTCTCCGCCGATGGCGACGCGGCCGCGTTGACGGCACTGGTGCACGAACATCTGGATCCCGCCAGGGGCCCGCTGCTTCACGTATCGGGGGTCGATGTCGCCGGCGAACTCGCTCCAGACGGTTTCGAGACGCGCCACTTTGCCCTCTACGAGGCGCGTGAGGCCGAAATATTGCCGGAGTCGGCGCGCGCAGCGCTCGAGGCCCGCGCCGTGGAGGCGGTGACGTTCTTCTCGCGGCGCGCATCGGCCGCCTTCGCCAGACTGGTCGACAGTGCCGGGCTGACGGAAGCCTGTCGGGCCACCACCGCCGTGGCCATCAGTCGGGCTGCCGCCGAACCCTTGCGGACGCTGCCGTTCAGGGCAACCGTCGTCGCCGACCGCCCGACTCGCCAGGCCGTGCTCGACGAGATCGACCGCCTGGCCACTGCCGTCGTACAAGGATCCGACACCATGAGCGACCCCGCCTCTCCACCGTCCTCGGCGCCGTCCATGCCGCCCGTGCAGGCTCGACGGGGCCTCGGCTGGCTGGGCGCCTTCCTGACCGGGCTCGTCGCCGCCGTCGTTGTGTTGGCCGGGGCTCTCGTGTCGCTGCCCTACTGGCCGGAGGAAGCGCGCACCCTGTGGCGCGGGGCGACGGCTGCCCCGGTGCCGCCGACGCCCGTGCCCGACGCGACCGGCGCCATCGATGCCGCCAGGCGTGAACTCGGCCAGCGCCTCGACGACCTCGACCGCCGCGTCCGAGCCGTCGCCGCCACGGCGGCTCAGGCCGACCGGCCCATTGCAAGCGATCCCTCGATCGCCGACTTGCGCGCGCGCGTCGACGCGCTCGAGAAGCGGCCGGCGCCTGAGGCTGTCCCCGTCCCAACCGCCCCTGCCGGAGGCGAGACCGACAAGGACGTTGCCGCCCTGAAGGCGGAATTCGACCGTCTGAGCGCCGCGCTCGCCACCCTCGACCGAGTCGTGGCCGAGCAGAAGGGGGCGATCGGCAAAGCGCAGGCCGCCGCGGGCGCGACCGATGCCGGCATCCAGAATGCCGTAGCCGCGGCCCGCGCGTCGGCCTTGATCGGCGTCGCGGCCCGCCTCAATGCGGCTCTCGAAGCCGGCCTGCCCTTTGCTTCCGGCTTGGCGTTGCTCGAGCCGCTCGTGAAGGGCGACGCGAAACTCACCGAGGCGGTTGCCGCTCTGCAGCCGCTGGCGACGACGGGCGTGGCGTCACGCGCGGTTCTGGCGGCGGATTTTCCTGCCGTCGCGAAGGCGGTGTTGGCCGAGGACGTCGCCGACGATTCCTTCGGCGAGCGCGTGCTGAGCAAGATCCGCGGCATCGTCTCGCTGCGCCGCGTCGGCGCCGATGTCGAGGGCGACACCGCCGAAGCGAAGCTGGCGCGCGCCGAGGCGGCGCTCGACGCCGGCGATGTCGCCAAGGCGGTCGGGTTGGTGAAGACGTTGCCGCCACAGCCCGGCCGCGCCGCGGCATCGTGGCTTTTGCGTGCCGAAGCCCATCTCGCCGCGCGCGGAGCGGTCGACCAGATCGCGGCGGCCGCGGTCGCCCAACTCGCCGCGGCGCGCTGACCGATGAAGACGACACTGCGCCTCTTTCTCTGGTTCGCCGTGGCCGCCGTCGCCATGGTCGCGGCGGCCTGGCTCGCCGATCGGCCGGGAACGGTGACGGCCGAGTGGCACGGTTGGCGGCTCGATACGAGCGTCGGCGTCGTGTTGATCGCCGTCTTGCTGATGATCCTTTCGGGTATCGTCCTGTGGTTGCTCTATCGCTGGATCGTTGGCGCACCGGGCGCGTTGCTCGAGGGCTGGGGAGAGAGCCGGCGGCGGCGCGGCTACCGAGAGCTGACACAGGGCCTCGCGGCCGTTGCCGCCGGCGACGGCGCAGAGGCCCAGAAGCACGCCCGCAAGGCCGAGCAGCTCCTGTCCGAGCCGCCGCTGACCCTGCTGCTCTCCGCGCAGGCCGCCCAGCTCGCGGGAGACCGCGACGGCGCCAGGCGCGCCTTCACCGCCATGCTCGAGGACGAGCAGACGACCTTCCTCGGCCTGCGCGGCCTGATCGCCCAGGCGTTGCGCGATGGCGACCAGGCGAAAGCGCTCGAGTGCGCCGAGCGCGCCTTTCGCCTGCGGCCGCAAACGCCGTGGGTGGTCCATTCGCTGTTCGACATGCAGGCGCAGGTCGGGCAATGGAAGGCCGCGCAGGAAACGCTCGACGCGGGGCTGCGCACCAGGGTCGTCACGCAGGACAAGGGGCGCACCTTGAAGGCGCTGCTGCTGGTCGAGCGTAGCCGCGCCGCCGAGCGCGACGGCCACGACGCCGACGCGCTGGCGTTGGCGCGCGATGCTTTCGCGCTGGCGCCCGAGCGCATCGCCGTGACGCAACGTCTCGCCGAGATGCAGATCAAGAAGAACGATTCCAGGCACGCGCTCAAGACTCTCGAGCGCGGCTGGGCGTTGGCGCCCCATCCCGATCTCGCGGCACTCTACCTGAAGGCGGCGGGTGAAGCCGATCCGCTCAAGCGCATTGCCGTCGTGCGCCGATTGACCTCGCACAAACCCGACGACCTCGAAAGTCATCTCGCGCTCGCCCAGGCCTCGCTGGAGGCGGGCCTGTGGGGCGAAGCACGGCGCTATCTGGAGACAGCCGGAGGAGCGCATCCGCCGGTTCGCGTCTGCCGCCTCATGGCGGAGGTCGAGGAGCGCGCGCAGTCGGACCAGGCGAAGATCCACGAGTGGCTCGCAAAGGCCGCCGAGGCGCCGGCCGACCGCAGCTGGCGCTGCGCTGCCTGCGGCGCGCATCACGAGACCTGGCGCTCGGTGTGCGAAAGCTGCGGCGCCTTCGGCACCCTGCACTGGCGTGCGCCGGGAACCTATGGCCAGGTTCTGCCGCCGCAGACGCAGGCGGCGTTGGCGCTCGCGCACGACACGGCAAGTTGATCGGGGGAAGACAATGTTCGAGACCACACTGGCGGGAAGCCTGCCCAAGCCCTCGTGGCTCGCCACGCCCAACGTCCTGTGGGCGCCCTGGACTCTGACCGGCGCGCCATTGCAGGAAGCCAAGGAGGATGCGACCGCGCTCGCCATCCGTCGCCAGGAAGAAGCCGGCATCGACATCGTGAGCGACGGCGAGCAGGCGCGGCAGCATTTCGTGCACGGCTTCCTGGCCGAGGTCGACGGCGTCGACTTCGACAAGAAGGTGCGCATGGGCATCCGCAACAACCGCTACGAGGCGGATTGTCCGACCGTCACCGCGCCGCTCAAGCGTCGCAGGTTCGTGCACGAGCGCGAGGCGCGCGTGGCGCGCGCCACCACGGCGCGCAAGCTCAAGTTCACCCTGCCGGGTCCGATGACCCTCATCGACACCTTGGCCGACGGCCACTATGGCGACCGCGTGCAGATGGCCTTCGCCTTCGCCGAACTCCTGAACCAGGAAGCGAAGGATCTGGAGAGTCTCGGTGTCGATGTCATCCAGTTCGACGAACCGGCTTTCAACGTCTATCTCAGGGAGACCGTCGATTGGGGCGTGCCGGCACTGGAGAAGGCGGCGGAAGGGCTGAAGTGCACGACCGCCGTGCACATCTGCTACGGCTACGGCATCGAGGCCAACATCAAGTGGAAGGAGACGCTGGGCGAGAGCTGGCGCCAGTACGAGGAAACCTTCCCCGCGCTCGATCGCAGCAGCATCCAGCAGGTCTCTCTCGAGTGCCGCAACAGCCATGTCCCGCCGGAGCTGATGAAGTTGCTCAAGACCAAGACGGTGCTGGTCGGTGCGATCGACGTCGCGTCGGAAAAGATCGACACGCCGGAGGAAGTTGCGGAGACGCTGAAGCTCGCGACCAGGTTCGTCGACGCTGAAAGAATCCAGGCCTGCACCAATTGCGGCATGGCACCGATGACGCTCGCCGTCGCCTACGGTAAACTGCGAACCTTGGCCGAGGGAGCCGCTTTGGCGCGCAAGACCCTCTAGCCACAGGAGGGTGATGGCCACCGAATCCGACGCGGGCGACGAACCGCTTCTCCACCGGTTGGTCGATTCGGTGGCCTTCCTGGTGCGTCGGCACTTCGTGTTCTGGATCATCGCCCTGCCGATGGCGAGCTTCGCCGCCGCACTCGCATATCTGCTCGAGACCCATCAGCAGTACGCGGCGTATCGTGGACATTGGAGTTGGGATCTCCTGTTCGCGTTGATCTATGCGATGTTCCTGGATCGCTGGCTCAAGGAGGCCCTGCTCGACGGCGCCGGCGACTGTGACGAAGTCGATAATCTGCGCCGCTCGCTGATCGCGCTGCCTTTCCTCGGTGTCGCCGCATCGATGTTCGTGCTGGCAACGGCGCTCGGGCTGTTCCGTATCGAAGGCATCGTCGACTCGCTCGAGCGCTGGCAGGTGCCGCACGGCCTGTCGCTGATCGTCGGCTCGGCATTGAGCTGGCTGCCGCATGTCGCCATCTGGGCCTTCGCCCTGTCTTGTTTCGCCCTGATGCTGCCGGCGATGTCGGCGGCCGAGACGGTCGGGCCGCGCGACGCCCGGCCGGGGTGCGTATTCAGGCTGATCCTCGGTCTCGCGCTTGCATCACTGCTCGCCTACTGGATGACGCGCTGGGGTCTCGATCTGCTGCCGAAGAAGCCGTGGGCGGAAGCGGCCATGGCCGGCGCCTGGCGCCTGTTCGATTGCCTGCTGCTCGCGCTCGGTGGCCATGTGCTGGCGATGCTCTGGCAGCGGCAGAGCGGTTGGCAGCAACCCGAGCCGGAGGAGCGACCTTTTCGCGGCCTCTATCGCGCTCCCGGCAGGCGGGCCCGCAGGGCGTAGAGCAGCTCCAGTGCGTCGCGCGGCGTCAATTCGTCCGGATTGACGGTCGCCAGCGCCTTCTCGATCTCCGATTGTTCGCCCCTGGACGTACCGCCGGCAGGGCGCGGCGGCGCGGCCGCGAACAGCGGCAGGTCGTCGGCGAGTCGCGTCACCGCGCCCGACTGCTCGCCTTTCTCCAAGGCCGCCAGCACTTGCTCGGCACGCGCCACGACGGCCGGCGGCAGACCGGCAAGCTGGGCGACATGGATGCCGTAGGAGCGGTCGGCGGCGCCGGGTGCGACTTCATGCAGGAACACGACCTCGTTCTGCCACTCCTTGACTCGCATCGTGTGCGGCGCGAGCGCCGCCAGCCGCTCTCGGAGCGCCCCCAGCTCATGGAAGTGCGTGGCGAACAGCGCGCGGCACTTGTTGACATCGTGCAGGTGCTCGAGCGTGGCCCAGGCAATGGAGAGTCCATCGAAAGTCGCGGTGCCACGCCCGATCTCGTCGAGGATCACCAGGCTTCGCGCCGTCGCCTGGTTGAGGATGGCCGCCGTTTCGACCATCTCGACCATGAAAGTGGAGCGGCCGCGCGCCAGGTCGTCGGCAGCGCCGACCCGGCTGAACAATCGATCGACAATGCCGATCGTCGCCCGCCGCGCCGGCACGAACGAGCCGGCCTGCGCCAGCACGGCGATCAGGGCGTTCTGGCGCAGGAAGGTCGACTTTCCGGCCATGTTCGGACCGGTCAACAGCCAGAGGCGACACTCGGCACCGAGCTCGCAATCGTTGGGCACGAAGCCCGCCCCGGTCTGGCGCACGAGCGCGGCCTCGACCACCGGATGGCGGCCGCCCTCGATGGTGAAGGACTGGTCGTCGGTGAGTGCCGGGCGCGCATAGGCGCTCGACGCCGCGAGCTCGGCGAGCGCCGCCGCGACATCCAGCGCGGCCATTGCCCGGCCAGCCGCAGCGATCGCGGCCGACGCCGCGACGACCTCGTCCGTCAAGACGTCGAAGAGCGCCAGTTCGAGTGCCAGCGCCTGGTCGGCAGCGCGGCCGATGCGGGTCTCGAGATCGGCCAGCTCGGCCGTGCCGTAGCGCGTCGCATTCGACATCGACTGCCGCCGCGTGAAGCCGAGTGCCCCGATGTCGAGCCTGTCGGCGTGCGCGGCCGTCACTTCGATGTGGTAGCCGATCATGTTGTTGTGCCGGATCTTGAGCGACGGCACGCCGCTCGCCGCCCGGTACTTCGCCTCGAGCGCCGCCACGGTCTTGCGGCTGTCGTCACGCAGGGTGCGCTGCTCGTCGAGCTCGGCGCGGTAGCCGGTGCGGATGAAACCTCCGTCGCGCGCGAACAGCGGCGGCTCGTCGGCGAGCGCCGCGGCGAGCGAATCGATCAACGTGCGATGGCCGGACGACGCCGCGACGATCCCGGCCAAGGGTGCCGGCGGTGGCGCCAGAGCCTCCGGCTCGGCGCCGAGAACGATCGCCAGCGCCTCGGCCGAGTCGAGGCCGTCGCGCAGGGCGGCCAGATCGCGCGGCCCGCCGCGGCCCACCGACAGCCGCTGGAGCGCGCGCTCGACGTCGGGCGTGCGCCTCAGCGCCTCGCGCACTTTCTCGCGCAGCGCCGGCCGCTCGACGAAGAGCTGCACGAGGTCGAGACGGCGCTCGATCTCGGCGCGGTCGGTCAGCGGCGCGGCAAGACGCTCGGCCAGCAGGCGCGCGCCCGGACCGGTCAGGGTGCGGTCGACGGTGGCGAGCAGGCTGCCCTCGCGCCGGCCGTCGAGGCTCTTCACCAGCTCGAGGTTGCGCCGGGTCGCCGGGTCGATCTCCATCGTTCCGTCGGCACGCTCGCGGCGCGGCGGCGACAGCGCGGGACGCTTGCCGGCCTGCGTCAGCTCGACATAGTCGAGCAACGCACCGCAGGCCGCGACCTCGGCGCGCGAGAAGCTGCCGAAGCTCTCCAGCGCCGCGACGTTGAATTGCGCCTGCAGCCGCTTGCGCGCGTTGTCGCTGTCGAAACGCGCCGAGGGCAGCGGTGTCAACACGGCGTTCCACTCGGCCAGCGTCGTCTTCACCGATTCGCGTTGCAGCAGACGATCTGACACCAGCAGTTCGCCGGGCGCGAGTCGCGCCAGCGTCGGGGCGAGTTGGCCCACCTGCAGCGGTTGGGTGGCGAAGTCCGCCGTCGACAGATCGAGCCACGCCAAGGCCAGGTCGCCCTGCGCCTCAGCGAGCGCAGCGAGATAGTTGTGGCTGCGCGAATCGAGCAACGAGTCTTCGGTGAGCGTGCCCGGCGTGATGACGCGCACGACAGCGCGCTCGACCACCGACTTGGCGCCGCGCTTCCTGGCGTCGGCCGGATCCTCGACCTGCTCGCACACCGCGACCTTGAAGCCCTGCCGGATCAGCCGCGACAGATAGGCCTCGTGGCTGTGCACCGGCACGCCGCACATCCTGATGTCTTCGCCGAGATGCTGGCCGCGCTTGGTGAGCGCGATGTCGAGCGCCGCCGACGCCTTCACCGCGTCGTCGAAGAACAGCTCGTAGAAATCGCCCATCCGGTAGAACAGCAGATGATCGGGATGCGCCGCCTTGATCGCCAGGTATTGGCGCATCATGGGCGTGGCATCGGCAGGGATCGTCTGGTGGGAGCTGTCGGGCAAGTCTCGGCTTAACATGGGAGGTCGCACCGTCGCCACGAGAGGTGATTCACGCTTTCAACAGGCCGGCGGTTTCCTCGACGAGGTCCATCAACGCCGGCACCCCTTGCTGGACGCGGCTCGCGAAGTTCGCGGGCTTGCGCGCCAGCCGTTCGACGCCCGCGACGGCGCCCTTTTCGTTGAGCAGCCAGACGCGGTTGAGCGCAAACAAGGTCTGCGCCAGGCAGGCGGCCGAGCGGAAGGTGCAGCCGGCGACATAGACAGGATCGTCCTTGGCGCGGCCGTGCGCGGCGTTCTCCAGGGCAAAGCGTGCCTCCCAGAAGAAAGCGCGGATCAGCGCCTCCGCCAGCGCGTCGGGATAGGGATCGCACTGCCGCCTGAGCGGCGCCATCACCTGGTCGGGATCCCACAGCACGCGGCAGAGCGCCACTTCGCCCATGTAGATCGACGACACGAAGGCGTGCGGATGGCCGGGCTGGTAGACGCGCTCGACACGGCCGGCGCGACAGTCATCGAGCACGGCGCGAACCTTGCCGAGGTCGCGATAGAGCAGGTCGACGCGCTTGCCTTCGACCGTCAGCCAGGCCCCGCCGTTGACCCACGGCCCCCATTCGCCGATCGCCGTCACCGAGGATGTTGCAGGCCCCGGTAAGAGAGTGATCGCCTTGGCAAGGCGGCCGACGTCGATCGGCTGCTCGGGCTCGTAATAGAGGCCGATGTCGTAGTCGGACTCCGGCGATGCCTCGCCGCGCGCCCGCGAACCGCCCAGCACGATGGCGCGCACGCCCATGACGCCGCCGATGGCGCGGACCAGACGGTTCAGCAGGGTTTCGTCGTTCGTGTCTTGCATCTGCCCAAATCTACAGCTGCGTTGCAGCGCGACATGCGACCGGCTCGCAAGCTGCGCCGCCTTGATCGCCAGGTATTGGCGCATCATGGGCGTGGCATCGGCAGGGATCGAGGCGTGCGAACTGTCGGGCACTGGGGTCACTCGCGTGCGCTCCCCTCTAGCACGGTCCGGATGTCGCCGGTTGGGGGTGGATTGGGGGAATTGCACAGCGGTTGCAATGAAAATCCCAAGTGCCATAGTGGGCAACTACCCAAGGGGAGGAATTAGGTGCTCAGGCTCTCGGTCCTCACGCTGGTGTTCATCGCGCTCTCGACACTTGCTTCAGCGAATACCGCCCGTCCTGCCAAGCCGGGCGAAAGTTGCGCGTCGCTGTACGGTGCCTGCACGACCCAGTGCTCGGCCGTCAAGCAGAGCAAGGGGCAGCAGGCCTGCAACTCGGACTGTCTGGACAACCGCGCGACGTGCCAAAAGACGGGCAGTTGGTTCATGCCCAAGACCAAGGTCCGCATCAACAAGCTGCCGCCGCAATAAAGCGCCTTCCACGCGCCGTCAGTCGTCGACCAGTGTCGTGAGCGACGACAAGCCGGCATGCATCGCCCGTTCGACGCGCGCCGCATAGCTGACCAGACGCTCAACGCCTGCCGTCGCCCTCTTCTCGTTGAGTGGATTTGGAGCGGCTCAACGCAAACAGCGTCTGGTTGAAGCAGGCGACACAGCGGAAGGCACAACCCGCGACGTAGGGGGCATCGTCGCGGCCTCGCCCATGACGCGCGTTCTCGACGGCAAATCTCGTTTCCCAGAAGAAACGACGGATCAACGCCTCGCCCGACGCTGCCCAGGGTCCCGATCAGACGATCGAGAGCGGCTTCGTCGTTCGATTCCTGCATGGCGCGGTATCGAGATCTGCGTTTCTGCGTTGCAGCGCGGCATGCTGCGGCCAGCCAAGCTGGCACGGAACGGCGAATGCCGCCAATATGCGCCATCTGTCGGGGAGTGAAACGATGTCGAGCAAGAGCTCGGAAGCGATGGTCAACGAGATGGGCGACCTCGACGGCGACAGCCTGCGCATGCACCGCAGCGGCCGGCCGGGCAAGATCGAGATCATCGCCACCAAGCCGCTGGTCACCCAGCGCGATCTGGCGCTCGCCTACTCGCCGGGCGTCGCCGCTCCCTGCCTGGAGATCGCCAAGGATCCCGCCACCGCCTACGACTATACCGCCAAGGGCAATCTGGTCGCCGTGATCTCCAACGGCACCGCCGTTCTCGGCCTGGGCGACCTCGGTGCACTCGGCGGCAAGCCGGTGATGGAGGGCAAGGCCGTCCTGTTCAAGCGCTTCGCCGACGTCGACTGCATCGACCTCGAGGTCGACACCAGGGACGTCGACGAGTTCGTCAACTGCGTGCGCTTTCTCGGGCCCACCTTCGGCGGCATCAACCTCGAGGACATCAAGGCACCGGAGTGCTTCATCATCGAGCAGCGCCTGCGCGAAGCCATGGACATTCCGATCTTCCATGACGACCAGCACGGCACCGCCATCGTCTCGGCCGCCGGCCTGATCAACGCCCTGCACCTCACCGGCCGCAACATCAAGGACGTCAAGATGGTGGTGAACGGCGCCGGCGCGGCGTCGATCGCCTGCATCGAGCTCGTCAAGGCGATGGGACTGCCGCACGAGAACGCCATTCTCTGCGACACCAAGGGCGTGATCTGGCAGGGCCGCACCGAGGGCATGAACCAGTGGAAGAGCGCCCATGCCGTGCGCACCAAGGCGCGCTCGCTCAAGGAGGCGATGGAGGGCGCCGACGTCTTCTTCGGCCTCTCGGTCAAGGGTGCCGTCACCAAGGACATGGTGCGCTCGATGGCCGCCCAGCCGATCATCTTCGCCATGGCAAATCCCGACCCGGAGATCACGCCCGAGGACGTGCGCTCGGTGCGCGCCGACGCCATCATCGCCACCGGCCGCAGCGACTACGCCAACCAGATCAACAACGTGCTGGGCTTCCCCTACATCTTTCGCGGCGCACTCGACGTGCGTGCCCGCACCATCAACGAAGAGATGAAGATCGCCGCCGCCGAGGCGCTGGCCAAGCTCGCCCGCGAGGACGTGCCGGACGAGGTCGATCGCGCCTATTCCGGCCGCCGGCTGCGTTATGGGCCCGACTACGTCGTGCCGGTGCCGTTCGATCCGCGGCTGATCTCGGCGGTGTCCGCCGCCGTGGCACAGGCAGCGATGGATTCGGGCGTGGCGCGCAAGCCGATCGCCAACATGGCGGAATACCGCCGCGAGCTGTCGGGTCGCCTCGACCCGACAAGCCATTGGCTGCAGAGCCTGTTCGACCAGGTGAAGGCCAATCCGCAGCGCATCGTCTTCGCCGAGGGCGAGGAAGAACGCACCATCCGCGCCGCCGTCGTGTTCCGCGACAACGGCTATGGCACGCCGGTGCTGATCGGCCGCGAGGAGCAGGTGCGCGAGACCATGAAGCAGCTCGGCATCACCGACACCAACGGGCTGGAGATCCACAACGCGCGTCTCAGCACGCGCAACACGCCCTACACCGACCTGGTCTACAAGCGCCTGCAACGCGACGGCTATTTGCGTCGCGACGTCCAGCGCATGGTCAATCAGGGCCGCAACGTGTTCGGCGCCTGCATGGTCGCCATGGGCGACGCCGCCGGCATGGTGACCGGCCTCACGCGGCGCTTTCCCGAGTGCTACGCCGACATCAAGCGCGTGATCGACACCGAGCCCAACAAGGTGCCGATCGGTCATTCGATCGTCGTGTCGCGGCACGGCACGGTGTTCCTGGCCGACACCTCGATCAACGAGACGCCGTCGCCCGAGCAGCTCGCCACCATCGCCAAGCAGATGGCGGGCAACGCCCGCACCATGGGCCACGAGCCGCGGGTTGCGTTCCTGTCGTTCTCCAATTTCGGCAGCCGCGAGATCGAGCGCATCGACCGCATCCGCAAGGCAATCCGCATCCTCGATGCCGAGGAGGTCGACTTCGAATACGATGGCGAGATGCAGGCCGACATGGCGCTCGATTACGACCTGCTGCGCGAGACCTATCCGTTCTGCCGCCTGACCGGTGCGGCCAACGTGCTGATCATGCCGGGCCTGCATTCAGCCCACATCTCCTCGCGGCTCCTGCAGCGGCTGGGCGGCGTGACCGTGATCGGGCCGGTGATCGACGGGCTGAAGAAGCCGATGCAGATCGTGCAGATGGGCGCCACGGTGAGCGACCTGGTCAACCACGCGGCTCTCGCCGCCTACGGCGCTCTCAACGGACGGAGGTAACGATGGCCGATCTCGTCATTCGCGGCGCCACCATCGTCGACGGCCTGGGCAACGATCCCCGCCGGGCCGATATCGCGGTCAAGGACGGCCGGATCTCGGCCATCGGCGACATCCGGGACAGGGGAACGGAAACCGTCGACGCCGGAGGACTCGTTCTGTCGCCCGGCATCGTCGACGTGCACACCCACTACGACGCGCAGGTGACGTGGGACGCCACGCTTTCACCCTCGCCGTCGCTCGGCGTGACGACGGCCGTGATGGGCAATTGCGGCTTTGGCATCGTACCGGCTCCCCAGGCAGCGCGCGACCTCGTCATCCGCAATCTATCGGTCGTCGAGGGCATGGATCTGGACGCCCTCCGCACCGGCATCGCCTGGGATTTCGAAAGCTTCGGCGACTACATGGCGATGCTGCGCCGCCGCGCGCCGTACGCCAACGTCGCGGTGCTGGCCGGCCATTCGACGATTCGCACGGCCGTGATGGGCGAGGCGGCCTCACAGCGCAAGGAAGCGACACCGGCGGAGCTGGCCAGGATGAAGGCCATGGTGGCCGACGCCATGGCCCACGGCGCGATCGGGCTCGGCGCCTCCTACTCGCTCAATCACTCGGGATACGGCGGAGTGCCCATGCCCTCGACCATCGCGCCGATGTCGGAGCTCGACGAGTTGGTGGGCGCGATGGGGCCTCGCGGCAAGGGCGTGATCGCCATCGCCTCGGGCGTGAAGACACCGCAGGAATTGGAGCCGATGGCCGCCAAGTGGGGCCGGCCGTTCTTCCAGGGCACCGGCATGGCGATGTTCAACGAGCAGGAGCCCCAGCGCGCGATCGGCATCTTCGACGCCTGCGCTGCCGCGTTGCGCCGCGGCAACGGCCTCTATATCCAGATTCCCTGCCAGCCGTTGTCGTTCGACTTCACCATGGCGAATGCCTACCCGTTCTACAGCCACTCGGCTTTCGACCCGATCAAGGCCTACACGCCCGAGCAGCTCGAGCCCGTGTTCCGCGACGCCTCATGGCGCCAGCAGTTCCGGGAAAACGCGCGCAAGCCGCGGCCCGGCATGATCTTCCAGGGCAACTGGGAGCGGGTGATGGTCGCGGCCACGCACAAGCCTGCCAATGCCCGCTACACCAATCGCTACCTGCACGAGATCGCCGCCGCGGAGCACCGTGATCCGCTCGACGTCATGCTCGACCTCGCACTCGACGAGAACCTCGAGACGGCGTTCCTCGGCCGCTTCCTGAATGTCGGCGACGATGGCGTGGCGCGGTTGCTGAAGCACGAGGCCGGCGTGGTGGCGCTCTCCGATGCCGGGGCCCATCTCATCTACATGTGCGATGCGGGCTTCGGCCTGCATTTCCTGGCGCGCTGGGTGCGCGAGCGCGGCGACTTCGACCTCGCCGAGGGTATCCGGCGCCTCACCAGCCATCCCGCCGATCTCTATGGCATCCCCGACCGCGGCCGCATCGCCGTCGGCGCCCACGCCGACCTGCTGCTGTTCGATCCGGCGACAGTCGGCGTCTCGCCGGCGGAACGGTTGGCCGATCTGCCGGGCGGCGGGCGTCGGACCATCCGCCGCCCGCTCGGCGTGCATGGCGTGTTCTGCAACGGCGTGAAGACGTTCGACGGCAAGGACTACGTCCGGCATGCCAGGGGGCCGGGCCGGGTGCTCGATCGCTTCAACGCCTCGCACGGCCGACACACGCTCGCCGCGGCGGCACAATAGGCATCCTCGGGGTTACTTCACCCCGAGCACCTTGAGCTGGTGACGGCGGCCGTCGCGCGCCGCCCAGGAGATCGATTGGCCGACGCCAAGTCCGATCAAGGCGGCACCGACGGGGGTCATGACCGAGAGCCGATGTTCATCGAGGCTCTCGTCCACCGGATAGACCAGCGTGAAGGTGCGCCGCTGGCCGTCGTCCTGCTCGAAGGTCACGGTCGACCCCATGCGCACGACATCGGCCGGCACCGCGGCATCGTCCACGATCTTGGCGCGATCCATCTCCGACAACAGTTCCTGCGCCACCTCGGGCAGGCGTTGCAGCGAGGCGTTGGCGAGATCGGTCAGCCGCTCGTAGTCGGCGTTGCTCACGATGATGTGGGGAGCCGTTCGGCTCCGGACGACGTCACGCATGGGGAAACCCCTCGAGACCTTGACAAACGAATAGGAGTGAAAGCGCGCCCTGGAAACTCTTCGGGCACAACGACCAAGAGGTCTTGTGTCCAAAGATAGGCGCGCTGGGCCTGGGTTTCAACCCGGCCCGAAACGGTCACATCGCCGGCTTGCCGATACCGCCACGGGCTCGGCGGGCGAGATAAGTCTGCAAATGGGCGTAGGCGAGTCGCAGATTGGGCGTGGCGATTCCCGCTTTCTTCGCGCGGGCGATCATGTCGCCGACCACATGGTCGGCCTCGACCATGGACCCTTTTTCCAGATCGTGGAGCATCGAAGCAGCGAAGCGCGAACCCTTCTGCGTGAGATACGAACGCACGTTCTGCATGCCCTTCTCGCCCGGATCGCAGCCGGCCGCCGCGGCCGTCCTGCGGCATTCGTCGACGGTCTCGAGAACGATCGTCTGGCCCTCGTCCGCCTCGAGGATATCGCCGGACGTGCCGCGCATCAGGCAGCACATCGCCGCCAGCGTGCAGAGCATGATCCACTTGTCCCACAGATCCTGGACGATGTTCTGATGCAGGCCGCCGTCGATGCCCGCCTGCTTGATCGCGGCATCGAGTGCGACCAGCGCGGCACGCGGCGCCTTGCCATCGCGCTCGCCGAACGAGACGGCCGCGAACGGACTGGTATGCAGCACGTGGCCCTCGGGTGAGAGGGCGACCCCGATGCGCGCCAGCCCGCCGGCGACCGTAGCGGCGCCGAACCTCGCATCGAGCACGTCGAGATGGCGCATGCCGTTCAGCAACGGAACGACCGTCGTGCCGCCGCCGACGGCCGGCGCGATCGCCTCGATCGCCGAGTCGAGATCGTAGGCCTTGCAGGTCAGCAGGACGACGTCGTACGGGCCGCCCTCGGCGCCGCCTCGCGCAGTCTTCACCTTCTGCGTTATGTCGCCTTTCCTGCTCTTGATGACGAGGCCGTCGCGTTGCAGCGTCTCGCCCCTCGCCGGACGGACCAGGAAAGTGACGTCGGCGGCGGCGCTCTGCTGCAGCCTTCCGCCGACATAGCCGCCGATCGCGCCGGCGCCCAGGATGAGAATCTTCACGCGCTCTCTCCCTGCTTGAGACCGCCGCGACCACGGCGCGTCTCGTAGGTTTGCAGATGGGCATAGGCGAAGCGCAGGTTGGGCGCAGCGATGCCGGCCTTTCGTGCGCGGGCGAGCATGTCGCCGACGATCTGCGGACCCTCCGCCCGGCCGCCCTTCTCCATGTCGCCGAGGATCGAGGCGACGGTCTTGGCGCCCTTGGCCGTCAGTGTTGCCTTGAGATTGGCGATTACCTTGTCGCTCGGCGGATAGCCTTCGGCGGCCGCGACCCTGCGGCTTTCCTCCAGCGTCTCGAGCATCAGCGCCGCGCCGTCCTCGCTGGCGACGATGTCGCCGACATTGCCCCGCATGGCCGCGCACATGCCGGCGATGGTCGCCAGCATGACCCACTTGTCCCAGAGATCCTGGTTGATGTTCGGGTTGAGGCCGCCGTCGATCCCGGCCTTCTTGCAGGCCGCGTCCAGCGCCACCAACGCCGGCCGCGCCGGCGTGCCGTCGCGCTCGCCGAACGACACGCCCGACGGCCCGCTGTGGAGGATTTCGCCGTTGGGGCCCAGCATGCCGGAAATGCGCGCCAACCCCCCGGCCACACGCTCCGCGCCGAACCTGGCGTCGAGCGTGGCGAAGTGGATGTGGCCGTTCAGCATCGGCACGATGACGGTATCTCGGCCGACCGCCGGCGCGATCGACTCCATCGCCGAATCGAGGTCGTAGCCCTTGCAGGCCAGCACCACGACGTCATAAGGACCGCCCTCGCCGCCGCCGGTCACGACCTTGACCGGGACGACCGCGTCGCCCTTCGGACTCTTGACCACCAGGCCTTCGCGCCGCACCTTCTCGGCACGCTTCTCGCGCAGCAGGAAGGTGACGTCGACGCCGGCCTGGTGCAGGCGAGCGCCCCAGTAGCCGCCAACGGCACCGGCCCCCAGGATCAGTATCTTCACTTTGCCTTGCTCCTCTCGGCGACCCAGTCGGCGAGCCAGCTCGCCAGATCGTCGGTCTGGTGATGGACGTGATCGAGATCGGCGCCCGCCCGCTTCACGCTTTCCTCGGTGCGGATCCACACGGTCCGCATGCCCATGTCGGCCGCCGGCCGGAGATTGACGGAGATGTCGTCGGCCATGCAGGCGCGGGCCGGATCGACACCGTGCTTGACCACCAGCTTGTCGTAGATCGCCTGATGGGGTTTCGGCCAGTAGTCGCCGGCGACGATGTCGAAGATCGCCTCGAAATGGTGTGCCACGCCGAGACGCTCCATCACCCGTTCGGCGTGCGGCACGTCCCCCGCGGTGAAGATGATCTTGCGGCCGGGCAACGCCGCCAGCGCTTGGTCGAGTGCCGGGCTCGCCTCGACGGGCGAGTAGTCGATGTCGTGGACGTAGTCGAGATAGTGCCTCGGGTCGACGCCATGCAGGGTCATCATTCCGCGCATCGACGTGCCGTGATCGCGCCAGTATTGCTTCTGGACGCGCCGCGCCTCCTCGACATCGCATTTCAGCCAGTCGGCGATGTAGCGGCCGATTCGCACGTCGACCTGGGCGAACAGGTTGCAGCGCGCCGGATAGAGCGTGTTGTCGAGGTCGAACAGCCAGACGTCCGGGTCGTGCTTTGGCGGCGGCATGTGGGTGAATTAGCGACCGGCCGTGCGCTTGTCGAGCCGGCCGCCTATAACCGTCGGCGATGGATGCGCTGACGATCGTGCTGTTGCTGCTGGTCGGCCTGCTCGCCGCAGCCCTGCTCGTGGTGCTGCTCCGGCGCGGCCGTGCGCGCGAGGCCGAGGCAGTGCGCCAGCAGCTCGAACTCGCGCTCAGCCAGCAGGCCGAGACCGTTCAGCGGGTCGAACGTTCGCTGCGCGAGCAGGAGCAGGCCCTGGCCAAGGTCATCCACGACCGGCTCGAACGCAGCGAGCAGACCACCACGCAGGTCGTCACCGACCTGCGCGAGCGGCTGGTCCGCATCGACGAGGCGCAGCGCAAGATCGGCGAGCTGTCCACGCAAGTCGTCAGTCTTCAGGAAGTGCTGTCGAACAAGCAGGCGCGCGGGGCCTTCGGCGAGGTTCAGCTCGCCGATCTCGTTCAGAGCGCGCTGCCGCCGCAGGCCTACGAGTTCCAGTACACGCTATCCAACGGCACGCGCGTCGACTGCCTCCTGAAGCTGCCCAATCCGCCGGGCTCGATCGCCATCGACGCCAAGTTCCCGCTCGAGAGCTACCGCCTGCTGCGCTCGGTGCCGGCGGGCGATGCGGCGGCGCTGGCGTCCGCACAGCGCGCCTTCCAGCAGGCGATGCGCAAGCATATCGGCGACATCCGCGACAAGTACATCCTCGGCACCGGCGAGACCGCCGAATCGGCGCTGATGTTCCTGCCCTCCGAAGCGGTCTATGCCGAGCTGCACGCCAACTTCCCGGGCATCGTCGACGATTCCTACAAGGCCCGGGTCTGGATCGTGTCGCCCACCACGATGATGGCGACGCTCAACACGGTGCGGGCCGTGCTGAAGGACGTCCAGATGCGCCAGCGGGCCGACGAGGTTCAGAAGCTGGTGGGGCTGATGCTGGGCGACGTGCGGCGCCTGGAAGAGCGCGTCGACAACCTGAAGCGCCACTTTTCCCAAACCGAGAAGGATCTGCGCGACATCGATACGTCGACCTCGCAGATCGTTCGTCGCGGCGAACGCATTCAGGGCTTCGATCTCGGCGAGAAGCCCGAAACCCTGCCGCCCGGCGGTTAGTTCAACCCCACGGTCCGTTGCGGCGAGCGGTACGGGGCACCGAACCGCCGGCGCGCGGTGCGGCGGCCGGCGGGGCGGCGTAGGCCGGCGGGGCATGGCCGCCCACCATCGCCTGCAGGCGCGCCACGCGCTCCTCCATCGAGGGATGGGTCGAGAACAGGCCGGCGAGCCCGCCGGCCGACAGCGGGTTGGCAATGTAGAGATGTGCCGTCGCCGGACTGGCCTCGGCCGTCGGATTGGCGATCTGCTGCGTGCCCGCATGAATACGCCGCAATGCCGAGGCGAGCCACAGCGGCTGGCCGCAGATCGCCGCCCCTTCGCGGTCGGCCTCGAACTCGCGACTCCGGCTGATCGCCATCTGCACCATGCTCGCCGCGAGCGGCGCCAGGATCATCGCGCCGATGGCAACGATCGGATTGACCATCGGCCGGCCATCCCCGCCGCGACTGCCGCCGAACAGGCCGCCAAAGGTGGCAAGCATGCCGATGGCACCGGACAGCGTGGCGGCGATGGTCATGGTGAGCGTATCTCGATTCTTCACGTGCGCCAGCTCGTGCGCCATCACGCCGGCGATCTCCTCGCGGCTGAGATGGCGCAGCAGGCCGGTGGTGGCGGCGACGGCCGCATGTTCGGGATCGCGCCCCGTCGCGAAGGCGTTGGGCTGCTCCTCGTCGATGACGTAGACGCGCGGCATGGGCAGGCCGGCGCGCTGCGCCAGGCCCTGGACGATGCCGTAGAACTCCGGCGAGTCGCCTGGCCCGATCTCGTGCGCGTTGGCCATGCGCAACACCATGCGATCGCTGTTCCAGTAGGCGAAGAGGTTCATGCCCAGCGCCACGACGAGGGCAATGATCAAGCCGCCCGAGCCTCCCAGGAGGTAGCCGACGACCAGGAAAAAGCCGGTGAGCCCCGCCAGAAGCAGGGCGGTGCGAAAGTAGTTCATGCCGGGAAGATGGCTTCAAACTGTGGCGAATCAAGGCGGGGGGCGGCATCATGGGCCCATGGTCGACCCCTTGAAACCCACATCGTCCGAGCCAGCGGACGGCGGCGCCACCCCGCCCGCCGCCAAACCGGCATTCCCCAAGCCGGCACCCTCCGAGAGGGTCGAGGAGATCGGCGGTCCGCCCGGCCCCGAGCCGACCCGCTACGGAGACTGGCAATTCAACGGCAAGGTGACCGACTTCTGATGCGCCCCAGCGAGATCTTTCACCGCGACTTCAAGGCCGCGCCCTGGTGGTGGGAAGCGTGGACACCCAACAATGCGCTGAGCCAGGAGCCGCCGGCGCGGACCGACGTGGCGATCGTCGGTTCGGGCTATGGCGGGCTCGCCACCGCGCTCGAGCTGCGCCGCAGCGGCGTCGACGCCGTCGTGCTGGAACGCGGCGACTTCGGCGTCGGCGCCTCGACGCGCAACGGCGGCATGATCTCGGGCGGCGTCAACATGGGCAAGGGTCTCGGCGGCAAGAACCAGGCAGCCGAGGAATTCGAACGAGACAAGGCCAAGTTCCTCGGTGCGGGCGCCGATTCGCTCTCCGTCCTGGAGGACATCCTCGCACGCGAGAAGATCGAGTGCGGCCTGATCCGCAAGGGCCGCTTCGTCGGCGCCTGGACGCCCAGGCACTATCGCGAGCAGGCCGCCAAGGTCGAGATGTTCAACAAGTACGCCGACGCCGGCGCGGCGATGGTGCCGCGTGAACGTCAGCGCGAATACATCGCCTCCGACTACTACTTCGGCGGCATGTATGCCGAGCGGTCGGGCCATCTCCACCCGGCGCTCTACTACAAGGGCCTGCTCGAGGCCGCCCACCGCGCCGGCGCGGTGCTCTGCGCGGGCGTCGAGGCCGAGCGCTTCGAAAGAACCGCAAACGGCTGGCGTGTCCTCACCACGAAGGGGCCGGTCCTGGCCCGCGAGGTCGTGGTTGCCACCAACGGCTACACGGGCGACCTCACGCCCCGGCTCAAGCGCCGGGTGGTGCCCGTGGCCAGCCACATCATCGCCACCGAAGAGCTTCCGGAGCATGCGAGCAAGCTCATCCCGGAGCTGCGCTCGATCGCCGACACCAAGCGGGTGCTGACCTACTACCGGCCCTCGCCCGATGGCAGGCGCCTGATCTTCGGCGGTCGTGCCCGCTTCACCGCGGCGCCACCCGAGGTGAGCGCGCCCGCCCTCTACCGCTACATGATCGACCGCTTTCCGCAGCTCGAGGGCATCCGCATCACCCATGCCTGGACAGGCAACGTCGCCTTCGCGCTCGACTACATGCCGCACATGGGTCTGGACGAAGGCATGCACTACCTGCTCGCCTGCAACGGCAACGGCGTTGCCATGATGACCTATCTCGGCACGCAGACGGCCCGCAAGATCGCGGGCGGCACCAACGCCCCGATCAATCCGCTGGACGGTCGTGATTTTCCCGAGCACGCCCTCTACAACGGCGATCCCTGGTTCCTGCCGATGATCGGCGCCTGGTACCGCACCCGCGACTGGATCGACCGCCGGCTGGCGGCCTGATGACGACCTTGCCCGTCACGCTGGAAGACGTGCGCATGGCCGCTGCACGGATCGGCGGCGCGGTGGTGCATACGCCGTGTCTCAAGAGCGAGACCCTGTCGCGCATCGTGCAGGCCGAGGTCTGGGTCAAGTTCGAGAACCTGCAGTTCACCGCCTCGTTCAAGGAGCGCGGCGCGCTCAACACGCTGCTGCAGCTCTCCGAGGCCGAATGCAAACGCGGCGTGATCGCCATGTCGGCCGGCAACCACGCGCAGGGCGTGGCCTATCACGCCGGCCGGCTCGGCATCCCCGCCACCATCGTGATGCCCGCCTTCACGCCCAACGTTAAGGTCAGGCACACCAGGAGCCACGGCGCGCGCGTCGTGCTGCACGGCGACACACTGGCCGAGTCCGCCGGCGAAGCCCATCGCATCGCCGAGGCCGAGCGACTGGTCTTCGTCCATCCCTACGACGATCCGCGCATCATCGCGGGCCAGGGCACCGCGGCGCTGGAGATGCTGCAGGACGTGCCCGAACTCGACACGCTGGTGGTCCCGGTCGGTGGCGGCGGCATGATCGCCGGATGCGCCGTCGCCGCGCGCGCCCTGAAGCCGGACCTCAAGGTGATCGGCGCCGAAGCTGCCGGCTACTCGGCGATGCGCCAACTGCTCGGCAACGAGCCGGTGACCGCGGGCGGCGACACCATCGCCGAAGGCATCGCCGTGCGCGACATCGGCAAGCTGCCGCTCATCATCGCCCGTGCGTTGCTCGACCGCGTCGTCTCGGTCGACGAGGTGGCGATCGAGCGTGCCATCTCGCTTTTCCTCGAGGTCGAGAAAACCGTGGCCGAAGGTGCCGGGGCGACCGGACTTGCCGCCATGCTTGGCTACTCCGACCTGTTCAGGGGCCGCAAGGTCGGGCTGGTGTTGACCGGCGGCAACATCGACACCCGTCTGCTCGCGTCGGTGCTGCTGCGCGGCCTGGTGCGCGACGGCCGCATCGTGCGGCTCAGGCTGATGATCGGCGACGCGCCCGGCCAGCTCGGTCGGGTCGCCGGCGTGATCGGCAAGGCGGGCGGCAACATCGTCGAGGTCCAGCACCAGCGGCTATTCGGCGGCGTGGTCGCCAAGGCCACCGAACTCGACGTCACGCTCGAGACCCGCGACCGCGGCCATGTCAGCGAGCTGGTCGCGGCGCTGCAGGCCGAAGGCTTCAAGGTGCGGGTGCTGGAGGGCATCGACGCCTAGCTTCGGCGCCAGCCGAAACAACGGCGCCGCCTGGATCGGCAGATTGGCACCCCAGGAGGTTGCCCATGACCGTCACCGTCTTCATCCGTTACCAGCTCGATCCCTTCAAGCGCGACGCCTTCGAGGCCTACGCGAAGCGCTGGCTCACCATCATTCCCAGGTGCGGCGGCAATCTATTGGGCTATTGGATGCCGCATGAGGGCACCAACAACATCGCCTGGGGGCTGATCGCCTTCGAGAGCCTCGCGGCCTACGAGGCCTATCGTGCCCGGCTGAGGAGCGATTCCGAGGGTGCCGCCAACTTCAAAATGGCCGAGGAGCAGAAATTCATCCTGGCCGAGGAGCGAACGTTCCTGAGTCCCGTCGCCTAAAGGGCGCGCTTGATATCGGTCAGCGTGAAGTCCTTGCCCTTGAACAGCAACGGCAGGCCCAGGACCTTCGCCAAGGCGTAGGCGCAGCAGTCGCCGAAATTCAGGGCGGCGCGGTGCCGGCCCCTGCCATACCGGCGAAACGCGTCGCGAGCGGCGGCAACATGGCTGGCGTCGAAAGCCACGATCGCAAGACCGAGGTTCGAGACGATGGTGTCCAGCTCGCGCAATCCGCGCTCGCCTCGGCGCGTTTCGACAACCATGGACGCTTCAACCAGGTTCGGTGCACCCAGTCTCGGGTCGTCGGTCGAAAGGACGGCTTCCATGAAACCGGCGTGGCCCTCCTCCTCGAAGGAAATCGCGAGAAGTGCCGACGTATCGACGACGATCAATCGAAATGGCCCTTGTCGTTGTAGCCCAGGATCTCGTCTTCGCTTGCGATGGAAAGGACCGGCAATGCCTTGATGCGCTTCACGGCGGCCTCGATCGCCTTCATTCGCCGGCTTCGATCCTTCCCGGCGTCGAGCTCCTTGAGCTTGCTGTCGGCGAGTTCGAGCACCGTCGCCGTCATGCTCTTGCCGAGCAGCCGGGAAACGCGGCGCAACTTGCGCTCCGCCTCTGCGCTCTTGATGCTGACACCCATGGCTATCCGCCAAATTCTAGAATTACTTTATATAGTCTAGAAAGTGGGTGCTTACAACGCACAACGCCAGGGTCTATAGACCCGGCCATGTCCGTCGCCCCCACCTATGTCCCGTCACCCACGCCCGACCTGGCGCCGATCAAGCGGGCGCTGATCTCCGTCTCGGACAAGACCGGCCTGGTCGAGCTCGGCAAGGCGCTGGCGGCGCACGGCGTGGCGATCCTGTCGACCGGCGGCTCGGCCAAGAGCCTGCGCGACGCGGGGGTCGAGGTGATCGAGGTCAGCGACCACACGGGTTTCCCCGAGATCATGGACGGCCGCGTGAAGACGCTGCAGCCCTCGATCCACGGTGGCATCCTGGCGCGGCGCACCGATGCGGGCCACGCCAAGGCGCTGGCCGACCACAAGATCGCGCCCATCGATCTCGTCGTGTCGAACCTCTATCCGTTCGAGGCCACCGTGGCGCGCGGCGCCGACTTCGCGACCTGCGTCGAGAACATCGACATCGGCGGCCCGGCCCTGATCCGCGCCTCGGCGAAGAACCACGATTTCGTGACCATCGTCGTCGATCCGTCGGACTACGACGCGGTGCTGGCGGAGCTCGAGGCCAACAAGGGCGCCACCTCGCTCGCGCTGCGCCGCAAGCTCGCGGCCAAGGCCTATGCGCGTACCGCGTCCTACGATTCCGCGATCGCCACCTGGCTAGCACGAGAGCAGGGCGACGCCTTCCCCGAGCGGCTCACGATCGCCGCCGAGCGCGTGCAGACCCTGCGCTACGGCGAGAACCCGCACCAGAAGGCGGCGTTCTACAGTGACGGCAGCAGGCGGCCGGGCGTCGCCACGGCGCGCGTCGTCCAGGGCAAGGAGCTCTCCTACAACAACATCGGCGACACCGAGGCGGCCTACGAGTGCGTCGCCGAGTTCAAGCAGCCGGCGGTCGTCGTCATCAAGCACGCCAATCCCTGCGGCGTGGCGATCGGCAAGGACCAGTACGACGCTTATCTCAAGGCCTATGCCTGCGATCCGGTGTCGATCTTCGGCGGCATCGTCGCCGTCAACACCACGCTCGAGGCGCGAACGGCCGAGGATCTCGCCAAGCTCTTCCTTGAGGTCGTGATCGCACCCGACGCCACGCCCGAGGCGCTGGAAGTCTTCGCCAAGAGGAAGAACGTGCGCGTGCTGCTGGCCGGCACTCTGCCCGACCCGCGGACGGCCGGCATGACCTTGAGGAGCGTGGCTGGCGGCTATCTTTTCCAGACGCGCGACAACGGCCATGTGCGCCGCGAGGATCTCAAGGTCGTCACCAAGCGCGCGCCGACGCCGAAAGAGATCGACGACATGCTGTTCGCCTTCACCGTGTGCAAGCACGTCAAGAGCAACGCCATCGTCTATGCCAAGGACGGCGCCACGGTGGGCGTCGGCGCCGGCCAGATGAACCGGCGCGACAGCTCGCGCATCGCCGCCATCCGCGCCGCCGAATCGGGCGAGCTCGCCAAGCTGGCGCAAAGCCCGGCGATCGGCAGCGTCGTCGCCTCCGACGCCTTCTTCCCGTTCGCCGACGGCCTGCTCGCCGCGGCCGAGGCGGGCGCCACGGCGGTGATCCAGCCCGGCGGCTCGATGCGCGACAAGGAAGTGATCGAGGCCGCCGACGAGAAGGGCCTCGCCATGGTCTTCACCGGGATGCGCCACTTCCGGCACTAGCCGGTGCGCGACTCTCCGTCGTCGCGATCCAGATCCCGGCGAACACGGCGACCAGGCCGATCACGAGGTTGAGCGTGATGGGCTCGCCCACCAGAGGGGCGGCGAGCAGCGCCGCGGCAATCGGATTGACCGTCATGGCGTTGGCGACGCGCGTCGGCGAGGCGCGCTGCAGCGCCATCACCCACAGAATGAAGGCGAGCGCGCCGCCAGCGACGCCGAGATAGAGGCCGGCCAGCCACTGCGCCGGCCCGAAGCCTGCAAGGTCCGCGACGCTGCCGGTCAGCAGGCCGGCGATCGCCAGGACGGCAGCGCCGGACCCCATGCCGAGAGCAAGAAAGCCCAAGGCGCTCGAGCGCGTGATGAAGGGCCGCGACCAGACATTGTAGAAGGCCATGCAGAGCACGGCGCCGGTCATGATCAGCTCGCCGCGCCACGCTCCCTCGGGCGCATCGCCAAGACCGGTCGCCAGGGCCGCCAGCACACCCGACATGGCGATGGCGACACCGGCGATCTTGCGGCCCGTCATCTTCTCCAAGCCGAGCAATGCGCCCACGATCATGGTCAGCAGCGGCAAGGTCGATAGCGCGAGGCTGGCGCGCGCCGCCGTCGTGTAGCCCATGGCGATGTTGTAGAGGATGAAGAACAGGCCGAAGAAGCAGACGCCGAGCGCGATCACGCCGGGCCAGTCCGGGCGTTGCGGCCACTTCACGCCGAGCAGCAGCGCCACCGGCAGCACGCACAGAAAGCCGATGCCCCAGCGCAGGATGGCGAGCGTCAGCGGATCGGCGTTGCCGACCAGATAGCGCGTCACGGCAGCGGCGGTGCCGCCGAGGCTGCTCGATGCCACAGCGATCAGGACTCCCATCCATTCGCTCATTGCGTCAATGTCCGGCGAGCGCGCCGTTGCAGCAACTACCTGGCAGGTACAGATGGACTTCCCGTCGAGACTTCGCGACTGGCGACGCAAACGCGGATGGTCGCAGCTCGAGCTCGCGCATCGCGCCGAGATCTCGCAGCGGCATCTCAGCTTCCTCGAACTGGGCCGCGCCGCCGCCAGCCGCGACATGGTCCTGCGGCTCGCCGCGGCGCTCGACGTGCCGCTGCGTCAGCACAATGCGCTGCTGATCGCCGCCGGCTTCGCGCCGGTATGGCACGAGACCGATCTCGCCGCGCCCGAAATGGCCGACGTGCGCACCGCGCTGGACCATATGCTCGCCCAGCAGGAGCCGTTTCCCGCCGTCGTCGTCGACCGTCGCTGGAACCTCCTCGAGGCCAACGATGGCGCGGTGCGGCTGGTCGAGTTCCTGGTCGGCAAGCTCGCGCCCGGCGCGAAGGTCAACCTCGCCGACGCGCTGGTCGCGCCCGACGTGCTGCGGCCCTATCTGCTGAACTGGGCCGAGGTCGTGCGCTATTTCATCCGCAGCGTCGAAGCCGACGCGGCAGCCGACGGCCAGGCCGAGACGGCCGCGCTGCTCGACCGGCTGCTCGCCTACGACGGCGTGCGGCCATTGCTGAGCGCTGCACTGACAGAGACGGGCGGACCGATCCTGCCCATGCACTTTCGCAAGGGCGACGTCGCACTGAAGCTGATCACCACCATCGCCACGCTCGGCACGCCGCGCGATATCACCGCACAGGAACTTCGGATCGAATGCTTCTTCCCGGCCGACGAGCCGACAGTGGAGGTGTTGCGGAGCTGGGCTACGCTCAACGCACCTTGATCCGCTTTGCCGCCACCTGGGCCTTGCTGCGCGCCTCTTTCACGGTGCGTCCCGTCGCCGTGACCACGGCCATGCGGCGATGGCCGCGCACCTCGGGCTTGCCGAAGAGGCGCACCGACGTCCCCGGAGCCGCCAGCGCCTTGTCGACGCCGACGTAGGTCGGATCGTCGAGATCGCCTTCCGCCAGGATGGGTACCGAGGCGCCCGGGCGGCAGGCGATCTCGGGGATCGGCAGGCCGAGGATGGCGCGCACATGCAGTTCCATCTCGCTCATGTTCTGCGACGCCAGTGTCACGAGCCCCGTGTCGTGCGGCCGGGGCGACAGCTCGGAGAACCACACCCGGTCACCCTTGACGAACAGCTCGACGCCGAAGATGCCGCGACCCTTGCGGCCGCACAGCTCGTTCACCACCTTGCGGGCGATGTCGCGCGCCTGCCTGAGCGCCTTCTTCGACATCGGATGGGGTTGCCAGCTCTCGCGATAGTCGCCGTCGATCTGGATGTGGCCGATCGGCTCGCAATAGGCGAAGCCCCTGGCGTGCCGGATGGTGAGCTGGGTGATCTCGTAGTCGAACTTGATCGCCCCCTCGACGATCACCATGCCGGTCGCGGCCCGGCTGCCCTCCATGGCGTGCCGCCAGCTCCGGGCGAGGTCGGCAGGCTTGCGCGCCACGCTCTGGCCGTGGCCCGACGAGGACATGGTGGGCTTGATGAAGCAGGGAAAGCCCACGGCATTCGCCCCGTGCTCCAGCTCCGCGAGGCTCGAGGCGAAGCGGTAGGACGAGGTCGGCAGTTTGAGCTTCTCGGCCGCCAGCTGGCGGATGCCGCGGCGGTCCATCGTCAGCCGCGCAGCCCGCGCGGTCGGGATGACGGTCCATCCCTCCTTCTCGAGGTCGACCAGCGTGTCGGTCGCGATCGCCTCGATCTCGGGCACGATGAAATGCGGCTTCTCCCGCTCGATGACCCGTCGCAATGCCGCGCCGTCGCGCATATCGAAGACATGGGCGCGATTGGCGACCAGCATGGCCGGCGCATTGGCGTAGCGGTCGCAGGCGATGACCTCGAGGCCGAGCCTCATCGCCTCGATGACGACTTCCTTGCCGAGCTCGCCCGAGCCCAGCATCAGCAGCCTGACGGACGACGGCTTGAAGGGAGTGCCGAATTTCTTCATGTGCTTGCGATCCCGACTCGAAAGGCTTGCGGCAGGACGGAAACCTCGAGCGGCAGGCGTCCGACCGTCTCGCCGTCGAGATCGACCAGCGTCTCGACCTCGGAGTCGAAGGCGAGGCGGCGCGCACCGCGACTGAGCGCCACCTGCGGATGGCGAACATGATCGCCGCTATAGACCTTGGGCAGGATCGACAGCAGCACCGTCGCGGCCGAGACGCCGCCGACCTCGATCATGTCGAGCATGCCGTCGTCGAAGCGGGCGCCGGGCACCAGCCGCATGCCGCCGCCGCCGTTCTCGGTATTGCCGATCAAGGCGGTGAAGACGCGGCGCCGTTCGGGCGCCTTGTCGTCGATGGAGATCGTGACATCGCGCTCCTGATAGCCCAGCGTCACGACGGGCGTCATCAGGAGATAGGCGATCTCCCCCAGCTTCTTCAGCCAGCGTGACCGCGACGTTCGATGGCTGATCGTGGCGGCGCTGCCGATGGCGACGATGAGATAGCCGAAGCGGTCGACCGGCCGGCCGTCGAGCCCGACACATCGCACGCGCATCAGGTCCATGGCCCGCACGCGCGTGCTCGCCGCCGCATCGTAGGCGCGCTGCGCCGGCTTCAACAGGTCCAGCGCCCGGCAGAGCTCGTTGGCGGTGCCGGCCGGTACGGGACACAGGACCGCGTCTTCCGCCAGCAGGCGGCCCGACGGATCGAGCAGCCCGTTCAGGGTTTCGTTCGCCGTGCCGTCGCCGCCCACCGCCACGAACCGGCGCGCACCCTGCGCCAGGGCGGCGCGTGCGAGTTCCGTGGCATGGCCGGGCGCCGCAGTGAAGCGTGCCTCGAACGGACCGACGCGCGCGCGAAGCTCCGCTTCGATGGCCGGCCAGCGCCGCGCCGCACCCCCTTTGTTCGCCGCCGGATTGACGATGACGACGGGCTTCACAGCCGCGGCACCACTTGATCGGCGAGCAAGCGAAAGCTTTCCCGGCTGAGCGGCGCGCACATCAGGTAGTTCAGACCGATCTCTTCCTCGAGGGCGGCGATGCGATCGATCACGGCCTGCGGCGTGCCGTGGAGAATGACGTCGTCGACGTAGTGGTCGACGGGATCCTTGCCGCCGTAGCTGCGCGTCGTCTGCAGCGCCTTCTGGTGCTGCGGGCCGGCATAGGCGTCGACGAGCCACCGCGCGCCGCGCCGCGCCACCTCGCGCGCCTCCCCCATCGTCGGCGCCAGCGCGACCAGCCGCGCCATCGGGATGTCGCGCCCGACATCCGAGAAGCCGGCCGCCGTCAATCGCTCGGCATATCGCCGGCGCTTGGCGCCGAGCTCCGTCATCGAGGCATGCGGATCCATCAGAATGGAAAAGCCGCGGCTTGCCGCCCAATCGATCGCGGACTCGGACGTCGCCGCCATCCATACGGGTGGGTGAGGCCGTTGCAGCGGTTTCGGCAGAACCTCGATGCCTTCGAAGGCAAAATGCTTGCCGCTGAAATCGAGGCGCTCCGCCGTCCACGCCTTCAGGACGATGTCGACGGCCTCGCGAAAGCGCTCCGCGCTCTCCGACGGCGGCACGCCGAACGCCGCGAACTCGCTGGGCGCGAAGCCTCGGCCCGCGCCCCAATTGACGCGGCCGTTCGACAAGACATCGAGCAGCGCCACTTCCTCCGCCAGACGCAGCGGGTGGTAGAGCGCGGCGAGCGAGACGGCAGTGCCGATGCGCAATCGCTTGGTACGCGCCGCGGCAAGCGTGCCAAGCATGTGCACCGACGGGCAGACGCTGAAGGTGGTGAAATGATGCTCCGCCAGCCAGACCGCATCGAAGCCGCCCCTGTCCATGATCTCGATACGCTCCAGTGCCCTGCGGTAGACATCGTCCAGAGGGCCATGCCGCCCGGGCCAGCTGAAGAACTGGAGCACGCCGATCTTCATGCCCTCACCCAGCCTGCCGTTCGAGTGGGCCTGCCGGCATAGGCATCGCGCCGCCGCGCCGGAAACTCCCGGCTGCAGATGTCGTGGCAGCTCCGAAGTGCCCCGACAAAGACGCGGGAAATAGCAGGACGCGCCCTCGGGCGCCTCAACCCCTTGTGCCAATCCAATGCAACAAAGCCCGCCGAGAGCATGTCCGCACTCTACAGCCGGTCGCGCCCATCACCTATCCGGGACGACCGAGTCAGGCGGATGCCGACGCCACAATTCCCGAGCGAAGGACACTAATGCATGGCCATACGAATCGTCTTGCTCGAGACGCCCGGCGACTGTCCGAGATGCAATTGAAAGTCTGGTGCAGTGCAACCACATGCCTGTTGCAGCGCAAACGATCGAGGGTGTCACAAGTGGCGGGTCGTCTGACGGTTCTGGCCGGGGCGGTATTTGTCGGCCTTTCAATGGCTTCGGGGGGCTGGGCCCAGGGCGGGCCGCCAGCCATGCCCGTCACCGTATCGGAACCACTCGCCAAACGGGTCACCCAGTGGGACGAGTACTCGGGCAAGTTCGAGGCGGTCGCCGTCGTCGAGGTGCGCGCCCGTGTTTCGGGCTTCATCGACAAGCAGCATTTCAGGGATGGTCAGTGGGTGAAGGCGGGTGACCCGCTGTTCACCATCGACAAGCGTCCGTATGAGATCGCCGTCGAGCAGGCGGCGGCCGAAGTGGCCCGCACGAAGGCGCAAGTCGAACTCACCGAAACAACGGTCGAGCGCGGCGCCTCGCTCATCAAGTCACGCACGATCACCGACCAGGAATACGACCAGCGCAGGGCCAATCTCGACATCGCGCGCGCCCAGCTCAAGGCGGCAGAGGCCGGCTTGCGCAATGCACAGCTCAACCTCGAATGGACGGAGGTGACGGCCCCCCTGACCGGTCGTCTGTCCGACCGCAAGGTCGATCCGGGCAACCTGATCCAGGGCGGCCAGCAGGGCGCGACGCTGCTCGCCACCATCGTGCAAATGGATCCCATCCACTTCGTGTTCGACGTTTCCGAGGCCGACCACCTGCGCTACACGCGCCTGGCGGCAGCGGGCGGCATGCCCGACGGCGCCGTCCCGGTGCGCATTCGCCTGGCCGATGAGTCCGGGTGGGATCGAACGGGCAAGGTCGACTTCACCGACAACGCACTGTCCGCACGCTCGGGAACGCTGCGCACGCGCGCCATCCTCGACAACAAGCAGGGTCTGCTGACGCCGGGCCTGTTCGCCCGCATCCAGCTCTTTGGCGGCGAGTACGACGCCCTGCTGATCCCCGATTCGGCCGTAATCGCCGACCAGGCGGGCAAGATCGTCTTCGTCATCGCCGAGGGCGGCGTCGTACAGGCGAGGCCCCTGACGTTGGGGCCGATCGTCGAAGGGCTGCGCGTGGTGCGCGAGGGCCTCGCCCCGACCGACAAGGTGGTGTTGGACGGGCTCGCCAATCCCATGGTCAGGCCCGGCGCCAAGGTGGTGCCGCAAAAGGGCGATATCGCCGCCACGGGCGGCTGAACGCATGCGCTTCTCGCACTTCTTCATCGACCGGCCGATCTTCGCGTCGGTCCTGTCGCTCATCATCCTGATCGTCGGCGTGATCGCCCAGCGCACGCTGCCGGTCACCGAATATCCCGAGATCGCGCCGCCGACGGTCAACATCACCGCGACCTATCCCGGCGCCTCGGCCGAAGTAATCGCGCAAACCGTCGCCACGCCGATCGAGCTCGAGGTCAACGGCGTCGACGACATGCTCTATATCGAGTCGCAATCGACCGGCGACGGGCGGCTCTCCATCAACGTCGTGTTCAAACCCGGCGTCGACATCGACCAGGCGCAAGTGCTCGTGCAGAACCGCGTCGCCGTCGCCCAGCCGCGCCTGCCCGAGGAGGTCCAGCGTCTCGGCATCGTCGTGCGCAAGGCCTCGCCCGACTTCATCATGGTCGTGCACATGGTCTCGCCGGACGGCAGCCGCGACCAGCAATACATCTCCAACTATGCCTCGTTGTACGTGAAGGACGTGCTGAGCCGGGTCGAGGGCGTCGGCAACGTCATCGTGTTCGGCGCGCGCGACTATTCCATGCGGATCTGGCTCGATCCCGCGCGGGTGGCCTCGCGCAACATGACGGCGGGCGAGGTCATGCTGGCGCTGCGCGCCGCCAACCTGCAGGTGGCGGCCGGCGCCATCAACCAGGCGCCGGCGGTGTCGCCCGGCGGGTTCACGCTGACGGTTCAGACGCTTGGCCGCCTGACCACGGTCGAGGAATTCGGCAACATCGTTCTGCGTGCCGAGGCGAACGGCTCGGTGACGCGTTTGCGCGACGTGGCGCGCGTCGAGCTGGGCGCGCAGGACTACACGCTCAACGCATACCTCAACAACAAGACGGCGACGGCGCTCGGCATCTTCCAGCGGCCGGGCTCCAACGCGCTCGCGACGTCCGACGGCGTGATCAGGGCGATGGAAGGGCTGAAGCGATCCTTCCCGCCGGGCGTCGACTACGACATCGTCTACAATCCGACCGAGTTCATCCAGGCGTCGGTCGACGCGGTGATCCATACGCTCTTCGAGGCGTTGGTACTGGTCGTGATCGTGGTGATCCTGTTCCTGCAGACCTGGCGGGCCGCGATCATCCCCCTGCTCGCCATCCCGGTGTCACTGATCGGCGCGTTCGCCGTGATGGAGGCGGCCGGGGTCTCGTTCAACACCCTGTCGCTGTTCGGCCTGGTATTGGCGATCGGCATCGTGGTCGACGATGCCATCGTCGTGGTCGAGAACGTCGAGCGTTACCTGACGCAGGGCATGTCGCCCAAGGAGGCCGCGCACAGGACGATGGACGAGGTCGGCGGCGCCCTGATCGCCATTTCGCTGGTGCTGATCGCCGTGTTCCTGCCGACCGCCTTCATCACCGGCCTGCAGGGCTCGTTCTACAAGCAGTTCGCCATCACCATTGCGGCCTCGACGGCGATATCGGCCTTCGTGTCCCTGACCCTGTCGCCGGCAATGGCCGCCGTGCTGCTGAAGACCCATGCCTTGTCTCCGGTGGAGCACGTCCGGCCGACGGCGGCCGACCGGCTGTTCGCGCCGGTGCGCTGGTTCTTTCGCCAGTTCAATCGCGGCTTCGAGGCGCTGTCCGACTTCTATGGCCGCGCCACGGCGCGTCTGATCCGCATGTCTCTGATCGTGCTGGCGATCTATGGCGGTCTGGTCTTCCTGGCCGGCCAGCGCCTCGTGGCGACTCCGACCGGCCTGATCCCGCAGCTCGACCGGTCCTACCTGATCGCGGCGATGCAATTGCCGCCCGGCTCGACCCTGGAACGCGCCGACAAGCTGGTGCGCCAGGCTTCGGACATGATCCTCTCGACCCCCGGCGTGAAGGACGCCGTGGCCTTCGTCGGCTTCGACGGCGCGACCTTCACCAACGCACCCAATACCGGCGTCATCTTCGTGACCTTGAGGCCCTTCGAGGAAAGGCTGAGGCAGGGCCTCGGAACCGACGGCATCCTGGCCGAGCTGCGCGGCAAGATGTTCTCCCTGCGGGAAGCCTTCGTGTTCGTGCTCGAGCCGCCCTCCGTGCCGGGCATCGGCACCGGCGGCGGCCTCAAGGGCTACGTGCAGGATCGCGCGGCGCGCGGCCTGCCGGCGCTGGAAGGCGCCACCTGGGCGCTGGCGGGCGCGGCGGGGCAGACGCCGGGCCTCACCCAGGCGTTCACCTTGTTCAGCACGCGCACGCCACAGATCTGGGCCGAGATCGACCGCACCAAGGCGGAGCAGCTCGGTGTACCGATCGCGCGCGTGTTCGAGACGCTGTCGGTCTACATGGGCTCGGGCTACGTCAACGACTTCAACCTGCTCGGCCGCACCTATCGCGTGACCGCCCAGGCCGACAATCCCTACCGGCTCACCCTGCGCGACGTCGCCAATCTCAAGACGCGCAGCGTCAGCGGCGAGATGGTGCCGATCGGATCCGTCGCCACTTTCAGCGACACCACAGGCCCCTATCGCGTGGCGCGCTACAATCTATACCCCGCCGCCGAAGTGCAGGTCGCACTTCAGCGCGGGTTTTCGTCCGGCCAGGGCATCGCCGCCATGGAGAGCCTGACGGAAAGGGTCCTGCCCTCCGGCTTCGGCTTCGAATGGACCGAGATCGCGCTTCAGGAGAAGCTGGCCGGCGACACGGCCGTGATCGCCTTCGGCCTTGCCGTCGTCTTCGTCTTCCTCCTGCTCGCGGCGCTCTACGAAAGCTGGCTGCTGCCGCTCGCCGTCATCCTGATCGTGCCGATGTGCATCCTGGCCGCCATGATCGGGGTCAACCTGCGCGGCCTGGATCGCAACATCCTGGTCGAGATCGGCCTGGTGGTGCTGGTCGGTCTCGCGGCGAAGAACGCAATCCTGATCGTCGAATTCGCCAAGCAGGCGCACGAAGCCGGCATGAGCCGTTACGATGCCGCCGTCTCCGCGGCCCGCACGCGGCTGCGGCCGATCCTGATGACCTCGCTTGCCTTCATCCTCGGCGTGGTACCCTTGGTGCTGAGCACGGGAGCGGGCGCCGAGATGCGCCAGTCGCTGGGCACGGCGGTATTCTCCGGCATGCTCGGCGTCACGCTGTTCGGCCTCGTCTTTACCCCGGTGTTCTACGTGATCTCCGTCGGACTCGCGGAGCTGCGGTTCAAGTGGCGCAGGAAGGATATCGAGCTGCCGCGCGACCTGACGTGAGTCTCAACGTCTCGCGGCATTCAGAATCTCGATGAGATTCTCGCCGAAGCGGTCCCAGGCGAGTTCGCGATCGTGGAATCGTCGAGCCGACCGACAGAGCGCCACATACCGGGCGCGATCCGACACGCAGTCGCTCAACACGTCGGCATATGCTTCCGGCGGACTGTCGGGCGGCAACAGGTAGCCGGACATTCCGGCTCGCACGACGGTGGGAATGCCGCCGACGGCGCAGCTCAGCGACGGGATGCCATAGGCCGCCGCCTCGCTGAACGCTATCCCGTAATTCTCGACGCGCGACGGCATGAACAGCAGGTCGGATTCGGCCAGCAGCCACTCCAGCCGGCGACTTTGGGCGGGGTCGCTCTTGCGGAGCGGGCCGTGGCTTCGCGCAAAGGCCGGCAATTCCTGGGGAACCGTGCCGATACCGACGATGTCGAGCGTCAGGCGCTGGCCCCGGCGACGGGCGACCTCGCAGGCCGCCACGACGATGTCGCCGCCCTTGCGATGCCATTCGCGGCCGACGAACAGGACACGCAACGGATCGAGCGCCCGCGAGGCAATCGCCGCCTCGACGGCGTGGAGCGAGGGCACGCTGATGTTGGCGCCGTAGGGCAGCACATGCACCTTGGCGGGATCGGCGCCGTAGTCCTCGATGGCGCTGCGCGCGGCGAAGTGCGACGGATAGACCGCCGCCGCGCACGTCGCCAGGGCGCGTGCCTCCTGGGCATGCGCCTGTCGGAGGTAGGTAGCGGCGCAATTGCGGTACTCGTCGTAGGCTTCCACGACATTGGCGAAAGTGGCGTCGGCGGAGAAGACCTTGGGCAGGCCAGCATCGACGAAGCAAGTCGCCGTGGAACTGGGCGAGAACAGGACGTCGGCGTCCGCCAACCTGCTCTCGACCTGAGTCGCGAAGGACTTCAGCAGGAATGGCTCGCGATCGGGGTGGTAGGTCCGGCCGCGCAATCGGTGCAACAGAAACCGGGGCGCGAAGGCGGCGCGAATCCGCCGGTCGAGCGGAAAGAGGCGCGACACGCCGGCTCTCTTCTCGAGCTGACCGAGCATGAAGTAGGGATGGCCGGACCTGACGGTGATGTCGTCGGCACGATACTCGTACGCATACGCGATATTCATGAACAACCCAACGCTATGGCCTGCGCCTCGCGGAAGGTTGGAACCGATCTGCGGCGGTGTTGTGCCCGGCCACCAAGCTCACGGAATTGTCACCGGCCGACCGGGCTCGCCCGCCGCACGCGATACAGATCGAAGCGACGGATGCATGCCGCCTGCGAAGCGCGTCATCCGGAGGCGATCGCCCGGCGACAGACGGTCGAGCGTGCCGCGGAGCTTCCTGAAGAAGGCGCCGAGATCGCGCCTCCTCCCGCTATCGCACCCGAAGAGCCGACGTCCGCCCGATTTACCGGGCGGCGCGGGACACCCAGCGGGCGACATTGCGGACGAGATCGGCCATCGCCGCGCTGCGCAACTGGTGAGCGCGGCGGACCGCGGCGTCGCGAGCCAGATCGAGCGAGGGTGAACGAGTCGCGTGCATGAGAACCTCCAATGATTGAAAGTTACTTAATTCCGCGCATGCCGCTTTTTAATCCATTGCTATTGACGCACACCTGTGAATTTTGTTCACTAATAGAGCGTGATCGAACATGCGAGCGAAATGGCGGCCTTCGTCAGGGTCGTCGATGCCAAGGGCTTCTCGGCGGCCGCACCGTCGCTCGGGCTGACGCCGTCGGCCGTCAGCAAGCTGGTGACCCGGCTCGAGACCCGGCTCGGCGTGCGCCTGCTGCAGCGGACCACCCGCGCGATCCATCTGACCGCCGAAGGCCAGGTGTTCTATGCCGCGGCACGGCGCATCGTCGGCGAGATCGAGCAGCTCGAATCGGAGATCAGCGACCAGCGCGGAACGCCCCACGGGCCCTTGCGCGTCACGACCTCGCTCGCGTTTTCAACCCATCGTCTGGCGCCCATCATCGGCGAGTTCCTCGAGAGCTACCCGGCGGTCCAACTCGAGCTGATCCCGACCGATCGCGTGGTCGATCTGGTCGAGGAAGGAATCGACGTCGCCATCCGGGTCGGCAGGATGCCAGACACCAGCTTCATGGCGCGCAAGATCGGCGACGACATCCGGCTGATCTGCGCCGCGCCGAGCTACATCGCCCGGCGCGGCATGCCCCGGCGGCCCGAGGAGCTGACACGCCACGAATGCATCAACCGCGAACGGCTCTACCTCAATCGATGGGCGTTCCGCGTCGACGGACAGATCCGCGAGATCGAGGTCGGCGGGCGCATCACCGTCAACGAGGGCGAGGCCCAGATGCGGCTGGCGCTGCAGGGCCTGGGGATCGTACGGCTGACCCGCCTCACGGTCGCCGATTCGATCAGGCGCGGCGAGCTCATCCCGCTGCTGGAGGAATTCTCGGCCGAGGAACCCGTGCCGATTCATGCGGTGTATCCGCATCGGCGGCACCTCGCCCCAAAGGTGACGGCCTTCGTCAATTTCGTCATCGAGAAGTTTTCGCCGCCGCCCTGGGAGCTATAGTGGCGGCAACCAGAGAGGACCCATGCCCGACGCCATAGACGACCTGTTCCGCCGTTTCGGCAAGGCCTTCAACAAGGCCGATGTCGAGGAGATCGCCGCCTGCGTCACCGACGACTTCGAGTGGCGTCTCAGCGCCGGAGGCGCGCCGTCCGGCCGCGTGCTGAAGGGCAAGGAAGGCCTCCGGCGCCACTTCGCCGACAAGAGCCGGGCGCATCGCGAGGCGCGCTACTCGGAAGCGCGCATCCATCGCGCGGGCGACAAGCTGTTCGGCACCTTCCGCGTCACCGGCATCGACGCCGACGGCAAGCCGTTCGACCGCTATGGCATCGATCTCTACGAGGTGCGCGACGGCAAGATCGCGCTCAAGGACAGCTATCTCAAGGCCGACTGAGGTGAACGACACCGTCCTGTGGGAGATCGACCGGCGCGGCGTCGCCTCGGTCACGCTCAACCGGCCGCAGGTCAACAACGCCTACAACGGTGACCTCATCGCCGGCCTGCATGTGGCAATGGATGCGCTGGGCCGCGAACGCAATTTGCGGATCGTCGTGCTGCGCGGGCGCGGCAGGCACTTCCAGGCCGGCGCCGATCTCGCCTGGATCAGCGCCGTCGCCAAGCAGTCGCCGCAGGAGAACGAGGCGGTGAGCCGGCTGACGGCCGAGGCGATCCGCCGTCTCGACACCTGTCCGGTGCCGACACTGGCCCTGATCCAGGGCGGCTGCTTCGGCGGCGGCACCGGCATCGCGGCGGCCTGCGACGTCGTGGTGGCGAGCGAGGACGCGATCTTCTCCATCGCCGAGACGCGCTGGGGCCTGATGGCCGGCATCATCCTGCCGCAGCTCTGCCAGGCGATGGGCCTGCGCCAGGCGCGGCGCTATGCGCTGACCGGCGAGCGCTTCGGCGCCGAGGAAGCGCGACGGCTGGGGCTGGTGCACGAGGTCTGCCCGACCGGCGGCCTCGAGGAAGCCGGCACCAAGATCGTCGAGGCGGTGCTGATGAACGCGCCGCGCGCCACGACGGCGACCAAGCTGCGCTCGCTTGCGTCGGCACGCGCCTTCGTCGATGACGGCGAGCTGCGCGACCTGATCGACGAGCACGCCCGCACGCGCCAGCAGGACGAGGCGACCGAGGGCCTGGCGAGCTTCAGGGAGAAGCGGAAGCCCGGCTGGTATCCGGGCTAATCGAGGCCCTCGAACAGCGCCGTCGAGAGATAGCGCTCGGCGAAATCGGGCACGATCACGATCACACGCTTGCCGGCGTTCTCCGGCCGCGCTCCGACCGCCAGCGCAGCCGCAATCGCCGCGCCGCCGGAAATGCCGATGGGAATGCCTTCCATCGCGGCCATGTCGCGGGCGTTCCTGAAGGCGTCGGCATTGGCCACCTTGACCACCTCGTCGATCACCTTGCGGTCGAGGACGTCGGGCACGAAGCCCGCGCCGATGCCCTGGATGGGATGCGGCGAGTGCTGTCCGCCCGAGAGCACGGGGCTCGCTTCGGGCTCGACGGCGACGACCCTGGCCGACGGCAGGCGCTGCTTCAGGACGTGGCCGACGCCGGTGACCGTGCCGCCGGTGCCGACGCCGGCCACGAAGACATCGAGCTTGCCGCCAGTATCCTTCAGGATCTCCTCGGCCGTGGTGCGCACGTGCACGGCCGGGTTGGCCGGATTCTGGAACTGCTGCGGCATGAAGCTGTCGGGCACTTCCTTCAGGAGTTCCTCGGCGCGCGCGATCGAGCCCTTCATGCCTTTCTCGCGCGGCGTGAGTTCCAGCCGCGCGCCCAGGAAGCGCAGCATCTTGCGTCGCTCGATCGACATCGAATCGGGCATCGTGAAGATCACCTTGTAGCCGCGCGCGGCGGCGACGAAGGCGAGCCCGATGCCGGTATTGCCCGACGTCGGCTCGATGATCGTCGAGACGCCGGGCTTGATCTTGCCGGCCTTCTCGGCGGCATCGATCATCGCCACGCCGATGCGATCCTTGACCGACGACATCGGATTGAAGAATTCGAGCTTGGCGAGGATTTCGGCCTTGATGCCGTCGCGCGCCGGCAGGCGGTTGAGGCGCACGAGCGGCGTGGCGCCCATGGTCTCGGTGATGTCGCCGTAGATGCGGCCGCGGAACTCGGCGGCCGGACTCTCCTTGGGCATCACCACTCCTCTTCTCGACGACCGTCTTCCACCGTCACTCCGCCGCCTGCCTTTGCGCGCTGCGGTCCGGTGTCAGGCTGTAGGTCGTGAACTGGCGGTTGAGCGCCGGCATCGGGCAGGCCTCGAGATGGCCCTCGCCCGGCCGCATCAGGATCATCGCCGTCGTCGCGACCATCGCGCCGCGATTGTTGGGGCGCGGCGGGCGGCACACCGACCACGGCGAAGCGTAGTCGTCGAAGAAGGCCTGCCGCAGGTCTTCCAGCGTGAGCTTGCCGCGCGCGGACGAAAGCCGGTTGCGCACGCGCTTGTCGCGATAGATCGAGCAGGGCGTCTCGGCAAGACCGGTATCCGTCACCTTGGCCCGCGCGACGTCGGAGATCCAGTGATTGGCGTGCACGTAGAGACCGCGATCGGGCGCCAGCCAGAAGGTCTCGTCGGGCGCGCATTCGAAGCCGAAGGCCTCGCCCCCGCAATGGCTCACCGCCATGTGGTTCGAACCGAGTCGGGGCGTCGAGAAGACGGTGCGCACCGCCTCGGCGAGGTAGCCGCTCTCCAGCACCTTGCGGCGGATGAAGGGCAACGGCACGCCCGGGCCGCGCCGATAGTCGCGGTCGCATTCGAGCGCGTTCGCCGTCAAGCCGATGCCGGCCGAATTGAGGCCCGAGCGCGCCAATCCTCCCGCCTCGGTGAAGGTCAGGATGTCCGGCCCGTCGTCGCGGCGGATGCGCAGCACCACGCCCGTCTCGGCGCATTCGGCACGCCAGTCCCAGTTCTGGCCGTGCAGCAGCACGCCGTCGGCGCTCGCCTCGGGCAGCGCCAGCGCCGCGGTGCAGCCGTCGGGAGTCGAACGCTCGGCCTCCTTGCGGGCACCGACCACCATCTCGGTGCGCGCGTTCATCAGCACCACGCCGGCGAACGGCTCGCCCGATCCCTCGGCGATGCCGCGCATCTCCTCGACGTAGGCCGGATCGAACGTCTCGATCATCGGCACCATGGCGTCGGCCCGGCGCTCCAGTTCTCTCCAATCGACACCGTTCTTCAGAAGCGACTCGGCATACATCTTGATGCCGCGCCCGATGCGCCCGGGGACCGCCTTGCCATGGCTGCGCCCGCGCTCGCGCGGACCGCCCCGGAGGTCGATCAGGGGAAAGGGCGCATAGGCGGTCATGGGTGCCCCAGCAGTGCCTGGCGGAAACGGTCCTTGAGATGGGCGCCGTCCTGCGGCGGCATGACGAACTCGAGCTTCTCGACCATCACCTTGACGAGCCGGAAGACCGGCCCCTTTGCGGTGCGGACGTCGCCGACGAGCCGCGCCACCTCGCCGGCCTCGCGCACGGTGGCGCTGTCGGCGATGCCGCAGCCCCTGGCGATCATGGCGAGGTCGGCGCCGGCGCCCGAGTCGGTCGGGCCGGCGTTGCGCGGGCTGGTGTGGGTCGCCTGATTGCCGGTTTCGCCGAACTTCTCGTTGTCGAGCACGACGATGGCGAGATTGTCCGGCTGCTGCGACGCCACGGTGGCGAGCGAGCCCAGGCTCATCAGCATGTCGCCGTCGCCGGTGATCACCAGCACGCGTTTCTTGGGCTGCGCCATGGCGAGGCCGAGGCCCATCGGCACCGGCGCACCCATCGAGCCCCACAGCGGCATGTTGAGCGGCCGGTCGCCCGCGTCCGTGACGTCCCAGTTCGACGAACCGAGGCCGGCGATCACCAGCAGATCGTCGTCGGCGCCCTCGAGGATTTTCTTGACCAGCGGCCGGCGCTGCAAGGTTGCCTTGTTCATCCTGCTTCTTCCCGCGCTATTTCTTTCCGAACGCCTTGATGCCGAGCAGCTTCTGGCGCAGCAGCACGGCGACCGCCTGACCGCCGTTGAAGGCCGAGCGTGCGGCGGCGTCGACGGTCGCCTTCACCTCGTCGGGCCTGTCGACCGAATAGAGCAGCACGCCCATCGCCTCGAGCACCCTGGGCGTCGCCTGCCCCATGGGGTACTGCCAGGAATTGAACTCGCCATAGTCGCCGCGCATGGTGATCAGGGTCAGGAACGGAAAGCGCAGCGTCCTGGTCATGCCCATCAGGTTGATGGTGTTGCCGACGCCCGAGCTCTGCATCAGCAGCACCGCGCGCTGGCCGCCCAGCCACGCGCCGGCGGCGAGCGGAATGCCCTCCTCTTCGGTGGTCAGCGCCAGGGTGCGGATCGAGTTCGACTTCTGGCAGAGCTCGATCAGCCGGGAATGGCCGGCGTCGGGCACATGGAAGACCTGCCTGATGTCGTGATCCTGGAAGACCTCGAAGATCTGGTCCTTCCACTCGGCGGTTTTCAGCTCGACGTTCATTGGCCTTCCACTAGAACGGTTTCAGCACCACGAGGAACACGATAGCGATCATGAGCACGGTCGGCACCTCGTTCCACCAGCGATAATAGTTGGCTGGTCTGGCGTTTCGGTCTGCCTCGAAATCCTTGCGCCATCGGCCGTAGAGGTGATGGACGGCGGTGAGGCCGATCGCCAGGCCGAACTTCGCCTGCCACCAGCCGACATGCCACCATTCGCCCTGCCAGGCGAGCGCCAGGCCGAAGATCCAGACCAGGATCATCGCCGGGTTCATGATGCCGCGCAGCAGCCGGCGCTCCATCACCTTGAAGGTCTCGCTCTGGACCGAGCCCTTCTCGGCATCGGCGTGGTAGACGAAGAGCCGGGGCAGGTAGAGCAGGCCCGCCATCCAGGCGATGACGGCGACGACGTGCAACGCCTTCAGGATCTCGTAGGCCATCAGGCCGCCCGCACCAGATCGGCGAGGCCGCGGATGAATGCCGGATGCGTGCCGACCGTGGGCACGCGGACATATGTCGTCACGCCGGCCTGCTCGGCGAGATGCCGATACTCGATGTCGAGCTCGACCAGTGTTTCCGAATGTTCCGACACGAACGACAGGGGATAGAGCACGACCCCGACCTTGTCCCGCCCGGCGCGGCGAATTTCATCGTCGGTCGACGGCCCGATCCATTTCAGCGGCCCGACGCGGCTTTGATAGCACACGACATGGTCCACGCCGCCGAGACCGGCAACGATGGCCTGCGCCGTCTCCTCGACCTGCTTCTGGTAGGGATCGCCCGCCCTGATCACCTTCTCCGGAAGCCCGTGGGCGGAGAACAGCACGCGCCGCGGGCCGCTCCCCGCTGCTGCCAGACCCTGTTTCACGAGGTCGACCGAGGCGGCGATGAAACCGGCATCCGTCGGATAGGACCGAATCTCGCGCGTCGTCGCGTCGAGGCGACCGATCGAGGCCTTCCACGCGGCGAAGGACGACGCGGTGGTCGTGGTCGAGAATTGCGGGTAGAGCGGCAACAAGACGATGCGGTCGGGCGCGAACTGGCGGACCTGCTGCACGACCTCGTCGGTCATCGGATGCCAGTACCGCATGCAGACGAACGCCCGCCATCGATGGTCGCGGCCCAGCGCCTCCTCGAGCGCGCGGGCCTGGGCCTCGGTCTGGCCGAGGATCGGCGAACCTCCGCCGATCTGCGCGTAGATCTTCCTCGCTTTCGGCGTCCGGCGCCAGGCGATGAACCGTGCCAGCGGCAGGCGTATCCATGCCGGCAACCCGAGAATGGCGGGATCACTGAACAGATTGCGCAGGAACGGCCGAACCGCATCGAGAGAATCCGGCCCGCCGAGGTTGAACAGAACGACGGCGACCTTCACGACGGCATCCAGGACCGCACGGTCTCGACCAGCTGCGCGACATGGTCTGGCGGCGTCTCGGGCACGACGCCATGACCGAGATTGAACACGAAGGAACCGTGACCGAGCTTGTCGAGGATACGCCTGGCCTCGCGCTCGAGAGCCGATCCGCCGACGACCAGCATCTGCGGATCGAGATTGCCCTGGATGCAGATGTGCGGCTGCAATTCCTTCGCTGCCCAGTGGGCGCCGATACCGGTGTCGATCGACAGCGCGGTGAAGGCATCGGGTCGGCGGTACATCAGCGCGGCGGGCCCCACTCCCCGGGGAAAGGCGATGATCGGCACCTTGGGATGACGCGCCCTCAGACCGTGAGCGATTCGCACCATTGGCTCCAGCGACCAGCCGAAGAGCTGCTCTTCCGGTAGCACACCCGCCCAGGAATCGAAGAGCTGCACGGCGTCGGCGCCCGCCTCGACCTGGAGCGCAAGATGATCGACGACTGCATCGACCAACAGGTCGATCAGAAGACCGAACGAATCGGGATGCCGATAGGCCCAGCCCTTGGTCCGGGCAAAGTCGCGGCTGCCACCTCCTTCGATCATGTAGCAGGCGAGGGTAAACGGTGCGCCGGCGAAGCCCAGCAGCGCGGTCTCCGTCGGCAGAGCCTTCCGGACCTCGCGAATCGCGCGGTAGACGGGATCGAGATGCTCCGGCAGCCGGCCACGTGACAGTTTGCCGAACTGGACCGGGTCGGTCAGCGCCTCGAGCTTCGGTCCCTCTCCCTCGGCGAACCACACTTTCTGGCCCAGCGCATCCGGCACGACCAGGATGTCGGAGAAGATGATCGCCGCATCCAGAGCGAAACGGCGAATGGGCTGCAAGGTGACCTCGACGGCCTTGTCGGGCGTATAGCAGAATTCGAGAAAGGACCGGGTCGTCGCACGGATGGCGCGGTATTCCGGCAGATAGCGTCCAGCCTGCCGCATCAGCCAGATCGGCGGCGTCGGAAATCGTGTCCCCGCTAGCGTTGTCAGGAACTTGCCGGTCGTCACTCTCTTTCCCTCATGCTTTCCTCTTACTCTTTCATAAAAGGTTGTAGGAGTCGTAGAGGGTGCGGAACGTGGGGATGCGCCCAATTAGACGTTCCTCCCCAATCCCTTGTGGATCGGAGGAGTGCGATTCTTGGGCCTTGTATACGGCTGTTCGCGATTCGCAGACCATTCCGCCGGGCTTTTCCAGAGCGGACAGGACTCTGGACGGCAGTGGCGAGTCGGGTCTCGTTCGGTCGACGGGAGCGTCGGAAGCGGTATTGTCCCCGCGTTGCCCGCGGATCGCCGCCATTTCTCCCCCGCGGGCTGTGGGGTAAGTTGAGGCGTGGCCAATCGCAATTTTCATATTCATCTCGTCTCGGATTCGACCGGCGAGACCGTGCAGAGCGTGGCACGTGCCTGTCTCGTGCAATACGAGGGCGTCTTCGTGCAGGAGCACGTCTGGTCGCTGGTTCGCACCAAGGGGCAGATGGAAAAAGTCATGCAGGCGGTCGAGCGCGACCGCGGGCCCGTCCTCTACACCCTGGTCGACCCCGAATTGCGCGACCTGGTGCGCGATCATTGCCGCCGGCTGCAGCTTCCCTGCGTCGGCGTGCTCGATCAGGTCATGAGCGTGCTGGCCGTCCATTTTCATTCCAAGAGCGAGCAATGGCCGGGCCGTCAGCACCAGCTCGACGAAGGCTACTTCGACCGCATCGACGCGATGCACTATACGCTGGCGCACGACGACGGCCAGTCGACCCACGATCTCGAGGACGCCGACGTTGTCCTCGTCGGACCTTCCCGCACGTCGAAGACGCCGACCTGCGTCTATCTCGCCAACCGCGGCGTGCGCGCGGCCAATGTTCCGCTGGTGCCGGCGGTACCGCCGCCGTCCGAGCTCGAAGCCGCGAAGCGGCCCCTGATCGTCGGGTTGATCACCGATCCGGAACGCCTGGTCCAGATCCGAGTCAATCGGCTGCGGCTCCTGCAACAGGACACCGAAACCGAATACACCGACATGGAACGCGTGCAGGGCGAGATCCAGGAAGCGCGTCGTCTCTATGCGCGGCGCAAATGGGCCACCATCGACGTCACGCGCCGCTCGATCGAGGAAACGGCGGCGACCATTCTGCAGATGTTGGCGACGCGCCGGGAGCAGAGACTTCAGGCCGGGGAGGCGTCCCCGCAGGGCTGAGGGAGGGAAGCGATGCTCGTTCGTTGGTTGGTCGGAGTTCTCGTCGTGCTGTCGCCCGCGACCGGTCTTGCGATGGACCGCATCGAGATCACGCGGGGCGCCGACGACATCGTCTACGGCAATTGCGTGCCGAGCCTCGATGTCGAAAACAATACCCTCGACATCATCGACTACCTCCAGGTCGATCTGGTGCTCGCCTTGCGCGACGGGCGGGAACGTCTGGTCGAGCTGAGGTCGGCCTATCGCGACGGCATTCTCCATCCGATCGGGGCTGGCGGTCGGGCAACGCTGCGCCAGCATCTCGACATGTCGAGGGCCCTGGGTGTGTCCTGCAGTGACGTGACGGCGCGCCGTGTCGTGCGAATGGTGTGCGAAGCGGAAGGCGGAAAGTCGTGCGTGACGTCGATGTCGGTCCGGCCGTGAACGCCGGCTGCGAATAAGGCCGCGGCGCCTACTCCGCCGCCTTGGGCAACGGCTCGAAGCGGGCGTCGAAGTCGCGGATCGACTGCTCGACCGTCTCGGTGACCTGCTTGAGCTTGGCCTGGCTCAGCACCTTGAGGCCGAACAGATCCTTCACGTAGAACACGTCGACGGCGCGCTCGCCGTAGGTCGTGATGTGCGCCGAGGCGATCTGCAGGTTGAGCCGCGTCAGCGCGCGCGTGACGACGTGCAGGAAGCCCGGCCGGTCGCGGCCGTTGACCTCGATCACGGTGAAGGTGTCGGACGCGTTGTTGTCGACCAGAACGCGCGGCTGCACGGTGAAGACGCGATCGCTCCTGGGCCACTGGCTCTTCTGGCTGTCGAGCTCGCGGGCGATGTCGAGGCGGTTGGACAGCGAGAGCTCGACCCGGGCGGCCAGCCGCGCCAGGCGCTGCGGGCCGTCGAACGGCTTGCCCTCGAGATCCTGCAGCGAGAACGTGTCGAGCGCCATGCCGTTGGCGAGGGTGAAGATCTTGGCGTCGACGATGTTGGCGCCGCTGATCGCCATGGCGCCGGCGAGCCGGGCGAACAGGCCGTGCGTGTCGAGCGTGTAGATCGTGACGTCGGTCACCGAGCGCTGGACATCGACGCGATGCTCGATGGCGAGCGGCTGGTGGTCGCGCTCGGCGCGCCGCACCAGCTCGGCCTGGCGCGCCAGCGTGTCGGGATCGAACGACAGCCAATACGGGGCATAGCCGCGCGAGAAATGCTCTTCCTTTTCGACCTCGGTCCAGCCGGCGAGTCTCCTGGCGACCTCGGCCTGCACCGCCTTGACCCGCTCCTGGCGCGCGCCGGCCAGCGTGCCGCCCGACAGCACCTGCTCCGCCGCGTAGTAGAGCTGACGCAGCAAGGCCGCCTTCCAGCCGTTCCACACGTTGGGACCGACGGCGCGGATGTCGCACACCGTCAGGACCAGCAGGAGACGCAGCCGCTCGGGCGACTGCACCAGGGCGGCGAAGCTTTCGATGGTCTTGGGGTCCATGAGATCGCGCTGGAAGGCCGTCGCCGACATGGCGAGGTGATAGCGCACCAGCCACGCCACGGTTTCGGTTTCGGCCGCGCTGAGGCCGAGCCGCGGGCCGAGCTGCAGGGCGACGTCGGCGCCGAGCACCGAGTGGTCGCCGCCGCGGCCCTTGGCGATGTCGTGCAGCAGCACGGCGAGATAGAGGGCCGGCCGCGACAGGATCTTGTGCACCACGTCGGAGGCGAGCGGGTGGTCTTCCTTCAGCTCGCCCGATTCGATGCGCGCCAGGATGCCGATGGCGCGGATCGTGTGCTCGTCGACCGTGTAGGTGTGATACATGTCGTGCTGCGTCTGCGCCACGACACGGCCGAAGTCGGGCACGAAGCGGCCGAACACGCCGGCCTCGTTGAGACGTCGCAGCGTCGTCTCCGGATCGTGCCGCGAGGTCAGCATCTCCATGAACAGGCGGTTGGCCTCGGGGTCGGAACGCAAGCGGTCGACCAGGCGGATGTGCTGGGTGATGAGCCTGAGACTCGCCGGATGGATGTCGAGCCCGTTCTGCTGCGCCACATGAAAGAGCCGCAGGATCGCCACGGGATCCTTCTCGAACTGGTCGGGCTGGGCGACGCCGAGCCGTTCGCCGTCGAGTCGGAAGCCGCCGAGCTGGCGCGGCCTGAGCGTCTGCCACAGCGCGGCGAGCTTGGGCTTGCGCCGGCGGCTGTCCTCCAGCGCGGCGACGAAGATGCGTGTGAGGTCGCCGACCGTCTTGGCATGAAGATAGTAGTGCTTCATGAAGCGCTCGACGCCGCGGCTGCCCGGCCGATCCTGGTAGAGCAGGCGCGTGGCGATCTCGCGCTGCAGGTCGAACGACACGCGATCGTCGGTGCGGCCGGTCAGGTAGTGGATGTGGCAGCGCACCGTCGAGAGGAATCGCTCGGCCCTCTCGAAGTGACGCGCCTCCTCGCGCGTCAGCACGCCCTTGGCGACCAGCTCGCCGGGCTCGGTGACGCGGTAGAGATACTTGGCGATCCAGAACAGCAGGTGCAGGTCGCGCAGCCCGCCCTTGCCCTCCTTGACGTTGGGCTCGACGACATAGCGTGAGTCGCCCATGCGCTGATGGCGCTGGTCGCGCTCGGTGAGCTTGGCCTCGACGAAGTCGCGCCCGTCGCCGGCGAGGAAGCGCTGGGCGAAGCCGCGCACGAGCTCGTCGAACAGCTCGCGATCGCCCCACAGGTAGCGCGCCTCGAGCAGCGCCGTGCGGATCGTGTGGTCGCGCTCGCCGTAGCGCAGGCTCTCGTCGACCGTGCGGGTGGCGTGGCCGACCTTCAGCCCGAGATCCCACAAGAGGTAGAGCATGAACTCGACGATCTGCTCGCCCCTTGGCGTCTGCTTGTAGGGGCGCAGGAACAGCAGGTCGATGTCGGAGAGCGGCGCCAGCTCGCCGCGGCCGAAGCCACCCGTCGCCACCACGCTCAGGCGCTCGGCCGCGCTGGGGTTGGCCGCGGGATAGGCGCGCTGGTCGGCGAAATCGAAGATGACCCGCACGATCTGGTCCATCAGGAACGAGGTGGCCGCCAGCACCGCCGGCCCGTCGTTGCGCAGCGGGCCGGGCTCCTCGAAGCGGCGGCGGATCTCGGCCCGGCCCTTGGCCAGGGCGACGCGCAGCAGGGCGAGCACCTGCGGCCGGGGAATATCCGAGCCGGCCGGCCGGTCCTCGACCAGCGCGGCCAAGGCCTCCTCCAGCGCGCGCCGCCTTATGACGGCGCGGCGTTCGGGAATTCGGTCGTAGGCTTTGGCCATCGAGGGGCGATACTACAGCCGGAGACGCCGGTAAAATAGGAAGCCATGCCCCAGCCGACCACCATTGCCGTCTTCACCAAGAACCGGGTCAATCCCGCCTACGTCGCGGCCCGGCTGGCCGCCGACCGGGTGGCGGCGGAGGCGGGCGCGCGGACCGTGCACTATGTCCCCGAGACGCCCGACGACGTCGGCCAGCAGAAGGCCCTGGTCAGGCAGGCCCTGGCCGACAAGGTCGACGCCGTCCTGCTCAACCCGGCCGACGACGTGGCGCTGCAGGACGATCTCGCCGCCCTGGCGATGGCCGGCATCCCGGTGGCGCTGTTCATCAACCGCATGAAGGGCAAGGCGGTTACCTTCGTTGGCGCCGACGACCACGCCATCGGGGCGCGGGCGGCGACGGCCCTCATCGAGGGGCTGGGTGGCGAGGGCCGCATCGTCGGGCTCGAGGGCAAGCCGTCGGTGCCGACCAGCCGGGCGCGCGTGCAGGGGCTGCGCGATGCGCTCGCCAAGGTCCCCGGGGTCGAGCTTCTCGACCTCGCGGTCGGCGATCTGTTGCAGGTGCCGGCCCGGTCGGCCATGGCCGCGCTGCTGGCCCGGCACGACCGGATCGACGGCGTGTGGGCGGCCAACGACCTGATGGCCTTGGGTGCGCTCGACGCAATGGCCGATGTCGGCCGCACGGCGAAGGTGGTCGGCATCAACGCCCTGCCCGCCGCCATCGACTGCATCGAGCGCGGCACGATGCTGGCGAGCGTGGATTTCAGCGCCTTCACCATCGCCGCGGTGGCGACCCGGGCGATGCTGCGCCATCTGCGCGGCGAGAGTGTGCCGGCCGAGATCATGACCCCGGCGGCGCTGGTCGACCGCACCAACTGCGCGGCATGGAAGCTGCCGTTCGAACGACGGCCGCTGCCGGTGTGGGAAGAGATCGTCGCATGAGGCTGTCGGGCGTCGCGCTGCTGGGCGCGGTCTTGACGCTCGGCGCCATCTCGGCGCACGGACAACCGGCGCGGCCGCCAGCGGGAACGGGCATCGATCTCAACAGCGCAAGCCGCGACGAGCTGATGGTGCTCGACGGTATCGGCGAGGTGCGCGCCGAGGCGATCATCCGCGCCCGCCCGTTCAAGGCGAAGGGCGAGCTGGTCGAGCGTCGCCTCATCCCCGAGGCGCTCTACGACAGGATCGCCGACAAGGTGACCGTGCGTGCCGCCGCGGCTCCCGCGCCGGCGCCCCCTCCGGCTCCCGCCCAGAAACGGCGCTGATGCCGGACGACACGATCTACGCGCTCGCCACGCCCGCGCCGTCGCGCGCGGCGCCGGGCGCGATCTCCGTGATCCGCCTCAGCGGCCCGCGCGCGGCCGATGCCCTGCTCTTCCTCACTGAGCCGCACGCCTTCCGGCGCGGCCATTCGGCGCGCGATCCCGCGCTGCCCGAGCCGCGCCACATGGCCTTGCGCACCGTGATCGATCCGATGACGGCCGAGGAGATCGATCGCGGCCTGGTCGTGTGGTTCGAGGCACCGCGCAGCGAGACCGGCGAGATGATGGCCGAGCTGCATCTGCACGGCGGGCGCGCAGTGGTGAACGGCGCGCTGGCGGCGATCCAGAAGCTCGGCTTCTGTCGCCTCGCCGAGCCGGGCGAGTTCACGCGCCGCGCCTTCGAGCACGGCAAGCTCGACCTCACCGAGGCCGAGGCGATCGCCGACCTGGTCGCCGCCGAGACCGACCAGCAGCGCAGGCAGGCGCTGCAGCAGATGGACGGCGCGCTGCACCGCCTCTACGAGGATTGGCGCACGCTCGGTTTGCGTGCGCTCGCGCATCTCGAGGCGGCCATCGATTTTCCCGACGAGGATCTGCCGCCTGGCCTCGGCGCCGAAGTGAGCCAAGGCATCCGCCGGCTGCAGGACGAGATCGCAGCCCACCTCGAGGACAAGCGCGGCGAGCGGCTGCGCGACGGGCTGCACATCGTCCTCATCGGCCCGCCCAACGCTGGCAAGTCGTCGCTGCTCAACCTTCTGGCGCGGCGCGAGGCGGCGATCGTGTCGGAGACCGCCGGCACGACGCGCGACGTGATCGAGGTGCATCTCGATCTCGGCGGCTGGCCGGTGGTGCTGGCCGACACGGCAGGCCTGCGCGAGTCGGTCGATGCGATCGAGCGGGAGGGCGTGCGCCGCGCCCGCGCCCGCGCCGCCGAGGCCGATCTGCGCCTGCTGGTTCTCGACGCGACCGGCGACTGGAAGAGCGAGAGGGCGACCCTCACCCGGGCGACCGAGCGCTGGGACGCCACGCACGACATCGTCGTCGCCAACAAGACCGATCTCGCGTCGATCGACGGCGTCGGTGTGGTCGCCCTCTCCGCCAGGACCGGCGCCGGACTGCCCGAGCTGCTGGCACGCATCGAGCGCTCGGCGGGCGGCCTGATGGAAGCGAGCGGCCCGCCGCCGCTCACCCGCGCCCGTCACCGCGAGGCGCTGATGGAAGCGCAGGCCGCGCTCGGCCGCGCCCTGCAGGCGCCGGAGATCGCCCTCGCCGCCGAAGATTTGCGGCTCGCCATGCGCGCCATCGGCCGCATCACCGGCACGGTGCGCATCGATGAATTGCTGGACGTGATCTTCCGCGACTTCTGCATCGGGAAGTAAGCGGCATTAGGTAGCAAACACACTTAAGACGATAGCCCCAAGCGGCGCGGGTCTCGGTGATGATGCAGATTAGGAATGGCGCGGTTGCTCGGCCTTCCACTTCTCCAGCCGCACAAGGCCCCAGTTAGAGCCATAGCGGCCGGCGGTTCGCTGCCACGACGTCAAAGGAGCGAGCATTTCCGGGGGGAAGTTTCTGGCGCGCAGTTCGTCGTTGCGCGCCTCGATGTCGACCAGCCGCTTGCAAGGCGGCTCGTTCTGTTCGATCAACAGACGCTCCGCTCTCAGTTCGCGCAAGGCCTCTTCGGTTCGTGGCGCTCTTTCAATCTTGGCGGCCAGTCCAATGAACCGCTTGCACAGTTCGTTATGGAGATCGTGCTTCTTGTCGGGCATCCAGACTATATCGAGGATCGCCCAAAGGCCGACGAATGCAGTGATGAACACCGCTAGAGATTGGAATTCAGCGACGACAACGAAAAATGCACTGCTGCCAGCGAGCACCGTCACGACACGAAATGCATTGCGCCACGCCCCGTAGAATACCGTCAGCTTCTCATGGTAGCGTCGGCATCTATGGGCCGCGAAATCCAGATCGTAGAAGCCGCCTTCTAGGTCTTCTCGTCTTCGTTCTTCCTTGGCGGCCTCGGTCGGTCCCAATCCGTCACGTTGTCCGGCTTCTTGCGTTCCCATACTTGGCCCTCTTCGATCTTCCGAATGGGTTCGCGCGGCTTTTCGGGCGGAATGTCCCTAGGCTTGCCTTGGTCCTTGTCTTTAGCCACCGCTCGCTTCCTCCCCGCTACTTGCGGGTGAAGCGGACAACGCTGATGCACGCGAGTCAAGCCGCCCCGGGTTGGGGGCCTGATTGTTTCAGGAAAAGGGACCTAAGCGGCTCGCTTTTTGCGGCCGAACACACGGCGACGGCGCTGCGGTTTTCCACCGATGCGCCGCAACTTACCCCTGCTCGTCGAGATATCCTTGAGCGAGGTCGGCGGGCCGGCAAACGCGCCTTGCAGCATCTTCTTGCGGAGCTGGTCGGTTTCGTCGGCGTCACGCCGTCGTGGCATGCTCGGGAGGATACCGTGACTGAGAACGTCAAGGCGAGGCGGCCGAGCATTCTGGACGCATCGCGCCCGAATTCCTTAAGGACGCTTCGGTCAGCCTTCCAAAAGAAGCTGGATGTTTCTGATTACGCCGACTTTTTCGATGAACTCCATGGCGAGTCCGATAGAGCTACCGTGATCTTGGCGGCAGCACATCTGGACGATCTGTTAATGTTTCGGATCGCCGACAGTCGACCATTTGACGTTTCATTCGAGCGCGACTTCCCATGGATCTTCCGCATGGACGGGCCAATGAGCAGTTTTTCGCGCCGGATGGAGATTGCCTGTCTGTTCAGTGCGATCGATGACGAGACCTATCAGCAACTCGATATCATCCGGGAGCTTAGGAACATCTGCGCACATACGCGCGATCCTGTGCGCTTCACAGACCAAGCGATCCACAACTACGCAATTCGGCTTTTCGAGCCGCCGATTGGGTTTTTGAGCAAGGATGCTGCAAGGACCAACCTCAAGACGGCGTTCATCATCGAAGCATTACTGATCGCCGTCGCGGTGTCTCACGGCTCCCGCGACGAAGCGCGGGCGTCGGTCAGCGAGGCCTACGCGATGGCCTCGGCTGAACTCACTCCATAGACAAGAACGCATCGCGGAGGTTCGGGTAGCCTGGGTGTGTTTGCTACCCAATGCTTGAAGTGAGTGGCATTAGGTAGCAAAGGCACCTAGCCGTCTTCTTCTCCCCAGGCGCCTTCCGAGTGCAGCCATTGCTCTGCATCACGCTGGGTATCGAAGTTTCGGCTTTCGTCGCCGAAATCTGACTCTATGACAGCTTCAAACTTACCATTCGGAAGTGGGCGGACACGCCCAACACGCACCGGCGACATTGTCAACTCCTGAACTGACGGCTTATCACTGACCCTAGACGTGGGCGCTCGTTCAGGGCGGGTCAAGGCAAGTATTCGCGCGCAATTGTCGGCGCGGGAGTCGCCACTTCCCCGGCCAAGTGCTGCGGTCGTAGGTCACGACGGGATCGCGTTGACGGCCGAGGCTGCTGCGTATGTCCTAGTGCGATTCACTCTGATATCTTGAGTGTATGGGAACAGGACAATCCTCAAGACACAAAGAGCGAGTTCGAGCGCCTGGCCGAGCTTGAGCGTCAGCTGCGCGAGCAGGTCCGCGTTCAGCGCGCGCGATAGGCTTTTGCGCGACGAGGTTCACCAGCGGAGTCCATGACCAGGATCATCCTCACCCGCCACGGCCATGTCGACGGCATCAAGCCCAAGCGCTTCCGCGGGCGCGCCGAGCTCGCGCTGACGGAGCTGGGGCAGCGCCAGGCCGATGCGGTGGCGGCGCGCATCGCCGCAACCTCGAAACCGGCCGCGGTCTACACGTCGGGCATGCAGCGCTGCGTCGCGACGGGCGCGAGGATCGCGGCCGCGTGCGGCGTCAGCGCGAGCGTGGTCGATGGCTTGATGGATCTCGACTACGGCAAGTGGCAGATGCGCGTGCAGGACGAGGTGAAGGCCGAGCAGCCCGAGCTCTATCGCCTATGGCACGTGGCGCCGCAGCTCATGCGCTTCCCGGATGGCGAATCGCTGCAGGATCTGGTGGCGCGCACGTCGGACGCTTTGCGCTTCGTGCTGGCGCGCCATCCGAAGGAGACCGTCGTGCTGGTCGGCCATGACAGCGTCAACCGCGCCCTGCTGCTGCAGCTCCTCGACCAGCCGCTGTCGGCCTACTGGAAGCTCGCCCAGGACCCGTGCTGCCTGAACGAGATCGAGGTCGAGGGCGACCGGGTCGAGGTCGGGCGGATCAACGACACGGCGGGGGTGCCCGCGACCTAGGATCCTTTGGACGAAAGGCGAAGCATTGCCACGTCCGGGCCTGCGGCAGTTTTGGCGATTTTGGCAGTTTTGGCAGGCACCCCCGGATACCTCCCTCGATGTCCCAGTGAGACATTTGGTGGAATATCAAATGATATCAATGGGTTGGCGTGTCTCGCCGGGTGAGACACCGGTGAGACATCGGCCCGTGGATGAGTGGACACTGTGGACTCGGGTGGACGGCGAGGATTCGTGGACGAATCGCCTCGGATGCCCGTGGCATCGGCATCCGAGCCGTCCACCCGGTGTGGACTGGGCGAGAACGGCCGCCCGCCCTTGACCCGGCCGCCGCCTTCCCCGACTTAAGCGTCCGCGATGCCGGGTTTTTCCTATGACGTGATCGTGGTGGGCGGCGGCCATGCCGGCTGCGAGGCGGCGGCCGCGTCGGCGCGCCTTGGCGCGCGCACGCTGCTGCTCACCCATCGCCTCGATACGATCGGGGAAATGTCCTGCAATCCGGCGATCGGGGGGCTCGGCAAGGGCCATCTGGTGCGCGAGATCGATGCGCTCGACGGTGTCATGGGGCGGGCCATCGACCGGGCGGGCATCCAGTTCCGCACCCTCAATCTTTCCAAGGGACCCGCCGTGCGCGGTCCGCGCGCCCAGGCCGATCGCCAGCTCTACCGCCAGGCCGTGCAGGAGCTGCTGGCGGCGCAGGCCGGCCTCGAGATCCGGGGCGAGGCGGTGGCCGATATTCTGCTCGATGCGCGCGGCGCGTGTATCGGCGTGCTCACGGAGAGCGGCGTCGAGATTGCCGCGGGGCGGGTCGTGCTGACCACGGGCACGTTCCTCCGAGGCCTGATTCATCTGGGTGAAATGACGATCCCGGCCGGGCGCGCGCGCGGCCAGCGCGACGGCGTGCCAGCCGATCTCGCGGCCGATGCGGTCGAGGCGCCGTCGACGGCGCTCGCGCAAAAGTTGCATACTCTCGGCTTCGCGCTGGGGCGGCTCAAGACCGGCACGCCGGCGCGGCTCGACGGCCGCACCATCGACTACGCCTCGCTCGAGCGCCAGGACGGCGACGATCCGCCGGTGCCCTTCTCGTACCTGACGGACAGGATCACGACGCCGCAGATCGCCTGCCACATCACGTCGACGACGGCGACGACGCACGACATCATCCGCGCCAACCTGCACCGCGCGCCGATGTATTCCGGCCAGATCGAAAGCGTGGGGCCACGCTATTGCCCGTCGATCGAGGACAAGGTCGTCCGTTTCGGCCAGCGTGAGCGGCACCAGATCTTCCTCGAGCCCGAGGGGCTGGACGATCCGACCGTGTATCCCAACGGCATTTCGACCTCCCTGCCGCGCGAGGTGCAGCTCGCCCTGCTGCAGACCATCCCGGGTCTGGAGCGGGCAGCCATGCTGCGGCCGGGGTATGCCATCGAATACGATCATATCGACCCGCGGGAGCTTCATCCGACCCTGGAAACGCGGCGGGTGCCGGGTCTCTACATGGCCGGCCAGATCAACGGCACGACCGGGTACGAGGAAGCGGCCGCGCAAGGGCTGATCGCGGGGCTGAATGCCGCCTTGGCGGCGGCCGGATCGGCGCCCTTCACCGTCGACCGCGCCGACGGCTATCTCGGTGTTTTGATTGACGATTTGGTCAGCCTGGGCGTGACCGAGCCCTACCGTATGTTCACCTCCCGGGCGGAGTACCGGCTGTGGCTGCGGGCCGACAATGCCGATCAGCGGCTGACACCTCTGGGCCTCGCGACCGGCTGCATCGGCAGCCGGCGCGCCGAGATGTTCCACGTGAAACAATCGCGGTTGGCGGCGGCGCGGCGGCTGGCAACGGATCTCAAGGCGACACCCAGCGCCCTGGCCAGGCGCGGGGTCTCGATCAACCAGGACGGCGTGCCGCGCTCTGCCTTGGAATTGCTGGCCTATCCGGACATCGATTGGCCGCGTCTGGCGGCCCTATGGCCGGAACTGGCTACTATCCCTGGTGATATCGTCGAACAACTGACCATTGATGCCCGCTATGAGGGGTATCTGGGGCGTCAACGTCAGGATATCGCCGCCTACCGCCGGGACGAGGCGCTGGCGCTGCCGGCGGACCTCGACTATGCGGCCATCGGCAGCCTGAGCAATGAGGTTCGCCAAAAGCTGCAGAGCCACAAGCCGGCGACCCTCGGCCAGGCCGCTCGGATCTCGGGGGTTACGCCGGCTGCCCTGGTTGCGCTCCTGAAGCACGTCCGCCGCCGGGCCGCCTGATGCGCGGGATTGGGCTCGATGTTCCACGTGGAACGATCGACCAGCTCGAGGCCATGGTCGAGACCCTGGCCAAGTGGCAGAAGGCCATCAATCTGGTCAGCCGGAGCACCCTCGACGATGCCTGGAGCCGGCATGTCGTGGATTCGGCGCAAGTGGCATCGCATATTCCCTCCGACGCCAGATCCCTGGTCGATCTCGGCAGCGGCGCCGGCTTCCCCGGCCTGGTTCTCGCCGCCATCCGGCCCGACCTCGACGTCACACTGATCGAATCGGATGCCCGCAAGGCCGCCTATCTGGGCGAAGCCGCGCGGCGCATGGGCCTGGCGAAGCCGCCCAGGATCGTTGTCGGCCGGATCGAGACGGCGCCGCCGGCCAACGCCGACGTCGTGACCGCGCGCGCCCTGGCCCCGCTCGGCCAGCTTCTCGGCTGGGCCGCGCCGCACCGCTCCGCACGCGCTATTTGCCTTTTCCACAAGGGCAAAGACTGGCAGGCCGAGTTGACCGAGGCCCTCGCGGACTGGGAAATAGACGCCCAACCCCTCCCCAGCGTGACGGACCGTGACGGCGTCCTCCTCAGAATCGATCGCTACCGGCCCAAGGATCTTCGCGATCGCCAACCAGAAGGGCGGCGTCGGTAAGACCACGACCGCCATCAACCTCGCCACCGCGCTGGCGGCGGTCGGCGAGAAGGTCCTGCTGATCGATCTCGATCCCCAGGGCAACGCCTCGACCGGTCTGGGCATCGCGCGCAACGAGCGTTCGCCCGGCTCCTATGAATTCCTGCTCGGCCTGTCGCCGCTCGACGACTGCGTCAGGCCCTCGCAGATCCCCGGCCTCTCCGTGATGCCGGCAAATGTCTCGCTCGCCGGCGCCGAGATCGAGCTGATCGACATGGAGCGCCGCGAGCATCGCCTCGCCGATGCGCTGGCGAGCGGCGACGGCGCGGCGCGGCAGCGATGGGACACCATCCTCGTCGACTGTCCGCCATCGCTGGGCCTGGTGACGCTCAACGCGTTGGTCGCCGTCGATGCCGTGCTGGTGCCGCTGCAAGCCGAGTTCCTGGCGCTCGAGGGCATCGGCGCACTCGGCAACACCGTGGAGAGGATCAGGAAACGTCTCAACCCCAAGTTGCACATCGCCGGCGTCGTGCTGACCATGGTCGATCGCCGCATGACGCTCAGCCAGCAGGTCGAGGCCGATGTACGCGCCCATTTCGGCGATCTCGTCTTCGGCACCACCATCCCGCGCAACGTGCGCATCGCCGAAGCGCCGTCGCACGGCTTGCCGGTGCTGATCTACGACAATGCCTGCGCCGGCGCGCAGGCCTACATCCTGCTGGCGAGCGAGTTCATTCGCCGCCGGCGCACCGCCGCGGAAGCGGCCAATCGACAAGCTCCCGCAACAGGTTCGCCATGAGTCAGCCGTCATGAGTCAGCCTCCCAGGCCGCGCGGTCTTGGCCGCGGTCTCTCCGCCCTGCTCGGCGACGAAGACGTCGCCGCCGCCGTGGCGCCGGTGCCCGCCCCGCCGCGCGCTGAGGCCGCGCCGCCCTCGCGGCCCGCCTCGCGTGCCCCGATGAGCTTGCCGATCACCCACCTGCGCGCCGGCCGCTACCAGCCGCGTACGACGTTCGACAATCTCGATTCGCTGGTCGACTCGGTTCGCCAGCATGGGTTGCTCCAGCCCATTCTCGTGCGGCCGCTGCCGGGCGAGGCGAGCGCCTACGAAATCGTCGCCGGCGAGCGCCGCTGGCGCGCCGCGCAGAAGGCGCAATTGCACGAGGTTCCCGTCGTGTTGCGCAGCCTCGACGACTTCGAGGCCCTGCAGCTCGCCCTGGTCGAGAACCTTCAGCGCGCCGACCTGACGGCGATCGACGAGGCCAAGGGCTACCATCGCCTGCACACGGAGTTCGGGCAAACCCAGGAGGAGATCGCCGCGAGGGTCGGCAAGAGCCGGCCGCATGTCGCCAATGTCATGCGCCTGCTCGACCTTCCGCCTGGCGTGCAGGACATGATCCAGCGCGGCGACCTGACGTTCGGTCACGGCCGTGCGTTGCTCGCCTTTCCCGATCCCGCCGCGACGGCCGAGCGGGCGATCAAGGACAAGCTCAGCGTCCGCGATCTCGAACGGCTGGCGGCAGAGGAGAAGAAGCCGTCGGTGGCAAAGGGCCCGCGCAAGGCCCCGGCGGGCGCCAAGACCGCCGACACCCGCGCGCTCGAAAAGCGCATCGAGGAAGCGCTCGGCCTGAAGGCCAGCCTTTCCCTGAAGGGCGCCGGCGAACAAAGCCTGCTCACCCTCGAGATCCGCGACTTCGATCAGCTCGACACGGTGGTGGAGCGCCTGACGCGGCGGTGACGGGATGACGGTTTTCGGCTGACCGTCTACGCGTCGTCGAGTTCGGCGCCGACGCGGCGCCACTCGGCCTGCAGCGGCCCGACATCGTCAGCCTGCCCGGACTGTTCCAGCACGGCCGCGAGGTCGCCGAGCCGCAAGGCGCCGGCGGCGCGCGCCGCGCCCTTCAGCTTGTGAGCGAGCTCGCGCAGTTCCCTGGCGTCGTTCCGGGCCGCCGCGATCTCTTCGACCAGCCTTGTGCCGGCTTGCCGGAACCGCCCCAGCACTCGGGCGATCGCCGTCGGACTGCCGCCAAACATCTCGGCAATGATCGACCGATCGATGGCGGGCCCTTCGGCAGACGACCGCTCGGGCACCGGCGCGTCGCCGGCTGGCGCGGCCATCCAGCGCGCCAGTGCGTTGCGCAGGCGGTCGAGGGTCAGCGGCTTGGTGAGATAGTCGTCCATGCCGGCGGCGATGCAGCGCTCGGCCTCGCCCTTCAGCGCGTTCGCCGTCAGGGCAAGGATGGGCGTGCGCCGCCCTCCCGGCCGCCCGCCCTCCTCGGCGCGGATGTGACGCGTGAGCTCGAAGCCGTCCATGTCGGGCATATGGATGTCGGTCAGGATCAGCGCGTAGTCGCGCTGGCGCCAGAGATTCAGGGCCTCCAGGCCGTTGGCCGCGGTGTCCAGCTCGGCTCCCAGGACCTCGAACTGTTCCGCCAGCACGTCGAGATTGACCTCGTAGTCGTCCACGGCGAGCACGCGCAGGCCGCCGGCGGGTAGCGCCATCGGCTCGGTGCGCACGAGCGGCGCCGGCGCTTCGGTCATCCGCCTCATTCTCAGTGTCACCGTGAAGGTCGATCCCTTGCCGGGCGCGCTCTCGACGGCGACGTCCCCGCCCATCAGCTGGGCCAGTCGCCGCACGATCGAGAGGCCGAGGCCCGTGCCGCCATAGCGACGGGTCGTGGAACTGTCGGCCTGTGAGAATGGCTGGAAGAGGCGGGCCTGCTGGACGGCATCCATGCCGATGCCGGTGTCTCTGACCGACAGCGCCAGAGTGACGGTCCGTGCGTCGACCGCGAGCGGCCGGGCGCGAACCGTGATGGCGCCCTCGTCGGTGAACTTGACGGCGTTTCCGATCAGGTTGAACAGGATCTGCCGCAGCCGAGTCACGTCCGCCAACACCGCGTCGGGCGTGTCCGGCTCGACGGCGGCATTGATCTCGAGCCCCTTCGCCTCGACCTGCACCGACAGCGTCTCGACGGTGCCCTCGATCACCGCGCGCAGGGAGCATGGCGCCTCCTCGAGCTCCATGTGGCCCGCCTCGATCTTCGAGAAGTCGAGCACGTCGTCGATGATGCGCAACAGCGCGGCCGACGAGCTGCGCACCATGCGGACCAGGCGCTTCTGCCGGTCGTTCAACGGCTCGCGCTCGAGCAGCTCCGCCGTGCCGACGACGCCGTTCATCGGCGTGCGGATCTCGTGGCTCATCGTGGCGAGGAAGGTCGACTTCGCCTGGTTGGCCGCCTGCGCCTCGTCGCGGGCGCGCTCGAGTTCCTCCTGCTGTTCCTTGAGTTCCGTGATGTCGCGATAGGTCAGCAGGATCTCGCCGTTCTCCAGCCGGTGCGCCTTGAATTCGACGATGCGCCCGGACGCCGTGCGCCGGATGTAGGAGCTGTCCTGGCCGCGGCGGGCCAGTTCCATGCTGTGGTCGACGACCGCCTGCTCCTCCGCGGTGGCGAAATCGCCCCTCTGCTTCTGGAAGGCGCGGATATCTGCGCTGCGGACGCCGACATGGGCGATCTCGGCGGGCACGCCGAGCAGGTGGCGCACGCGATCGCTGTCGATCGCCCACCGCTCCTCGTGGTCGAGCAGCATCACGCCGTCGGCCATGTTGTCGAGCACCATCTGCAGGCGATCGCGCGCACGGGTGGCGGCCTGCTCGCTCTCGCGCAGCTCCGTGACATCGCGATAGATCGCGATCAGCCGGCCATCCGGGATCGGCTGGAAATTGAACTCGACGATGCGCCCCGATGCGGTGCGCCGCTCGTAGCGATTGCCACCGGGCTTCAGCATCGCCTCGGCGCGTTCCTTCACCATGCGATCGACATCGGCCTCGGTCGGTGCCGGCCCGAAATCGCCGCGCCGCGCCTGGTAGCGCAGGATGTCGTAGCCCGAAGCGCCGGGATAGCCGACATCGGGCGGCAGGCGCTGGAAGGCGACGAGCTGGCGATTGGTGAAGCGCCAGGTGAAGTCGGCGTCGAACATCATCACGCCGTCGGACATGTTGTCGAGGACGGTCTGCAGTGTGAGGCGCGTGCTCTCGGACTCCGCTTGCGCGGCCTTGATGCGCTCCTCCTGCTCCACGATGTCGGTGATGTCGCGATGGATGGTGAGGACGCGCCCGTCGGCGAGGCGTCGATAGGTGACCTCGACGGTGCGGCCGATGACGGTGCGCCGCCGCTCGGGAGGCTGATCGGCCTGGTTGAAACGGGCCACGCGGCTGGCGATCCAGCCATCGAGCCCGCCGGGCAGCTGCTCGATCGGACCATAGTCGCCGCGCATCGCACGGTAACGGACGATGTCCGAGAAGGTGGGCAAGGTGGCGAGCAACTGATCGGAGATGTCGTGCAGCCGGGCCATGGCGCGGTTCTGGTAGACCCACCGCCCGTCCGATTCGTAGAGCAGGACGCCGTCGGTCATGTTGTCGAAGACGGACTGCAGCACGGATCGCGACTGGGTTGCCTCCTTTTCACGCCGCTTCAATTCGGAAATGTCGATGACCGTGGTGACGGTTCCCCCGCGCGCGGTGCGGCGGGCTTGGCCGCGCATCCACAGATCGGGGCCGGCGCGATACTCCGACGTCCCGCCCGTGGTGTAGAGCGCGATCGCCGCATCGATGAAGGTCTGCTCGCCATCCGCCTGGGTCAGGGCGACGGGGGCATCGAAGGCGATGGCATGCATGGCCTGCCGGAAGTCGGCCCCCGGCGTCGTCGCCGCCGGAAGGTTCTGGACCAGAGCGCGATACGCCTGGTTGCTCATCACCAGCCGGTCGCCGGCATCCCACAGGGCTGTGGCGATCGGCAGGCTGTCGAGTGCGTCGTTCAGTGTGTCGCGGGCGGCGCGGGCGTCCGCTTCCGCCGCGGCATGGCGGCGCGCCAGGTCCTCGTTGGCGATGGTCAGCGCCACCTGCTCGCGCTGGGCGCGATACTGCGGCCGGTTCTGCAGCATGAGCGCGAGCAGATAGACCATCACGCCCGCGGCCATGGCGTAGGACAACTCGTCGCCGACCCGCACGAGGCCGATCGCCACCAGGATCAGGGAAAGGCCGGCGAAGCCGACATAGCTTCGCTGCTCGTAGAGCCGGCCCGGCGCCAGCGCGGCGGAGACCATCAGCGCGGCGACGACAACGATCCGTTCCTGAGGAAAGGGCAATTCGACCAGCAAGGCACCGCCGCCGCCATAGGACAATCCCGTCAGGGTCGAACACGTGATGTAGAGGCGCCGCCAACCCTCGATGGAGCGGGCATGAGGGTCGGCCTGGTAGAGGCGGGCCAGGCCGAGAAATCCGGCCATCGCGATCGCATGCAGCGCCAAGGGAAGAAGGATCATCCAGGCCGGCGCGGAGCCGCCATAGACCAGGGCGAGGATCAGCCACAGCAGCAGCGACATCACTCGCAGCGCGACGTTCCCGGTCATCAACCGGTCCGTCATGACTCGCTCGATACGTTCCTGATCGGGCTGGACGGCGGTATTCGCCGGATCGCTCATGTCTACATCGTCTACCCCTCGTGTTTCCCGTTGGTAACGCGAGGCGACGGAAATGTTTCGTGGGTTACGCGAGAACGCCCGAAGCGGTCGTCCGTGGCAGCGCGAAACACACGAAACCAAACGCCAGCACGACGCAATCTCGACGAAACGGCCGGCCTCTAGAAAGGCCGCACAGGCAGAGGCGCTCCGGCGCCGCACAACAAGCCAACGAGGAGATACCGATGCGCGCCACGACCAGCCAGCCGCTGAACCCGGTTCTGAAGAACATGATGATCCTGTTCGGCTCGGGCGTCGTCGCGGCGCTGCTCAGCACCAACGTCTACGGCGCCACCTTGGCGCTCGACGAGCCGGCGTCGCCCGCCCCCGTGATCGCGAGCGCCCCCGCCAAGGCCGACGACGTGGCGGCGGCTGCGGCGCTGCGCGCCATGCTGTCGGGCCAGCGTCAGCTCATGGGCACGGTCCCGGTCGACAATAGCCGGCGCTGATCGCTCGAAACCCCTTCCCATCGCCGGTCCACACCGCCGGCGTTCCAAGACCGGTTCCCTCCCATCCACCGGTCGCCAGCGGCGCCCCCTGTCGGGGCGTCGTTGTGCATCTGGCTACATCGACCCGGTTTCGGTTGTGCGCTGCAACGTCTGGTCGCTGGCAGAACGAGCGGCTAGGTTAGGATGCGATGATTCGGTCCAAAGACACCCGCCCCCACGTGATCGTCGTCGAGGACGAGCAGTTCCAGCGCGAGACCCTGGTCGACTTCCTGGGCGACAACGGCTACCGGGCCTCGGGCGTGGAGTCGGGAGCTGCGCTGCGCAAGCTGGTCGAGAAGGATCCGCCCGCCCTCGTGCTGCTCGATCTGCGCCTGCCGGGCGGCGAGGACGGCTTCTCGCTGGCGCGGTTCCTGCGCGAGCGCAGCCGCAAGGTCGGCATCATCATGGTGACGGCCAGCGGCGATACCGTCGACCAGGTGGTCGGATTGGAAACCGGCGCCGACGACTATGTCGCCAAACCCTATGAAACGCGCGCCCTCCTGGCCCGCATGAAAGCGGTGTTGCGACGGGCGGGTGGCGCGGCGGCCGCCACCCCGACGGAACGGATTCGCATGGGCAAGTGCCTGCTCGACATCGAGGCGCGCCGGATGTCGACCCTCGACGGCGAGGAAATCCCGCTGCGAGCGGGTGAATTCGAGCTCCTCAAGATCTTTGCCGAGAATCCCAATCGGCCTCTCAGTCGCGATTGGCTGCTGGAGACCACCAGCCATCGTGAAATGGAGGCCTTCGATCGTGCCATCGACATCCGCATCTTGCGCATCCGACGCAAGATCGAGGTCGATCCCGCCCATCCGACGTCGATTCGTACCGTGCGAGGCGCCGGGTACATGTTCGTCCCGCCAGAAGACTGACGCACCTGCAACCGCCCCAAGGCTCTCGCGTTAGCGCCTTCATGGCCAGCGAGACCCTCCATGAAGATCCTGAGCTGCTCGGGCCCGACATCGTCGACCAGCACCGCGCCATCGTCTCCCTGATGGAGGAGTTGGAGGCGGTGGATTGGTACAATCAGCGCGCCAAGGCAGCCCAGGACGCCGAGCTGCGCGCCCTGCTCGAGCACAATCGCGACGAAGAGAAGGAACATGCCGCGATGGCGCTGGAGTGGCTCCGCCGTCGCGATCCCGCTCTCGACGAGCACCTCCGCACCTATCTTTTCACGACCGCCCCGGTCACCGAGATCGAGCACGCCGCCGAAGCTGACGGCGGGGAGCGTGAGCCGGCGCCGGACGGCAGCCTCGGCATCGGCAGTCTGCGCGGGGTGAAGCCATGAGCCATCTCTTTCGCGAGAAGGCTCCGATCACGCCGGCCGGCTGGGCCGAGATCGAGAAGGAGGCGAAGCGGACCTTGCATGCCCTGCTCGCCGCCCGCCGTGTCGTCGATTTTCGGGGACCGCTGGGCTGGGCCGCCTCGGATGTCGAGCTCGGCCGGGCCGACCCGATCGCCTCGCCGCCCGGCGGCACCGAGATGCAGGCACGCTTGCGCCGCATCCAGCCTCTGGTCGAACTGCGCATCCCCTTCGAGGTCGGCCGCGCCGAACTCGACGCCATCGATCGCGGGGCGCGCGATCCCGATCTCGATGCGGTGACGGCCGCCGCGCGCGCGATCGCCATCGCCGAGGACCGTTCGGTGTTCCACGGCTACGATGCCGCGCAGATCGTCGGCGTGTGCCAGGCGAGCGTGGACAGGAGCGTGGCGCTCGGGTCGAGTCACGGCGATTATCCGAGCGCCGTCGCGAACGCCCTGACCCGGCTGCGCGACGAGGGTGTCGAAGGCCCTTTCTCGGTCGTGCTGAGCGAAGCGCTCCACAAGGACCTCGCCTCGCGCACCGACGGCGGCTATCCGATCCTCAACCATGTCAAGCGCCTGGTCGAGGGCGACATCGTCTCGGCGGCCGGCCTGGAAGGCGGGCTGGTGATCTCCCAGCGCGGTGGCGACTTCGAGCTGACGGTCGGCCAGGACTTCTCGATCGGCTATTTCGATCACGACCGCGATCGCGTGCGCCTCTACATCGAGGAGAGCTTCACCTTCCTTGTCCTGACCGAGCAGGCCGCGATTCCCCTCTCACCGACCGCGCGAGCCTGAAGCACAGGCGGCGCGCGATCGTCTGGTCGGGCAGTCCGGTGCTCTTGCACTCGATCTCGGCCTTGAGGATCTCCTGCAGGGCCGCGTTGAGCCGGCCGAGCGGCCAGCTTCGCAGGTGCCGCTCGAAACGCTGGCGCACCGGGCCGCCGCGCGGCAGGCCGCGTGCCTTGAACATCGCTGCTTCGAAACTGCTACCCTTGGCATGCGCCGAGACCAGGTCGAGCTGGTCGACATGGCGCTGGACGGCCCGCACCAGCTGGACGGCGTTGCCGCCCTCGGCGAACACCCGGTCGAGCGCGCGATCGAGCATGGCGACATTGCCGTCGAAGGTGGCGGCGATCACGTCGTCGATGCCGATGGCGGCGGTATCGCCTAGCACGGCGACGGCATCGTCGAGCGTGATCGTCCGGTCGCCGTCGCCGGCCTTGTAGAGCATCAGCTTGTCGATCTCGCTGCGGGTCTGGCCGCGGTCGCCGCCCAGCCTCTCGACGATCCAGTCGAGCGCGTCGGCATCGACCACCAGGCCCTGGCTGCGCGCGGCACTTTCCACCAGCCCCTGCAGCGCCTCGTCGGAATCCATGTAGCAGGGCATGGCGGCGAGGCAGGCCTCCGCCTCGGCCAGGCTGCGCAGGCCCGAGCGCGGCGTGAGATTGCCGCCTTCCAGCACGACCAGCGCGTCGCCCGCGGTCGCCGCCACCAGATTCTCGAGCGCCGCCACCGCCTCTTCGCCTGCCGGACGCACGCGGATCACCCGCCGCCCGCCCATCAGCGACATCGCCGAGAATTCATCGGCCAGCCGCGCCGGGTCGTTCTTCAAGGCGTCGCCGCCGATATCGACGACCCGGAACGGATCCTTGAGATCCTCGCACACCGACCGGGCGAGCCGCGCGGCGCGCTCAGCGACCAGCCCGTCGTCGTTGCCGTAGACGACCACGGCGCGAATCCGGGGATCCGGCTTCTTCAGGAAGGCTTCGGCCTGGCGCGGCTCGATCTTCACGGGGTCGTCACAGCACGACGTTGACGATCCGGTTGGGCACGACGATCACACGCTTGGGGGCCTTGCCGTCGAGGGCGCGCACGATCTCGGGCAGCGCCAGCGCCGTCCTCTCGGCCATGTCCTTCGGCGCATCCTTCGCGAGTTGAATCGTGGCGCGCAGCTTGCCGTTGGCCTGTACGGCGATGGTCACCGTGTCGTCGATCAGCAACGCCGGTTCCGCCACCGGCCAGGGCGCGTCGGCGAGCAGCGTCTTGTGGCCCAGCGCCTGCCACAGCTCCTCGGCGAGATGCGGCGTCATCGGGCCTATCAGGCGCACGAAGATCTCGAGCGCCTCGCGCGACGCCCATTTCGCCGGGGCGTCCGCGGCCTCGAACCCGCCGATCGTGTTGGCGAGCTCGTAGAGGCGTGCCACCGCCTTGTTGAAGTGGAACGCCTCGATATCCATCGAGACGCCGGCGATGGTCTTGTGCGCGGCGCGGCGCAGCTCGTTCGCGGCATCGCCGAACGCGGCGGGCCGGGCGGCGCCGGCGGCCGGCAGATCCGTCATCGCCTCGCTGGCGATGCGATGCAGCCGCTGCTGGAAGCGCCAGGCGCCGGTGACGCCCGCCTCGGTCCATTCGAGGTCGCGCTCGGGCGGGCTGTCCGACAGCATGAACCAGCGTGCCGTGTCGGCACCGTAGTCGCGGATGATCTGATCCGGATCGACGACGTTCTTCTTCGACTTGGACATCTTCTCCGACCGGCCGACCTCGACGGGCGACTTGTCCGAGATCCGCACGACCTTGCCGTCGATGCGCTCGATTTCCTCAGGCAACAACCATGTGCCGTCGGCGGCGCGGTAGGTCTCGTGACAGACCATGCCCTGCGTGAAGAGGCCGTCGAACGGTTCGTCGCGGCTGGTCATCTGCACCTCGCGCATGGCGCGGGTCCAAAAGCGCGAATAGAGCAGATGCAGGATCGCGTGCTCGACCCCGCCGATATACTGGTCGACCGGCATCCAGTAGTGATTCTCCTCGCGGTCGAACGGCGCGGTTTCGAGGCGCGGTGAGGTAAAGCGGTCGAAGTACCAGCTCGAATCGATGAAGGTGTCGAACGTGTCGGTCTCGCGCCGGCCGGGCTTGCCGCATTTCGGGCAGGCGACGTGCTTCCAGGTCGGATGGCGGTCGAGCGGATTGCCCGGCCGATCGAATTCGACATCGTCGGGCAATCTGACCGGCAGATCCTTCTCCGGCACCGGCACGACGCCGCAACTCTCGCAGTGTATCGCCGGGATCGGGCAGCCCCAGTAGCGCTGGCGCGACACCAGCCAGTCGCGCAGGCGATATTGCGTCGTGCCCGTGCCGACGCCGAGCTCTTCCAGCCGCGCGATGACGCGGGCCTTGGCCTCCTCGACGCCGAGCCCGTTCAGGAAGTCCGAATTCACGATGACGCCATCGTCGATGAAGGGCGCGGCCTGGATGTCGATCTTTTCCTTCGCGTCGGTCGGCGCCACGACCTGCAGGATCGGCAGGCCATACTTGCGCGCGAACTCGTGGTCGCGTTCATCGTGGCCGGGGCAGCCGAAGATCGCGCCGGTGCCGTACTCCATCAGCACGAAGTTGGCGGCATAGACCGGCAGGGTCTTACCGGGGATCAGCGGATGCCTGGCAAGCAGCGGCAGCCTGTAGCCCTGCTTCTCGGCGGTCTCGAGCTCGGCCGCGGCGGTGCCGGTCTTGCGGCATTCGGCGATGAAGCGCTGCAGCCCCTCGTCTTTGTCGGCAAGCCCGGCGACGACGGGATGTTCGGCCGACAGCGCCATGAACGACGCACCGAACAGCGTGTCGGGACGGGTCGTGAAGATTTCCAGTTTGCCGCGGTTTGCGCCCGAGGCATCCGTCAACTCGAAGAACAGGCGCGCGCCACGGCTCCTGCCGATCCAGTTGGCCTGCATCAGGCGCACCTTCTCCGGCCAGCGGTCGAGCGTGTCGAGCCTGCTCAGCAGTTCATCGGCGAAGTGCGTGATCTTGAGGTTCCACTGCGTCAGCTTGCGGCGCTCGACGACGGCGCCGGTGCGCCAGCCCTTGCCCTCGATCACCTGCTCGTTGGCCAGCACCGTATTGTCGACCGGATCCCAGTTGACCCAGGCCTCCTTGCGGTAGGCGAGGCCGGCCTTCCAGAAGTCGAGAAACATCTTCTGCTGGTGACCGTAATATTCGGGATCGCAGGTCGCGAGCTCGCGGCTCCAGTCGAGCGACAAGCCCATCGACTTGAGCTGGGCCTTCATGGCGGAGATGTTCTCGTAGGTCCATTTCTTGGGATGGACCTTCTTCTCCATCGCCGCGTTCTCGGCTGGCAGGCCAAACGCATCCCAGCCCATGGGGTGGAGGACGTTGAACCCTCTGGCGCGCTTGTAGCGGGCGATCACGTCGCCCTGCGTGTAGTTGCGCACGTGACCCATGTGGATGCGTCCCGACGGATAGGGAAACATTTCGAGCACGTAGTATTTCGGCTTGCCGCGATCCATCGTGGCGCGGAAGGTCTGCCGCTCGTCCCAGACCTTCTGCCACCTGGCTTCGGTCTCGCGGAAATTGTAGCGCGGGGCTTGCGACGCAGCGGACGACACGGCTGGCTCCAGACTCGACGGAAGTCGCAGCGGATGCCCGCTGCCACCGCGCACGTCAAGGGCCTCGGACGGTTTCGCGCCTCACCGACCGAAAGGCGACTAGCGGCCCTGGGCGATCCGCAGCTGACGCGCGCGAGTGAGGATCGCGTCCTCGATCTCGGTGTTGGTGCGCGGATCGACCTGGGCGTCGACCCAAGCGCCGCCGCGCGGTGAGGTCTGCTGCTTGAAGACCGAGACCCGCACGCCGTCCGCCCGCAATTCGCGGTCGAGGATGGTGATCTGGACCTTGATCCGCTCGTTGGGTGATTCGGCCGGCGTGTACCAGTCGGTGATGATCACCCCGCCGAAGGGATCGGCGGAGATCAGTGGAATGAAATTGATGGTGTCGAGGCTGGCCCGCCACAGGAAGGCATTGACGGCGACACCCGGGCCTTCATCGATCCGCTTCTCGGAGCGCGAGCCGAGCAGGCCGCCCGGGCCGAACAGGCTGCCCGTTTCCTGGTTGCGCCCGCCAATGCCGGCGGTGATGTCTCGCCGACTGCGGTCCCCGGAGGGCCCGGTCCTGGTCTCCTCGAGGCCGTCGCCTCCGCAGGCTGTTGCCAGGCAACCCGCCAGAGACACCACGACTATGGACCGAAACATTGTTGGCCGACCCGGCATGCTTACCTTTGGTACTTTCGTGCCCACCATTCGAGCGCATCGGTCAACGTTGCGGGAGACCCCTTGCGCCGGACGCGGGACCTTAGGCGCCGGACTTGCCGACTGCAAGCGCATGAACACAGGGAATTTATATGGTTGCTTGTGGGAACTAAATATTAGTTTCTTATAGCTACTTATTCGCTCGCCTTGATCAGTCGCTGAGCGCGGCTCGGCAAAATGTGACAAAGACGCCACAGGTTGGCGGAGAATCGTGCAACGCCGCGACCGTTTCTTGACCCCCGTTCGAACCCCATGGTTTTATGCGCCAGCCGTATTGGCGGGGGCAGTGCGTGGCTGCGTTCAGGCTTCCACATCCGCCGGTCGGACAGGCCTTTTGGTACGTACCAGTTTCTGATCAACGAGAGAGGGAGAATGATGAAAAAGCTTCTACTGGGTTCGACCGCCTTGGTCGCCGGTGGGCTGTTGGCCGCCCCGGCCATGGCCGCCGATCCGATCAAGATCGGCGTGGGCGGTTACTACCAATTCTACGCCATCGCCGGCGGTGTTGAAGGGACTTATGCGCCGAACGGCACGTCGGTTCAGTACAAGGGCCTGCAGTTCCAGCAGGAAGGTGAAATCCACTTCATCGGCCAGAGCAAGCTGGACAACGGCACGACCGTGGGTATCCACGTCGAGCTCGAGGGCTGGGACAGCACCCTGAACGGCCGCTACATCGACGAAGCCTTCATGTTCGCCTTCGGCGACTGGGGCCGCGTGGAAGTCGGCTCGCGCGACCAGGCGTCGTACCGCATGTACTACGGCTCGCCGTCGGCGCTGCTGGGCTGGGGCTTCTTCCAGCACAATAGCGCGTTCGCATGGATGAGCGCGGCGATGGCGAACAATCCGTCGGCCGGCGCGGCGACGTTCTTCACGATCGGCGGCTTCCATCAGGACGTCAATCGCATCAACTACTACACGCCGCGTTTCATGGGCCTGCAGCTTGGTGTCGGTTATGCGCCGAAGATCAATCTCGGCGTGAATGCGATGCTGAGCGGCGGCATGGCGCCCGGCCCGGGCACCGGCGGCGGCATCTGCGGCGCGAACGACGCCACGACCATGGCGAACTGCCCGACCAACGACAACTCGTGGCAGGATGCGTTCGACATCGGCGTGAACTACCTGAACAAGTTCGGCAATTTCACCGTCGCTCTGTTCGGTGCGTTCCAGTACGCGAGCTTCAACCCGAGCAACAACATCCTGGCCGCGAACAACGCCAACCTGATCACCGGCGCCAACCTCGCTTCCTGGAAGCAGTGGGTGGTCGGTGCGCAGTTCGGCTATGCCGGGTTCACCTTGGGCGGTTCGGTCGGCTACGACAACAACGGCCTCGGTGGCAACTACTACACCGGCGGCGACAGCGACAGCCGCAAGTACACGGTCGGCCTGATGTACGCGACCGGCCCGTGGCAGATGTCGGTGGGCTGGGGCGGTGTCCGCACCAACAACGGCAACGGCGCACGCACGCTGACGAACGTGGTGCAAGGCACCACCAGTGGCCTGGCGTACGCGGCCATCCCGGGCAGCACGATCCTGAACTTCGGTACGGACCCGTTGGCGGGCGCGGCCGTGTTCGGCAACTACTCGACCGACAAGTTCGAGGTCGGTGTCAACTACGCCCTCGGACCGGGCATCAAGCTGGTCGGCGGCGGCATCATGTGGAACGTCAGCGGCCCGGTGAACGGCTCGCAAGGCCAGTCCTGGGGCCTCATGATGGGCATGGACCTGCGCTTCTAGCCGCGGGCCCTGTCGGAAATCGGAGAGAGCGGGCGAGAGCCCGCTCTCTTCATTTGTGAGCGTCCCTTGGATGCGCGCAGTCCGGAGTTTCGCATATGACTCGAAGGAATACCGCCCGCCAAATATCTAGACCCGCCGCGTGCGCCGAAAGAGCATGGTGACATTGCGCCGCCGGTTCTCGAAGCCCTCGGCGAAGCGTCCTGCGGCGGTCTGGTGGAAGAGCGAACCCCGAAAAAGAAGGGCGCGGTTCTCGCGGTAGGCGAAGGAACGCCGGCGGGCGCCAGCCTGGTCGAGGAACATGCGGATGCGATGAGCGCCCGAATTGTACTCGGCGAAGGTCCAGTCGGCCGGCGCAGCGACGTCCCAGAGGTCGAGGCCACCGCGTTCGGGTTCGAGATTTGCGGCGTCCGGCGTCAACCACATGTTGAGGCTGATGTCGGACTGGTCGGCATGAATGTCGGTGCCCGGACGCTGGTGCTGGTAGACGAAGCCCCACCAGTAGGTCAGATGGTGCCCGGCCAGCAGTTCCGGCAGCGCGCGCTTGAGTTCGGCGCCGACTTGCAGCAGCAGCTCGTTGAAAAAGCCGTGCTCGGCCAGCCCGCCGATGTAGCCGTGCCGGTTGGGCTGGCGCCAGACGGTCGACAACAGCATGAAGCGTTGCAGCTGCGCCAGTGCCTGCGGGGACAGGAAGTCGTCGACGCAGGCCATGCCGCTCTCCGCATGAAAGCGATGGGCCACCTCGGTCCAGTCGTTGCGGCTCGAAAGGCACGAGGGCGGCGCCGGTTCGTCGTGCCACAGTACGGGCGGCTGGGCGAGAACGCGCCCCAGCTCGCCGTCGACACTGGCCGAGGGCACGATCGTGCCCGCCTTGTCGAGGGCCTCGCCGAGGCGGCGGCGCATCTCCTCGCGGTTCGCCACCGATCCGGGAAGCAGATCGCCTGTGGCGCCGCCGCGCGCCGCCTCGATGTAGGCGAGCTGCTCGAGATTGTGGAGGGCGTAGTGCATGGGCACCGGCCCGCCGGGGAGCGCCGGGAGCTGCGCGACATGGAGATCGAGCGCGGCACGGAAGTCGGCGAGCGCCGCCGCGCGATCGTCGAGCGCCGCGTTCACGCGGCCCAGCATGAAGCGCGCGCCCGGTCGTTGAGGGTCGGCGTCGATGACTTGCCGCAGGTTTCGTGCCGCGGCTTCGAGATCGCCGAGCTGAAGAAGAACCGACGCCAAGGCAAGCCGGCGCGGAATCGAAGGTTCCCGGGCGGTCAACGACGCCAGAGCCGCCGCCGCGTCGGCATAGCGGCCGACCATGATGTGGCGCTCCACACCCTTCGGTACCGGCAACTCACGTGGCGGCATAGGTCGCACTGTGCCACCGGTCCGGCGCCATCGTCCACGGCTGCTTGCCGTCCCGGCGGCCGATGCGGATACCTTCAAGGAATCGTCCTTGGGAGGGGCCGGTGAGCGTCCGCTCTCCCCTGATCGAAAGGTCTGGGCCAGTGGCCCCGACTTTCGTCGACACTCGGCTCAGGTGCGCCGCCCCACCAGGTTGACGAACAAGGTCGGCAGGTAGGTCCGCGATACGGGGAGTCGCTCCGTTGCTTGGCGCGCGAGCACCGCACGATTGTCCTCGTGGTCCAGCACGAGTTGGAAGAGACCCTGCTCGACGGCACCGGCGAGGCTATCGAGCTCCGGCCGGCCCTCGCGCTCGACGCGATAGGCGACGTCCATGCCGACGTCGCCGCCGCTGTAGAACGACGACAGGATTTCCAGGCGAGCGAACAGCAACATCAGCCCGCGGATCGAGAAGCGCCAATAGTCATCGGGTGTGGCATGAAAGGCCTGCGACCAGGGTGTCGAGACATAGGCCAGCCCGCCGGCGCGCAGCATCCCCTCGATATTGTGTGCAGCCCGGCGGGGATCGGGTGTGTGCTCGAGCACGTGGCAGCAGATGATCAGGTCGAAGCGCGCCCTACCGACGCGGTTGCGCAGAACGGGGAGCGGGGAGCAAATGTCGCCGACCGTGTCGACGTTCGACCCCTCCAGCAGATCGATGCCGACGAAAGTGGCCTTGTCTCCGAATCGCCGGCCGATCAGGCCGCGCCAGTTCGGCTCGTTCCGATCCGACAGCGACGGCCGCGACCCGACCTGCAGCACGCTCGGTGGCCGCCTGCCGCAGTGCCGCGCCAGCCGTTCGAGCAACCCCTCGATCTCGTGCGTGACGCTGGTGCCGACAATGCTCAGTCCACCCCTGCCGCCGCCAGGGGAGGTGTTGCCGGCCGCCATCAGTCGCTCACCACCAGGATGTGCATGCGGCGCGGGCCGTGCGCGCCCAGCTCGATCGTCTGCTCGATGTCGCCGGTGCGCGACGGACCGGTGATGGTGTTCACCGTACGCGGCATCGTGTTCTTGCCGTAGCGCTCGCGCAGCCGAGCCCACACTTCCTCGTATCCACCGACGATATCCTCTGATCGCAGCACGACGACGTGGGTATCCGGCAGCAGATTCAGCGTGACGGGGTGCTCGGGCCCCGATGTCGTCACCAGCGTGCCCGTTTCGGCGATGGCGGCGAAAGCACCGGTGATCGACACGTGATCGGTCGCCTCGGCCCTGCCGCGCCGCAGGACGAGCAGCTTCTCGCGGCCCCAGTCGTAGGACTCGAGCTGAGGCGATGCCGCCATGCGCGCCTCTGCGGGCAGATTGTTCCGCGCGAGATAGGCCGCCACTTCACCTGGGACCTGTGCGGCGGGAACACGCGCGACCGTGGCATTGTTGGCTTCCGCCCACTGGCAGAACAGATCGACCTTGCGGCTCTGGGGTAGCCGTGCTCGCGCGATCTCGGGGCCTCGCGGCGGCGCCGCCAATCTCTCCTCGACGAGGCGACGCGCTGCGTCACCCAATTCCCCCCGCCGCAGGGAGCGTCGGATGGCACCCAGAATCTCACCCCGCGCTTCGCTCATGGCCTCGTACGCGCCCCGCCTTGCCGCGCCCATCGGGCATGGAACGTGCCGCCGGGCTCGGGTGCCGGAAAATCGCGAAAGCGCGTCCAGCCACCAGCCAGCGGAAGCGAGCGATAGCGCCCCTCCGCCCGGCCGAACAGAGCGAGCAGGCGGTTCGCGAACCCTGTCATCCAGCGATAGAGCCTTGGGCGTTGCGCGAGCCAGGCCCATGCCGCGAGGCCGCGGCGGACGCCCCGCGGCGTCAGGTGCCGCTCGAACTCCCGCTCGCGCCAGTGGCGCATGAGCTTCGGCAGGGGAATGCGCACCGGGCAGACGCTCTCGCAGCGGCCGCAAAACGTCGAGGCGTTGGGCAGGTTGGCGGCTTCCTCGACGCCCAGCAGCTGAGGCGTCAGGACGGCGCCGATCGGTCCCGGATAGACCCAGCCGTAGGCATGGCCGCCGATCGCGCCATACACCGGGCAATGATTCATGCAAGCGCCGCAGCGGATGCACCGCAGCATGTCCTGCATCTCGGTCCCGAGCACGGAAGACCGCCCGTTGTCGAGAAGCACCACGTGATACTGCTCCGGCCCGTCGGGATCTTCCGGACGGCGCGGGCCGGTGTTCAGCGTGGTGTAGGCCGAGGACTCCTGGCCCGTGGCGGACCGCGCCAACACGCGCAGCAGCACGGCCGCGTCCTCGAGCGTGGGGATCACCTTCTCGATACTGGCCAACACGATGTGCATGCGCGGCAGCGTGTTGGAGAGATCGGCATTGCCCTCGTTCGTCACCAGCATCGACGAGCCGGTCTCGGCCACCAGAAAATTGGCGCCGGTCAGGCCGACATCGGCATCGAGAAATTTCTGCCGCAGGACGTAGCGCGCTTCCGCGACGAGATCGTTGCGCTCGGTCAGCCTCTTGGTGAAACCCAACGCCCGGTGATGCTCGAGAAACGTATCCGCCACCTGGTCCTTGGTCAGATGCACTGCCGGCGCGATGATGTGGCTCGGCGGTTCGTTCCTGAGCTGAATGATGTACTCGCCGAGGTCGGTCTCGATCGGGGAAACTCCCATGGCCTCGAGGTGCTCGTTCAGCGCGATTTCCTCGGCCACCATGGACTTGGACTTCGCCACGGTGCGCGCGCCCACGCTTCGGCATAGTTCTCCGATGATCCGCCGTGCGTCGGCCGCCGTCGGCGCCCAATGAACGTGGCCGCCGAGCGCCAGCACTTTGCGCTCGAACTCCTCGAGATAGAAATCGAGATGGGCGAGGGTGTGATTCTTGATGTCGCGCGCCCGATCCCGTAGCTGCTCGAATTCCGGCAGTCTCTCCGCGGCCTGCCGCCGCCGCTCCGAGAACCCGACCTTGAGCTTGGCCAGCGAGTCCTGAAGGTTCGGGTCGGCGAGTGCCGCGCTGGCATTGGCGGCAAAGGCATGGGCGCTCGGCTGCATCAGCGGGTTGTCCCGGGCGGCTCGCCAATCGCCGGCTGATCGTCCATGCCGGCGAGAATCTCGGCCACGTGTCGAACCTTCACCGCGCTGCCCTCACGCTGCAGCTTGCCCGCCATGTTCATCAGGCAGCCGAGGTCGCCCGCCAGCAACGTGCCGGCGCCCGATGCGGCGATGTCGGTCGCCTTCTCCCGCACCATCGCATCCGAGATGTCGGGATACTTCACGCAGAACGTGCCACCGAAGCCGCAGCACACCTCGGGTGCGCGCATTTCCGAAAGGGTCAATCCGTCGATGTGGCGCAAGAGCTCGCGGGGCTGCTCCTTGACGCCGAGTTCCCGCAGGCCCGAGCACGAATCGTGATAGGTCACGGTGCCGGCGTGGCGTGCCGAAACCGTCCGCACGCCGAGGACGTCGACCAGGAACGACGTCAATTCATGGCTGCGCGACGCGAGAGATTCGGCGCGCGCCCGCATCGACGGATCGTCTTCGAAAAGGCCCGGATAGTGGTGAATGAGCATGCCGCCGCAGGAACCCGATGGCGCCACGACGGCCTCGTAGCCGTCGAATGCGTCGATCACCTGGGCGGCGATCGTGCGGGCCGTCCTGCGATCGCCGGAGTTGTAGGCCGGCTGACCGCAACAAACCTGAACCGGCGGAACCTCGACGATGCAGCCGGCATCCTCGAGCAACTTGATGGCGGCAAAGCCGACCGATGGTCGAAACATGTCGACCAGGCAAGTCACGAACAGGGCGACGCGTCTTGGCGCGGAGACGGAGCTGGGCACGCCAGCGACCATGGCAGCGCCTAAACGGACGCGCAACGGGTGCGTGCCCCGGCGCCGCGCTAACCCTTGTTTGGAATGAGCACGATGGCCCGGCCGCCGCCGACCATGCGGCCTGCCCAATCCGCCGCCCTGGCTCCCGCGCCGAAGAACACGTCGCCGCGCGCCGCTCCCTTGATGGCGGCGCCACTGTCCTGCGCGACCATCAGTCGGCGATAGCTCTCCGTCGCACCGGGCTTGCGGTAAACGGGCCGGGTGGTGTCGATCCAGATCGGCGTGCCGAAGGGCGTGAAGGCGGGATCGACCGCGAGACTGCGTTGCGGGGTGAGGGTCACGCCCTGGGCGCCGACCGGACCCCGGCTCCTGGCGTCCTTGAAAAAGATATAGCGCTCGTTGCGACGCATGACCTCACGGCCTTGCCTCGGATTGCGCTTCAGCCAATCGCGGATGGCAGGCCACGTGACATCCTCGCGCTTCATCACACCCATTTCGACGAGGACGTTGCCGATCGCCGTGTAGGGACGGTTGTTCGACCCGTCGAAGGCAAGATTGAGCGTGCCTCCCTCGGCCAACTGGACGCGGCCGTTGCCCTGGACCTGGGCCTCGAACAGCGCGACCGGGTCCTGAACCCACGCCACCTCGAGGCCCTTGCCCTTGAGGATGCCGTGGTCGATCTCCGCCCGCGAGTGATAGGGATGATCGCCGAGATCGGGCGGGCGACGGTAGACCGGGACCGTGAAAATGCGCGAAGGGGCGCGGCTGCCGCGCAGCTCGGGCTCGAAATAGCCCGTGAACTTCGCCGGCAATTGCACGACGAGCGGCCGGAAATTCTCCTCGAAGAACTTGCGGGCGCCTGGATTGTCGCCCGGCTTCACCAGGCCCGAGGCATCGCAGATCCGCTTCCATTCGGAGGGCTCTATCGTCTTCTCGCCGCCGTCGGTCACGATCCGGACCTCGCGCCCGGAAGTCAGCCTGGGGCAGGAGACGCGAAACGTCGCGAGTGCCTCGGCATGCCTGTCCTCCGCCCACCCGGGAATTTCATTGAACGAGATGGGCGCCATCGGCGCCTTCTTCTGAGGCGGCGCGCCGGGATCGGATGCGCAGGCACCAAGGAGGCCTGCGGCGACGATAAAGGCTGCGCCGCCGGCCGGCACGGTCCAGCGCATTTCCCGGAAACCTCCCTCAGTCTTCGCTTTCGGTCTTGATCAGCTGCCAGTTCGGGTCACTGGACTTGGTGTCGCGGCGGAAGGTCCAGAGATCGATGACCTTCTGCACTTCGTTTGGATTGCCGTCGGCGACCTGTCCCTCGGCGTCACGCAGCACGTTGATCTGCTCGGTGACGAAACGCACCGTTACCTCGGCCTGGGTGCCGACCATGCCCGCCGCCGCGATATCGGACGCCTCGAAGCCGATCAACGTGCATTCCATCTTCTCGTGGCGCTCCTCGCGGCCGCGGATGGCGGCCTCGAAGCTGGCGAGCGTCGGTGGATCGAGCAGGGGCCGCAGCGAGGCCACGTCGCCGCGGGCGAACGCCTCGACGATGGTCGTGAACGCAGCGCGTGCGCCGCCGGCAAAGTCGAAGGGATCGAAAGACGGGTCGGCTGCCTGAACGGCGGCGACGCCGGCTGTCGCCCCGGGCATCACCGTTGCGCGGATTCCACCCGGCGTGTTTGTCGAGGAGCGCGGCGGCGGGTTGGCCGTCGGCAGGGGAACGACGTTGTCGTTCCCGGACTGAGCGTCTCCCAGTTGCGGCGGCGCCGGCGGCGGCGTTGGCGGCGAAAAGGGATCGCGCGCCGGCGGCCGCTCGTTGCCCGTGCGCTTTCCCAAGACCGAGCGCAGCCGCAATATCAAGAAGATAGCGACCAGCGCGATCAGGATGATGTCGTAATTGTTGCCCACGTCGTCGTTGCCTACGTTGGCCTCACCTTCAAAGTACATAGGCCCCGATTGGGGAAAGGGCAAGGCAGCCAGAGGGGCCCCGAGCGATTCCTAGCTTGCCAGAACGACGATATCGACCGGAGTGCCGACACCTCCTATCTGTCGTCCCTTGCGGTGCTCATGGACCCCAGCAGGAGTGTATCCTTGGGCTTGGGCGGTCGCGTAGGTCGCGGCGTCCGTGATTGCGCGCGTCGCTTCCTCCTTGTTGTGTTTCTCCAGTTTGGCGGCGAAATTCACGGCATCGCCGATGACGGTGAATTCCAGCCGATCGCCGTCGCCAACGGCGCCGAAGATGATCCGTCCCGAGGCGACCGCGAGACCGATCTCGAGCGGACGCTCGCCGGCCGCGACCCGTTCCGTCCGCCAGCGCGCGGCGGCGTCGAGGATGGCATCGGCCGCGCGCAGGGCATCGGCGGTTGCCGTCGCCGAGGGTGCGACCGCCCCGAAGGATGCGAGAATTCCGTCGCCGAGGAACTTGTCGATACTGCCGCCATTGGCGACGATGAGCGGGCAGAGGCGACCCTGATAGTCCTGCAGCAGCTTCATGACGTTGCTGGGGGAAAGCTCCGTGGACAGCCGGGTGAAACCGCGCAAATCCACGCTCATGATAGTGGCATCGCGCAACTCGCCTTCGCCGGCCTTCACAGCCATCGCCGCCGTGCGGATTCGCGCCGCCACGTTCGGGTCGAAGAAGCGGGAGAGATCGCGCGCCGCAGCGCCCTCGCTCACTGCCCGCACCAGCAGTCTGCGGGCGCGGGCGATGGCGACGGCAAGGACCGCCGTCGTCAGCAGGATGGCGATGATCTTGTCGACCTCGGCGCCGACCAGCAGCGCGTTCGAAGTCATGTACTCGACAAAGTTGTGCGTACGGTTGGAGGGGCCGCCGCGGCCGGAGTCGACATAGTGGACCAGCCATGCCCATCCGATGGCGGCCGCGACACCTGTGAAGACGATGTAACGGGCCTCGAAGCGCAACGCACGCAGGGCGATGAACAGGAACACATAGAGAAGGGTCGGTACCTTCAAGTAGAAGGCGGCCGGCTGAGCGTACTTGTAGTGGAAGGAATAGATCAGCCCCATCAACAGGGCGATGTCGGCGATCACCGACAGATAGAGCATCCACGGCTTGAGGCGCCGCCTGTGGGCAAGGACCAGGCGCACGACGCAGAACAGGCCATAGATCAGCAGCACCTCGAGCTCGAGCGAATAGTCGGCCTGGACCAGTCCCTCGGCCATGCTGGAGCCCTGGTAGACGACGCCGACCAGGATCGTGATGGAGAGCTGAATCCAGCCAATCAGGATCTCGCTTTGCTCCTGCTGGCGGCGGATCGCCTCGCGCACACGCTCGGGCAGAATCTCCGGCCCGCTGCCGCCGAACAGCCAGTCTTGGAATCCGCGCAGCGTCATCGCTTCTCGAGCCACAGGCTCGTGGCAAGCGAGTCGGGGACCGCAGGCAAGCGCGCCACCACCGATTGCTTCAGGCGCTCGCCGAGCTGCCGCTCGGCCCACACGCTCGAGAACAGCGGCGCATACGCGCCGGTTGCCAACAGCGGCAGGACGCCCTGCTGCTCGTTGTAGTTCCGCCAGGCCCAGAAGCGCGGATAGTCGAACGGCAGGAAAATGTCGTGAATGTGAATAAGGGCGCCCGACGGCAATCGTGGCAGCACCCGGTTCAGCAGCACGTCGACATCGCTGCCGGGCATCAGGATATGACTCGAATCGATGAACAGAAGATCGCCGCCGGAGAGGCGATCGAAGAGGTCGGCGGGCGCCGCCTGCAGGGTCGAGGGAACGACGCGGACGCCGGGCAGGCCGGCGATGTCGGCGCGCGGCGCCGGATCGATCGCCAGAATCTCGCCGACACCCGCGAGCGCGCGCGCCAGCAGGCGCGTCGAATGGCCCGATCCGACCTCGATGATGCTGCGCGGCTTTCGCTCGCGCACCAGCGTGTAGGCGACCGCTGCATCGAGTGAGGGGAACCAAGCTTGCTCGAGGAGACCGTTCATTGATTCGAGCGCCTTGGCGTGGCCGTCGACCAGATCGAGCAACGCCCGGAAATCCGCGTCGTGCTTCTCGAAGAGACTCGAGATCGCCGGATAGGGCGGCTGGCTGCCGGGCGGTGGCAGCAACGGCGCATAGCGGTGTGGTATGAACCAGCCTCGCGGCCGCAGTCCGAGGACGGTCGGGAGCCCGAGCATCAGGCGCCGCCAGCGCCCCCGCAGCTTGCGCAGCATTCTCACGGCGCGAGCGTCAAGCCCTCGTGCGCCACGACGACCCTCGGCAGGCCGCTGGCCACGGTTCCGGGGCGCAGGCTGGCCGCCTGGCGCGCGACGTCGTCCATGAAAGCGTCGTCGTGGCTGGGATCGTGATGGAAGATTGCGAGGGTGCCGACGCCGGCCGCGTCGGCGACCCGCACACCTTCCTGCCAGGTCGAGTGGCCCCATTCGCGGTAACGCGGATACTCTTCGTCGGTATAGCTGCTGTCGTAGATCATCACGTCGGCACCGCGGCACAGCTCGACGATCGTCTTGTCGCGTTCTCCGGGGCGATGCTCGGTGTCGGTGATGTAGCAGATCGACTTGCCGCCGAAATCGACACGATACCCGGTGGCACCGTTGGGATGATTGAGCGGCGCCGTGCGCAGTCCGACCTCGCCGCAGGCCAGTGTATCGCCGGCACGGAACTCATTGAAGCCGACCTCGGCGCGGAAGACCTCGAGACTCACGGGATAAAGCGGCGCCTGCATCAATTTCGTCACCACATTCTTCAGCGTATGTGGCGCTTCGAGGTGGCCGGCCCACAGCCGCACCGAATTGGACTCCTCGAACAGTGGCGCAAAGAAAGTGAGGCCTGTGATGTGATCGAGGTGGGTATGGGTAAAATAGATGTCGATGTCGAGATTCGCGCTCCGTGCGAGTTCCAGCCCGAGCGCCCGGATTCCCGTACCGGCGTCGAAGATCAGCCGCCGCCCCGCCGCTGTCACCTCCAGGCAGGACGTATTGCCCCCATAGCGCATGTACTCGGCGCCGGCGCAGGAGATCGAGCCGCGCACGCCCCAGAACCGGACTTTCAAACCATCAGCCAACGGCGCGTTCCCCAGATGGCCCCGCGGACGGCAGAGTCCACGGGAGGGTGGCCTCCGTCAACCGACCGTAACGGCTCGCAGGCTTGGCCGCGATCTTGCGTGGCCTGGCCTGGTCACACATTCTTGCAGTGTCCCGTGCTGCCGCCGTGTCGACTTGCGTTGCCTGCCGCCCCGTTCGGGGTAATACTTTTGCCATGGAAATCGTCAACCAGACGGCCCGATCTGCGTTCGCCTCGCCGCCCATGCGGAAGGCCAAATTTGCCATCGGTCAGGTGGTGAAGCATCGCATCTATCCCTTTCGAGGCGTGATCTTCGACGTCGACCCGGTGTTTTCCAACACCGAGGAATGGCTGGCGTCGATTCCGGAGGAAGTCCGGCCGCGCCGCGACCAGCCCTTCTATCATCTGCTCGCCGAGAACGCGCAGACCACTTACGTCGCCTACGTCTCCGAACAGAACCTGCTGCCGGACGAGACCGGCAAGCCGGTGTCGCATCCGCAAGTGCCGCACTTTTTCAAGGAACTGAAGCGCGGCCAGTACGTATCGCGCGATCGGGCGATGCACTAGCCCGCGAGGGCGTCGGCGATCCGATCGACCGAAGTGGTCCAGCCGATCATCGCACCCTGAGCGCCGATCGTGTGGCGCGCCGCCCGCATGGGCGCCGGAAAGTGGCTCTCCGGTGCATCCTCGGCGAGCAGGCCCTTGAAGCCGCGTCCGTCGGCTTCGCGCCTCAGCGTCTGGACGCAGGCTTACGTCGTCACGCTGGCGAAGACCTCATGCGCGATGCTTGTCGTTTCTCAACGTCGCCCCTGAATCCCCCGGTGTCTCGAAGAAGCGAGAAGTTGGCGCATACTTCCTCGGGCACCGGTGGTTCCAATTGAAGGTTTGGCACCTGAATTGTATGCAATAGGTCGGGATGCAATCGGACAACCCAACGCTTGCCGAACGACTCGCTGCGGCGATCGCGGACGGCATCCTCAACGGCTCGCTCAAGCCGGGGGTGCGACTGGACGAAGTCGGGCTGGCACAGCAGCACGGCGTCTCCCGGACGCCCGTGCGCGAGGCGTTGCGCCAGCTCACGAGGAGCGGGCTGATCGACATGCGCCCCCGCAAAGGGGCGGTGGTTTCAAAGGCCACGCCGGAGCAGGTCGAGAGTCTTTTCGTGGCGATGGCGGAGATGGAGGCGACGTGCGCACGACTCGCCGCCATGAGCATGACGCCGATCGAGCGGCGGCGGCTCCTGGCGCGGCACGAGGCCATGGCGGCCCTGGCCGCTGCGGGCGACACCGAGGCCTATTCCGACGCCAACGTCGCTTTCCATTCGGCGATCTATGCCGGCGCCCACAATGCACCGCTGGCCGAGTTCGCCCTCGGATTGCGTCGGCGCGTCGGACCGTTCCGTCGCGCCCAGTTCCGCGTGACAGGGCGGCTGCTGCGGTCGAGCCAGGAGCACGACGCCGTCGTGCGCGCCATCGTGTCGGGCGACGCGTCCGCCGCCCACACCGCGATGCTCCATCACGTCAGTTTGGTGGAGGACGCTTTCGAAGCCTTCACCGCGATCAGTACCGCCTGAGGCCAAGTCAGCTCAGTTCAGCGGGAACGGAAAATACTTCTCGTTCAGCTTCTTCAAGGTCCCGTCGCCGGTCATGTCGCCGAGCGCCTTGTTGAGGGCCTCGCGCAACTTGACGTCCTCGCGCCGAAGCCCGGCCGAGACGCCGACGCCGAGCGTCTGGTTGTCCTTTATGTCCTGGCCGATCAGGGCGCAGCAGGCGGCGTCCGGCGTCTGCGTCCACGTCCAGAGCTCGACCTTGTCGCCGAACACCGCATCGATCTCGTCCGCGGCGAGGGCCCGCAGCGCATCGGCAACGCTCGGGAAACGCCTGATCTGGGCGGAGCGACGAAAGCTCTTGTCGACCCAGTCGGCATGCATGGAGTCGCGCTGCACGCCGATCTTGCGGCCACGCAGCAGCGACGGCGGACCGTCGAACGGCGCCCCCTTGTGCGCGACGAAGGCGCCGGGCGAAAGATAGTAGCGGCGCGTCAGGCCGAGCCGCTTGCGCCGCTCCGGCGTCACCTCGAGCGACGACATGATGACGTCGAACTTCTTGTCGAGCAGGCCCGGCACCAGATCGTCCCAAGGATAGACGACGAACTCGCACTCGGCCTTGATGCGCTGACAGGCCTCTTGCGCGACTTCCATCTCGAACCCGGCCGGCAGGCCTTTGCGATCCAGATAGTTGAACGGCGGATACGCGGCTTCGGTCGCGACGGTGATGCGGAACGCTGGCGGCGGAAACGCCGACCTGGGCGGACTGGGAGCGGGCGCCGGCTTTTTCTGCTGGGCCTCGGCGACCCCGCACAGGGCAAGCAGCAGCACCAGGACTGCGGCACGCCTCATGTCACCAGCCGCTCCACCAACGCGTTGAGGCGCTGACGCCCCGCCGACGTGGCCCGCAGATGCGAGCCATCGATTTCGATGAATCCGGCCTTCACGAGCGGGGCGAGCCTGGGCTCGCCGACGGCTTCGACGGGGTCGCAACCGGTAACGGCGACGAAGGCGGCCCGCTCGATGCCGTCGCTTAGTCGCAGGCCCATCATCAACGCCTCCTCCACCATGGCCCGGCCCGACACCGGCGCCGTTTCGACGGTGCCGTGTCCGGCGCTCTCGACAGCGGCCAGCCAGGCTTCCGGGCCGCTGAGGCGCCGCGTCGCCGACTTGCCGGAGGCAACGGCGAAGCGGCCGTGGGCGCCGGGACCGATGCCCACGTAGTCCTGGTACCGCCAGTAGATCAGATTGTGGCGGCACGCCGCGCCTGGCCGCGCGTGGTTGGAGATCTCGTAGGCAGGCAATCCAGCCGCCTCCATCAACTCCTGTGTCAGCTCGAACATGCCGGCAGCTTCGTCTTCCTGCGGCAAGGCGAAGCCCCCCCGCGCATGCTCTGCGAAGAAACGCGTGCCGCGCTCGATCGTCAACTGGTAGAGCGACAGGTGCTCGCCGGCCTGGGCCAGCGCGCGCTGGAGTTCGTCCCGCCACGCCGCCACGGACTGCCCCGGTCGCGCATAGATCAGATCGAACGAGAAGCGGCGGAAATGTTCTTGTGCGGCGGTCAATGCCGCCAGAGCTTCCCCGACGGAATGTTCGCGGCCGAGAAAGCGCAATGCCTCGGGGTCGAGAGCCTGGATGCCCAACGAGACCCGGTTGACGCCCGCCTCGGCCAGTCGGGCGAAGCGGCCTCGCTCGACCGATGTGGGGTTCGCCTCCAGTGTGATCTCGAGATCGGGTGCGATCTCCCACAGCGCCCGCACACGCTCGATCAGGGCGGCCACCGTATCGGGTTCCATGAGCGACGGCGTCCCGCCGCCGAAGAAGATGGACTCGACCCGTCGCTCCGGCGCCTCGCGCGCGGCGTGCTCCAGTTCGAGCAGCAGTGCTTGGCGCCAACGGCCCTGGTCGACGTTTTCGCGGACATGGGAATTGAAGTCGCAATAGGGGCACTTCGACTTGCAGAACGGCCAATGAAAGTAGACGCCGAGCGGCGCGGTCATCGGAAACAGGCCTCGACCAGCATCCGAAAGGCGCGGCCGCGGTGGCTGATCGCGTTCTTCTCGGCATCGCTCATCTCGGCCGTCGTGCGCCTCTCGCCGCGAGGCTGAAAGCAGGGATCGTAACCATGGCCGCCCGATCCGCGCGGCGGCCAGACGATACGCCCGTCGAGCGTGCCGTGCGCCAGCTCCACGTGCCCGTCGGGCCAGGCCAGGGCCAGGACGCACTGGAACGTCGCTGCGCGCGCGTCGTCGGTATCCGGCACGTTGCGCTGGCGCAGCTCGTCCTGGATGCGTCGCATACCCACCATGGCGTCGCGCGACGGGCCCTCCCAATCAGCCGTATAGAGGCCCGGTTGGCCATCGAGTGCGGCGACGCCTAATCCGGAATCGTCGGCCAGCGCGGGCAGCCCCGAAGCGCGGGTCGCCGCGAGCGCCTTCACTGTGGCATTCTCTTCGAAGGTCGCGCCTGTCTCGGCGGGCGCGGGAAGACCGAGGTCGGCCGCTGAAACGATCTCGACGCCGTACGGCGCAAGCATGGTTCGGATCTCGTCCGCCTTGCCGCGATTGTGGGTGGCGACGACGAGCCTGGAGCCGACGAAGCGGCGCGTCATCAGCCCGTCTTGCCGATCGCCTGACGCTGCAGTCGCGTCAGCTCGGCGACGCCCTTCTTGGCGAGTTCCATGAGTTCGACGAACTGCGGCTCGGAGAACGGCTCCTGCTCGGCCGTACCCTGGACCTCGACGATGCCGCCGCTTCCCGTCAGCACGAAATTGGCGTCGGCATGGGCCGTCGAGTCCTCCGCATAGTCGAGGTCGAGAACGGGCGTGCCCTGCCACAGGCCGCACGATACCGCGGCGACCTGACCGGTGATCGGGTTGGCCGAAATCTTGCCGTCCTTGATCAGGCGCTCGAAGGCGAAATGCAGGGCCACCCAGGCGCCGGTGATGCTGGCCGTGCGGGTGCCGCCGTCGGCCTGCAGTACGTCACAGTCGATGTTGATCTGACGCTCGCCCATGGCGGGCAGGCTCACCACGGCACGCATGGAGCGGCCGATCAGTCGCTGGATCTCCTGGGTGCGCCCCGACTGCTTGCCACGCGAGGCTTCCCGGTCGGTGCGTGTATGGGTGGAGCGCGGCAGCATTCCGTACTCGGCAGTGACCCAGCCGCGGCTCGTATTGCGCATCCAGGGCGGTACTTTCTCGTCCACGGAAGCCGTGCACAGGACGTGGGTCTCGCCAAATCGCACCAGGCAGGACCCCTCTGCATAGCGGGAGAATCCCGGGTCGAGCGAGATCGGGCGAAGCTGGTCTGGGGCGCGGCCGGACGGGCGCATGTCTTGTCTCCTGGGCGGATGGGATTGGGCTTATGACCAATCGCCGGCCCCGCCACAAGGCGGCTTTGCACCGGCCTCAGGCCATGCTGGACATCCAGCCGCGGCGTCGGAAGCCGATCCGGATGATCGAGATCATGGCCATGCCCTGGACGAGGATCACGCCGGGTACGAGCACCAGCAAGACAAGAAACTGCGTCTTGGCGGCGATGAACGACGTGACGGCGACGATCGACAGGAACGCCGCGCCGTAGGCGACGTTCAGGAGCAGCGCATACCAGACGCTGCCGAAGCCGATCCACCAGACGTAAGCCGCGCCGAACAGGCCGGCCCACAGGTACGACCAGCCGCGGATGGTGATGCTTTTTTCCGTCCTGGGATGCTCGAAGCGATATCCTCGAAGGAACACGATGGCGGATTATTATCACGAAGCGGTCGTCGGGCGCGAGCGACCGCGTTGACCCAGATGCCTGCACTACCTACATTTTTCGCATGGCCATTCATCGTCTAGGGTTGCCGGGAGGTGTGCTGGCCGAGGCCCCCTCGGGACAGCGGCAGACTGCCTCGGTGACGGAACTGAGCAATCGCGCGCGCGACGTGCTGCGCCACGTCGTCGAGAGTTACGTGGAGACCGGCGAGCCGGTCGGATCGCGCGCCCTGACGCGCAAGATCGCCGAGGTGCTTTCGCCGGCGACGATCCGCAACATCATGGCCGATCTGCAGGATCTCGGCCTGCTTTACTCGCCCCACACCTCGGCGGGCCGTCTGCCCACCGAGGCCGGCTTGCGCCTGTTCGTGAACGGTCTGCTCGAGGTCGGCAACGTCACGGAAGAGGAGCGCGAGAGCATCGAGGCGCGTTGCGCCGCTGTCGGGCGCAGCATGAACGAGGCGCTGGAACAGGCCACGACACTCCTGTCGGGCCTGTCGCGCTGCGCGGGCGTCGTCATGGCGCCCAAGAGCGAACAGCCGCTGAAGCACATTGAATTCGTCCATCTCGGGCCCGGCCGCGCCCTTGTCGTCACCGTCACTCAGAACGGGCATGTCGAGAACCGGCTGATCGACGTTCCTTTGGGAATGCCCGCGTCGGTGCTGGTCGAAGCCACCAACTATTTGAACTCGCGTCTGATCGGCCGCACGTTCGACGATGCGCGGCGGCTGATCCTGGAAGACCTCAAGCTCAAGCGCGCCGAACTGAACGATCTCACCGCCAGGGTGATCGAATCGGGCATGGCAACGTGGGCCGGGGAGCCCGGCAGCGCCCTGATCGTGCGCGGCCAGGCGCGCCTGCTCGAGGACATCACCGCGATCGAGGATCTGGAGCGGGTGCGCATCCTGTTCGACGCGCTCGAACGCGGCGAGAGCTTTGCGCGGCTGCTCGAACTTGCCAACGCCGGCGAGGGTGTCCAGATCTTCATCGGGGCCGACAATCCGCTGTTCGCCAACACGGGCTGCTCGATGGTCGTCGCCCCGTTTCGCGATTCGCAGGAACGCATTCTCGGCGCGATCGGCGTGATCGGCCCGACGCGCCTCAACTACGCGCGGATCATTCCCCTGGTGGACTATACCGCACGCACGATCGGCAGGATGGTCGGCTGAGCCGGCCCTCTACCAGTCGCGCTCGTCGAAATCCTCGAACTGCTTCATGTCTTCGTCGCGATCGGCGGACGACGGCTTGGTCTCCACCGCCGACAATGACAGCAGGCGCAACCTGGTTCGACGGTCGATCAGCGTCACCAGTTCCAGCAGGTCGTCGCGCGCGAAGGCGACGCAGCCGCGCGTCGGACTCATATCGTCGCGCGCGATGTGGAGGAAGATCGCGCTGCCCCATTCGCCCTCGGGCGGATCGTCGTTGTAGCCGACCACGACGAGCAGATCGTAGAGCCCGTCCTCGCGCCACATCCTCTCGTGGCTCCAGTCGTTGGGGACGCGGACGAGGCGGTTGTAGGCCGGCGCGCGCGGATCGTCGCACCAGCCGTCATGTTTGCTGATCGGCCGCGCCGGCAGGGCGACCTTGGGCAGCACCAGCCGATCGTTGCGGAAATAGATTCGGCGCAGCGGAAACTCGCCGACCGGGGTGGCGCCGTCGCCCTCGACCTTGTCCTCGCGCAGGCCGCCGGCGCCCACGACGCAGCGCCAGCGATGCCCGCCAAGACTTGCCCAGGCGAGCGCCGAGTCGGCGGAATCGGCCTGCACGATCAGAACGTTCGGGTCGGACATTGCCTGAAACTCCAGTGCCCTTCATAAAGGCACGCCTTCGAGGGAGTAAAGAGATGGCCTACGTCGTCACGCCGCCCGCCACGGTCGGCGTTCCGGTCCACGGCAGCAGGGATCTGTTCCCCGTCCGGCGCATCTTCTGCGTCGGCCGCAACTATGCCGCCCATGCCCGCGAGATGGGCCACGATCCCGATCGCGAGCCGCCCTTTTTCTTCACCAAGCCGGCCGACGCCGTCGTCGTCTGCGCCGATCCCGGAAACCCCACGAAGGTCGCCTACCCGTCGGCGACCAAGAACCTGCATCACGAGATGGAGCTGGTCGTCGCAATGAAGTCCGGCGGCCGCGACATTCCGGTCGAGAAGGCGCTCGAGCATGTCTACGGCTACGGCGTCGGTCTCGACATGACGCGGCGCGACCTGCAGAACCAAGCCAAGGACATGGGGCGGCCGTGGGACATGGGCAAGGGCTTCGATCAGTCCGCGCCGATCGGCGAGATCTATCCCGTGGCCCTGGTCGGACACCCCACGAAGGGCACGATTCAGCTCGACGTGAACGGCAAGACCCGGCAGAAGTCCGACCTCGACGCCATGATCTGGAACGTGCCGGAAACGATTTCCTATCTCTCCGGCCTCGTCGCGCTCGCCGCCGGCGACCTGATCTACACGGGCACGCCCGACGGCGTCGCCGCGGTGGTCAAGGGCGACACGCTCGCGGGCTTCGTCGACGGCTGCGGTACGGTGACCTGCACGCTGGTCTGACGACAGGCGCCGCGCCCGCCGAAACCCCGCCGCCGCGGACGAAATCGTCTATAGTTGCCGGCGCATGAGTCTCGCCGTCGCCACGTGGAACATCAACTCGGTGCGTCTGCGCATTGCCAACGTCGAACGCTATCTGAGGATGCGGAAGCCCGACGTGCTCTGCCTGCAGGAAACCAAGTGCCCCGACGAGTTCTTTCCCCACATGGCGTTCGAGGCGCTGGGCTACAGGCACCGGCTGGTCCAGGGCATGAAGTCCTACAACGGTCTCGCCATCCTCTCGAAGGTGCCGTTCAGCGCCCGGAACATCCATCACCGGTGCGGCAAGGAGGATTGCCGGCACATCGAGGTCGCGCTCGCCGTCGGGTCGGACCCGATCCTGCTCGACAATCTCTACATCCCGGCCGGCGGCGACATTGCCGACCCCGTCCAGAACGCCAAGTTCGCTCACAAGCTCGATTTCTATCGGGAGATGGCGGAGTGGTTCGCGGCCCGGCGACCGGCGGCGCGCGCCCGCAGGGGGCGCCGCCGCATCGCCGTCGGCGACCTCAACGTCGCGCCGCTCGAGCACGACGTGTGGAGCCACAAGCAGCTGCTCAAGGTCGTCTCGCATACGCCGGTCGAGGTCGAGCTGTTCGGCCGCCTGATGGCGGCGCTCGACTGGATCGACGTGCCGCGTCGTTTCGTACCGGCGAGCCAAAAGCTCTATTCCTGGTGGAGCTATCGCAACACCGACTGGCGCAAGTCCGACCGCGGGCGGCGCCTCGACCACATCCTCGCCTCGCCGGCGCTGTCGGGTGCCATTCGCAGCCATCGCATCGACAAGGATCTGCGCGATTGGGACTTGGCGTCGGACCACGTGCCGGTGATGGCGACCTTCGACGTCTGACGGGAGAGCCGCATGGAAATTCTCGGCATGATCGCGATCGGATTGCTGGTCGGCCTGGTGGCGCGCCTGGTCACGCCCGGCCCCAATCCGCGCGGCATCATCGTCACCATCGCCGTTGGCATCGTCGGATCGGTGTTGGCGACCTATGGCGGGCAAGCGCTCGGCCTGTACAGGGCCGGCGAGGCCGCCGGTTTCATCGGTTCGGTGGTCGGCGCGGTGGTGTTGCTGGTGCTCGTCCGGCTGTTCGGACGGGGTTAAGCCTGCCGCATCCGCGTCGGCGGCTCGGTGACGCGCGTCGGCCAGCCGGCGCGGTAGAGGAAATAGCGGTCGCGGGCCACGCCCGGAGGATCGGCCAGACGGGACCAGCGTGAGACGGCGAGGGGCTGGTTGGCGACGACGAAGCCCTGAGGGCGGACCAGCAGGTCGAGCGCGGGGCCGAGCCATCCCGCCATCGCCATGTTGGCCTCGTGATCGCCGGTGCCGAGATCGGTGTGGACCAGCGCCGCCGTTGCGCCGAGCCGCTGAGCCGCCGCCGGAATGGTCTCCTGCGCTTCGCCGAGGAACAGCCGGTCGGCCGGCGGGATGCAGTCGGGATGGGCGGCGACCTTGCGCTCGAAGACATAGATGTCGCGCCGGGGGAACAGTTCGCGCAGATGATCGTAGGTGCGTCCGTTGCCCAGCCCGACGTCGACGATCGGACCGGGCATCCGGTCGACATGCGGCTTGAGGAAATTCAGGCAGTCGCGCTGCGCCTGCATGCGCGCGATGAAGCTGTCGAGGCGACTCATGCGATGCGATCAGTGCGCCCGCGTCGCCGCCCGCAGCTTCTGGTTGGTGTCTTCGACGCGATGGGCCAGTTCGCGCATCATCTCGATGGCCATGGCGGGAAACTCCGTCACCAGGCGATAGAACATGTCCTTGGAAATTTTCAGCGTGCTCAGCGACTCGTTGGCCTTGATCGTGGCGTTGCGCGGCGCATCGCACAGGATGGCGGTTTCGCCGAAGAAGGCGTTCTTCTTGAGCTGGGCGACCAGCAGCTGGCCGGCCGGCGTGTCGATCAGCACGTCGGCGATGCCGCCCAGGATGACATACATGGCGTCGCCGGGTTCGCCCTGGTGGCAGACCTCCTGGCCGGCGCCGAAATTGAGACGCTCGCCGGTGAAGGCCAGCAGCTTGAGCCGCGCCGGCTCGATCTTGGAGAAGATCGGAACGCCCTTCAGGATCTCGACTTCCTCGTTGAGGTTCATCGCGCCCTCCACTGTCCCTTAGGCTGATGCCATGAGTTCGGCATAGAGTCCGCCTTTTGCCGCCAGCTCCTGCGGCGATCCTTGGGCAACCACGCGGCCACCCTGCATTACGACCACCCGCTGGAACGGTTCCGACTGGGCCGGCCGGTTGGCGATCCAGACCACGCCGCGCCCGCCGGCGGCAGCGAGAATATTGTCGCGGATGCGATCCTGCGTGCGGCCGTCGAACACCGCCACCGCTTCGTTGACGACGAGCAGGTCGGGCTGCTTGAGCAGGGCGCGCGCGATACCGAGCTTCTGGCGCTGGGTCGCCGGCAGGCGCTTGCCGGCGACGCCGACATTGTAGTCGAGACCGACATCGATCACGGCGTCGCGCAAGGCGAGCTCGTTGAGCACTTCGGCGATCAAGGTACCGACACGAGTGTCGGCTTGCGCCTGGCCATAGACCACACGGCCGAAGAGGATATTGTCCTGAAGGGTGGCGGCGCTGTTGTACTTCTCGAAATCGTAGAACTCGACGGCGCCGCGCAGCGCCTGCGGCAGGCCGGCGGCGAAGGTCCGGCGGGCTGCCAGTAGCCGCTCTTCCATGGCCGAATCGATCAGGCCGAGGCGATGGCGGGCCTCGATGTAGCGCAGCGGCAGGGTCATCAGTCGCGCGCGGTCGCCTTCCGGCACGGCCTCGGCGCCCTTGCCGCCCAGACGCTGCAGGAGCAGCCGGACGTTGGGCAGTTCCTCGGCCGAGATGAAGCTGTACTGCTCGAACAGCGGATTGTCGGGCGACAGGCCGGAGAACAGTTCGACCATGGTTTCCGCGATGCTCAGGCCCATGCGCAGCAGGTCCTGGTCGAGGCCGTTCTCGCGCAGCACCGATTGCATGTAGGGCGCCGCGGCGAGGTTGTCGCCGTCGAGACCGGCGCCGACCGGCGTGCCGAACAGCAGGTTCTCGGCCACCGACAGGTTCTTGTTGTAGCGATCGGCGTTGAACGGTTCGATCAGCCCGGCATAGGCCGGATCCTGCAACCGCTCGTGCAGTTCGCGGCGGGCCTCGAGGATCTTCTCCGCGAGGTCGGGCCGTTTGGCGGCGTCGATCGCGCCGCGCAGGCCGAGGCCGTAGATGTCTTCGTCGAGCTCGACCTGCTTGAGCGCGCGCGCGATGCACGGCAGCAGGTCGACCGGCCCGCTCGCGCCGGCCAGCTCGTAGTCGACCCAGTCGGCATTGGGATCGAGCGCGGGATTGCCGGCCCGCGCCGCTTCCTGCCAGAACTTCTCGCGCACCGCGCGCGTGGCCTCGTCGTAGGTGGCGGGGCGCACCGGCCGGTGCTTGAGGCCGAACAGCAGGTTGTCCCGCACCGACAGCGGGAACAGATAGGTCTCCTGCCCGATATAGGCCAGACGGGCGCCGAGCAGATACTCGGGCAGCTGGAAGAAGTCCTGGCCGTCGACCTTGATCGACCCTCCGGTCGGCATGGTCAGGCGCGCGATCACGTGGCCCAGCACGTCCTTGCCGGAGCCGGCCGAGCCGATCACCGCCAACGTCCCCGAGGTCGGCAGGTTGAGCGTGACGCTGTCGAGCAGCTTGATACGGCCGTCCTCCGAAACGGTGACGCCGGTCAGCGCCATCTCCTTGCCGATGTGCGGGGTGGGGCCGTCCGGCAGCGCCTGCAGCTCCGGCGGCATCATGCCCTCGGGCTGAAACTGGTCGATGACCTGCTCGTACTTGATCTGAACGTCCTGGCGCTGCTGGTCCCAGTCGATCAGTTCCTTGATCGGCGACGGCAGGTCCTTGTAGGCCAACAACACACCCACCACGGCGCCGACATCCATATGCCCCGTGATCGCGAAATAGCCGCCCAGCAGGTAGATCGAGAACGGCGTGAACTGCGACAGGAAGTTGTTCCAGAACTTGGCGATGAACTTCTTGTTGTAGAGCTCGAAGCGGATCCGGAAGATGTGGCCGAGCCGCTCCGAGATGTCGGCCCGCTCGTAGTTCGCCGCGCCGTGAACGTGGATCTCGTTGACGCCATCGGCCGTCTCGGCGATGCGGCCGGCGAGCAGGCGGGCCGAGATCTGGCGTTGGCGGCCGAGCGCCAGCACCGGCCGGCGCAGGCGCGGGATGATCGCCATCTGCACCCCGAGCAGCACGATCACAACGATGCCCAGGATCCAGTTCTGCAGCATGATGAAGATGATGGCCGTCAGCGCCTGGCCGCCGAGGAACATCGGCGCCACGTAGGCGTCGCCGATGAAGCCGCCGAGCGGCTCGACCTCGTCCTTGATCATGGTGGCCAGCTCGGCCTGCTTGACCTTGCGGAAGTGCGTCGGCGGGAAGCGCAGGATGCGGTCGTAAAGCTCGTAGCGCAGGCGACGCAGCATGCGCTCGCCCATGCGGCCCTTCTGGGTATTGATGCTGCGGCGGAACTGGCCGTTGACGATCACAGCGCCCAGGAAGACGAAGCTCATGACGACCAGGTAGTGGAGCTGGTCGACCGTGAAGCCGTCGAACAGCCGGCCGCCCCCCAGGAACTGCGGCAGGTCGAACGTCCCCAGCCTGATGGTCGGCGTCTCCTTGAAGGCGTTGCCGGTGATGCCGTTATTGACGATCTTCTTCGGCACCTCGAGCGAGACGAAATAGAAGAGCTGCGACAGCACGACGAGCAGGAGGATGACCAGCTGCTCGGGTTTGCTGTGCCGCCAGATGTAGACGAAGAGCTTGCGTTCCATCGGAATCCGCGGTTCCCCCCGAGCCACCTATATTCGATCAGCCCATTGATTACATTAGATTTTTTGCAATCGGGGCCGGGCTTTCGCGCGGCTTGCCCGTTATGGCATAGTCGGCCGCATTATACCGGTCGGGGCGGGAGCGGCCCTCGGCAAGGGGGAGAGAAGACTTAATGCCCGCGAGCGGCCGGCCTAAACGTGTGCTGCTGTACAGCCATGACTCGTTCGGGCTCGGCCATGTCAGCCGCTGCCGCACCATCGCCAATGCCATCGTCGGCGCCGACAGCTCGATCTCGGTCCTGATCATTTCGGGCTCGCCGGTCATCGGCTCCTACGAATTCCGGTCCGGGATCGATTTCGTGCGCATCCCGGGCGTGGTCAAGCAGCTGAGCGGCGAGTACGACTCGGCCAATCTGCGGGTCGGCGTCGAGCACACCCTGGAGATCCGCACCCGGATCATCCGCGACACCGCCGATATCTACAGGCCCGATCTGTTCATCGTCGACAAGGAGCCGCTCGGCCTGCGTGGCGAGGTCCTGCCGACCCTCGAGCTGCTGAAGTCGCGCGGCACGCCGCTGGTCATGGGCCTGCGCGACGTGATGGACGATCCCGCCGCCCTGGCGGCGGAGTGGCAGCGCAAGCACGTCGTTCCGGCGTTGCGCGACCTCTACGACGAGGTCTGGGTCTATGGCCTGCCGCATCTGTGCAATCCCATGGTGGGCATCGATCTGCCGCCGTCGGTGACCCACAAGACCGTCTACACGGGCTATCTCAGGCGCGACCTGCCGCAGCATGCCGACATCCCGCACGAGCTCGAGGAGAGCGACGCTCCCTTCGTGCTCGTCACCGCCGGCGGCGGCGGCGACGGCGAGGATCTGATCGACTGGGTGCTGCGGGCCTACGAGGCCGATGCGAACATTCCCTATGGCGCCGTCGTCGTGTTCGGCCCGTTCATGTCGGCGGCGGCGCGCGAGGGGTTCAGGGAACGCGCGGCGAGGTTTCCCCACATCCGCACGCTCACCTTCACCAACCATCTCGGCGCGCTGATGGACCGCGCCGTCGGCGTCGTCTCGATGGGCGGCTACAACACGTTCTGCGAGATCCTGTCGTTCGACAAGAAGGCCGTGATCGTGCCGCGCACGCGGCCGCGGCTCGAGCAGTTCATCCGCGCGGAGGCGGCGCGCGATGCCGGCCTCGTCGATATGCTCGATCCCGAGCGCGGCCGCGATCCGCACGTCATGGCGACGGCCTTGCGCCAGCTGCCGCAGCAGGGCCTGCCGAGCGACGCGATCGTGCCTGGGCTGCTCGACGGCCTGCCCAACGTCTGCCGTCTCGTCGGGCGCGCCATCGCCCATCCGCACCGTGGGCCGGCGTCGGTCGAGCGTCCGGTCGCGGCACGGGTCTGAAGCCAACAGTCTCAATAGAGTTCGGTGTTTCATGTCGGATGGAAATGACGCCCGCATCGCCGTGGTGGTGAAGTGCTGGCCACGCCTGTCGGAAACCTTCATCGCCCAGGAGATGGCCGGGCTGGAGGCGCGCGGACTGAAGCTCGTCATCTATTCGCTGCGCCTGCCGACCGATCCCGCGATCCATCCCGTCCATGCGCGGGTCAAGGCACCGATCGTCTACCTGCCGGAATATCTCAAGAACGATCCGCTTCGTGTGCTCAAGGCATGGTGGAAGGCGCGCCGGCTGCCCGGCTATCGCACGGCGCGCGCCCGCTTCCTGAAGGACCTGTGGCGCGACCGCACGCCCAACCGCGTCAGGCGCTTCGGTCAGGGCCTGGTGCTGGCGGCCGAGATGCCTCGCGGCATCGAGCGCATGTATGCCCACTTCATCCATACGCCGGCATCGGCGACACGCTATGCGGCGCTCATGCGCGGCCTGCCGTGGAGCGCTTCGGCGCATGCCAAGGATATCTGGACCAGCCAGGAGTGGGAGCTGCGCGACAAGCTCGCCGACGTCGACTGGCTGATTACCTGCACGCGCTACGGCCTCGGCCGCCTGAACGAGCTGGTTTCCGACCGAGGGCGGCTGCGCCTCGTCTATCACGGCCTCGATCTCGCCAACCTGCCGCCGCCGCCGCCTGTCTCCGGGCCCGGGGCGCGGTCGCGACGCGATGGCTCCGATCCCGCCGATCCTGTGGTGATCCTCTCGGTCGGCCGCCGGGTCGCCAAGAAGGGCTACGACGATCTGCTTCAGGCCCTCGCGCACCTGCCCAAGGACCTGCACTGGCGCTTCGAGCATATCGGCGCCGGCGTGCTGGGCGATTCGTTCGAGGAAATGGCGGCCGGGCTCGGCATCGCCGAGCGTTGCACCTGGCACGGCGCCAGGCCGCAGGCCGAGGTCTTCGCCGCCTACAAGCGCGCCGACATCTTCGTGCTTGCCAGCAAGACGGCCGACGACGGCGATCGCGAGGGCATGCCGAACGTCCTGCAGGAGGCCGGTTACCAGCACATGGCGATCGTCTCCACGCGTTCGGCGGCGATCGGCGAGTTCATCGCCGACAACGACAACGGCCTGCTGGCCGATCCGGCGTCGCCCGGCCAGCTCGCGGTCGCGCTGGAGACGCTCGCCCGCAATCCCGAACTCCGGTTGCGCTTCGGCGCGCGCGCCAACGAGATCGTGCGCACGCGCTTCTCCTACGAAGCCGGCGTCGACTGGATCGCCCGCGCCCTCGGCCAGCCGCGTGCCGCCGAGCTCGCGCCCCAGATCGAGACCCCGGAGGCCCGTGCGGCGGAGTAGCTCCCTCTTTATTTCCTCTCCCCACCTCTTGCCCTAGCGGGGGGAGGAGCAGGACGGAGACATGCGTATTTTGTTCCACACGCCGCTCAAGCCGCCCGATCATCCGGTGCCGTCGGGCGATCGCGAGATGGCGCGGGGCTTGTTGCGGCTGCTCGCGCGGCTCGGCCATCGCGTGGTGATGCCGCCGTCCAGCCGCGTGCCCGCCGGCGTGCCGTCGCCGGCCGAGCAGCTCGCCCACGAGCGGCGCGCGCGCGTCCAGGCGCGGCATCTGGTCGAGCGATGGCGGGCTCTGCCGCCGCGTCATCCCGAGCGCTTCGATCTCTGGTTCACCTACCACTCCTACTACCGCAAGCCCGATTGGCTGGGTCCGATTGTGAGCCGTGCGACGGGCGTGCCCTATGTGCTTGCCGAGGCGTCGCATTCGCTCCGCCGGGCGCAGGGCACGACGCGGCTCGGCCATCGCGGCGCCGAGCGCGCCCTGGCGGCTGCCGACCTGGTGCTGACGGTGAACCCCCGCGACGTCGCCGGCGTGCGCTCGCGCCTGCGCGTCGGCGCCCGCCAGCGCTGGCTGCCGCCTTTCGTCGACACCGCGCCATTCCTGGCGGCCCCGCACGGCGCGAACGATCCGCCGGTGCTGCTCGCCGTCGGCATGATGCGCGCGCGCGACAAGCTCGAATCCTATCGCGTCCTCGCCCAGGCGCTGGCGCGACTGCTCGACCGGTCGTGGCGGCTGGCCGTCGTCGGCGATGGACCGGCGCGGGGGCAGGTCGAGGCGGCGATGGCGTGTCTTGGTGATCGCGTGAGATTCCACGGCGTCGCCGCGCGCGCGGCCCTGCCGGCTCTCTACGGCGCCGCCGACATCTATCTGTGGCCGGCGATCAACGAGGCCTACGGCATGGCCTTTCTCGAGGCGCAGGCCTGCGGCCTGCCGGTCGTGGCCGGCCGCTCCGGCGGCGTGCCCGCCGTGGTGGCCGACGGCACGACCGGAATCCTCGTCCCGCCGGGCGACGTCGCGGCGTTCGAGCGGGCCACACGGCGCCTGCTCGACGACCCGCTCTTGCGCCGCGAGATGGGTTTGGCCGCCGCGCGCCGCGTGCGCGCGCATCATTCCGAATCGGTCGCGGCCCGTGCCCTGGCGGCGGCCTTGGGAGCATTCGCGTGACGGTGCGCCTGGCCCTCATGCGTCATGCGCCGACCGATTGGAACGAAGCGGGTCGGCTGCAGGGCATGACCGACACGCCGCTCAACGCGCGGGGCGAGGCGCTGGCGCGTTCCTGGCGCCTGCCGCTGCCGGCCGCGGGCTGGCGGCGCTGGTGCAGTCCGTTGCAGCGTGCGCGGCGCACCGCCGAGCTGCTGCGGCCCGACGTGCCCGTCACGATCGAATCGCGGCTGCGCGAGATGAGCTTCGGCATATGGGAGGGCCGCAGCGTCGCCGAGCTGCGCGCGGCGCTCGGCGAATCGTTCATCGCCGCCGAGCGACTCGGCCTCGACTTCCATCCGCCGGGCGGCGAATCGCCCCGCCAGGTGATGGAGCGCGTCGGCGGCTGGATGGCCGAACGGGCCGCATCGGGCGAGCACGCGGTGGCCGTGGTCCACAAGGCCGTGCTGCGCGCCGTGCTGGCCCTGGCGACCGGCTGGGACATGACAGGCCGCCAACCCGTCAAGCTCGACTGGCGCGCGCTTCACGTCTTCGTCGCGCGCCGCGACGGCACCGTCGCGCTCGACCTGCCGAACCTGCCGCTGGAAGCCGCGCCGTGAAACCGCGCGTCTTCTTCTACGTCCAGCACCTGCTGGGAATAGGCCATGTCAGGCGCGCCGCCACCCTGGCGCGCGCCCTCGCCTCGGCCGGCTTCGACGTGCTCCTGGTGTCGGGCGGGGCGCCGCTCGCCCTCGATCTCGGGAGGGCGCGCTTGCACCAGCTGCCGCCGCTGCGCGCGCGCGACGAAGGATTGCGCGAGTTGTCCCGGCTCGACGGCACGCCGCTCGACGAGACGTTCAAGGCGGCACGCACGCGCGAGCTGCTGGAGCTCCTGCGCGCCGAATCTCCCGCCATCCTCGTCACCGAGCAGTTCCCCTTCGGCCGCACGCAGCTGCGCTTCGAGCTGCTGCCGCTGCTGGAGGCAGCCCGCGCCCTTCGTCCGCGGCCGCTGCTCGTGGCGTCGGTGCGCGACGTGGTGCGCCGCACGATGTCGGCCGAGCGCGTCGCCCAGACGCTCGAGCTTTTCCGCTCCTTCGATCTCGCGCTCGTCCATGGCGACCCCCGTCTCGTGCCCTTCGAGCGAAGCTTCGCCGGTTGGGCCGGCATCAGGGATCGCGCCGTCTACACCGGATACGTCGCCGAGGCCGACGGCGCGGCCGCGACGATCGAGGAGGGCAGGGGCGATGTCGTCGTCTCAGCCGGCGGTGGCGCGGTGGGCCGGCCGTTGCTCGACGCCGCGGTCGAGGCGCGGTCGATCGGCCCGCTCGGCGACCGGCGCTGGCGGCTCCTGGTCGGCGACAACCTGCCGGCGGCGGCCCGTGCCGCCCTGCCGGCCGATCCCGGCATCGTCGTCGAACCGGCGCGTCCGGATTTCCGGGGGCTGCTCAGGAACGCCTGCCTGTCAATCTCGCAGGCAGGCTACAACACCGTCGTCGAGACGCTGTGCTGCGCCGATCGCGCCGTGCTGGTGCCGTTCGCTTCCGAGCGCGAGACCGAACAGCTCGACCGCGCCGAGTTGCTCGCCGAACGCGGGCTCGTCGCCGTCGTCTCGCGCCAGCCGCTCACCGGTGAAAGCCTCGCGGCCGGCATCCGCAGCGCGCTCGGCGGTCCGTCGCTGCGCTCGTTCCCCGCCTTCGACCTCGGCGGCGCCACGGCAACCGCCGAGATCCTGCGACGGCATCTGTCATGACTGGCTGGCAGCGCCTGGACGACGAGATCGCGCGCTGGCGGGAGATGGGCCGCGTCGCCGAGCTGTGGTGGCGCGACGACGACGCGGTCGAGGCGACACCCGCCCTCGATCGGCTGCTGGCGCTGCGCCGCGATACGGGCGTGCCGCTCGCGCTCGCGGTCGTGCCGTCGCTTGCGACCGATGCGCTGGCCCGGCGTCTCGCGGAGGAAGCCGACGTCGATCTGCTGCAGCACGGCTACGCCCATCTCGACCATGCCGTGCCGCCGGCCAGGAAGATCGAGCTCGGCCCCGAGCGGCCGGCCATGATTGTGTTGGGCGAACTGGGCACGGGATGGCTGGCGCTCGAGCGGCTCTTCCCGGCCCGCGCTCTTGCTGTACTGGTGCCGCCCTGGAACCGCATCGCCCCGGCGCTGGTTCCGGCCCTGCCGGAGATCGGCTTTCGCGGCCTGTCGACCTTCGGTGCCGTGCGCCGCTTCGAACCGGTGCGCGGCCTGCGCCAGGTCAATACCCATGTCGACCTGATCGACTGGAAGGGCGGACGTCGCTTTGTCGGCGACGACGCGGCGCTCTCGGCTCTCGTCGCGGCCCTCGCGGCGGCGCGGGCCGGCGCGGCCGAGCCCGTGGGTGTGCTCAGCCACCATCTTGCGATGGACGAGCCAGCGTGGAATTTCCTAAGGTCCCTGTGGGCGAGAACCACAACGATGCCGGGCATTCGGATTCGACCGGCGCGTGAACTTTTCGCGACGGGGGAGGCGCGGGCGTGAGTTCGGTCGATCTGCGCTATCCGCGGCAGGCGCTGTTGGCCGACTATGGCCGGGCGGCCATCGGTGCCGTCCTGTGCGGCGCGCCGTTGCTCGGGCTCGACGTCAATCGCTGGCTGGCCATGCTCCTGGGCGGCGGCTTCCTGCTGTTCGCTCTCTTCTTCGTGCGCACCGCGATTCGCCAGCGGACGCGCTATATCCTCGGCCCCGACACGCTGTGCGCCGACGGACCGGCCGGCACCCTGGTCGAATGGAACCGCGTCGACCGCCTGAAGCTCAGCTACTACTCGACCAGGCGCGACCGCACGGGGGGCTGGATGCAACTTGCCGTCGGTTCGGCGGGCGGCCGCGTGGTAAAGGTCGATTCCTCCCTCGAGGGCTTCTACGATATCGTCGAACGGGCGGCGAAGGCGGCCGAGACCGCCGGGCTGGAGTTGAGCGAGGCGACGCGGGCGAACTTGCGATCGATGGGGATTTCGGTGACCGGGCAGGACAAGGTGGCATGAAGGACCTGCTGCGCGTCGAGAACCTGACGATCGAGTTCGGCGTTCACGAGGGCATCATTCGCGCCGTCGACGACGTGAGCTTCTCGCTGCCGCCGGGCGGCACGCTCGCGCTGGTCGGCGAATCGGGGTCGGGCAAGTCGGTGTGCAGCCAGGCGATCATGGGCTTGCTGCCGCGCTCTGCCAGGATCACGACCGGCGCCATCCTGTTCGACGATCCGCGCGACAGGACCGGCATGATCGACATCGCCCGTCTCGACCCGGCTGGCCCCGAGATACGCACCATCCGCGGCGGCGAGATCTCGATCATCTTCCAGGAGCCGATGACCTCGCTGTCGCCGCTGCACACCGTCGGCGACCAGATCGGCGAGGCGGTCGAGCTGCACGGCTCGCAGCCGGGCAGCCACATCGGCGGCAAGAGCGGCCGCAAGCTCACCCGCGCCGAGATCGACGAACTGACCCGGGACATGCTGCGCATGGTCGGCTTTCCCGATCCCAAGCGGGCGCTGCGGACCTACCCGTTCGAGCTGTCCGGCGGCCTGCGCCAGCGCGCCATGATCGCCATGGCGCTGGTCTGCCGGCCGGCGCTGCTGATCGCCGACGAGCCGACGACCGCGCTCGACGTCACCATCCAGGCCCAGATCCTGCGCCTCATGAAGGATCTGCAGAAGGAACTTGGCATGGCGCTGCTGATGATCACCCACGATCTCGGCGTGGTCGCCAACGTCGCCGACGACGTCGTCGTGATGTATCGCGGCAAGGTCGTCGAATCGGGCGATCTGCGCGACATCTTCGCCGACCCGCAGCACCCCTACCTGAAGGCGCTGCTGCATGCCGTGCCGCGCTTCGACATGCAGCCGGGCGAGCGGCTTGTGCCGATCCGCGAGATCAAGGCAGCGACCGGCCATCTCCTCAAGGAGAAGCCGGAGACCAAGTCGACCCCCAACTTCAATCCGCAGGCGCCGGTCCTCAAGGTCCGGCACGTCAGCAAGACCTTCACCATCCGCAAGGCCGACACCTTGATCGAGCAGCTGATCGGCGGCGGCACGACGCGCACGGTGCGCGCGGTCAACGACGTCTCCTTCGACGTCGAGCGCGGCGAATGCCTCGGGCTGGTCGGCGAATCGGGCTGCGGCAAGACCACGCTCAGCAAGATGCTGATGCGCGGCGTTTCGCCCGACGCGGGCGACGGCAGTTCGCGCATCGTGTTCGACGACTGGGGTCGCAAGATCGATGTGCTGTCGCTTCAGGGCGAGGAGCTCGAGCGCTTCCGGCGCAAGCTGCAATTCATCTTCCAGGATCCGTTCGGCTCGCTCAATCCGCGCATGACCGTCTACGACATCCTCGTCGAGCCGCTGGTCATCCACCGCATCGGCGACGACGCCTATCGCCGCGAGATGGTGAGCGAGCTCCTCGAGATGGTCGGCCTCGACCGCCGGCATCTCAACCGCTACCCGCACTCCTTCTCGGGCGGGCAACGACAGAGGATCGGCATCGCCCGCTCGCTGGCGCTGCGCCCCGACATGGTGATCTGCGACGAACCCGTCTCGGCGCTCGACGTGTCGATCCAGGCGCAGATCCTGAACCTGCTCAAGGATCTGCAGGCCCAGCTCGGTCTCACCTACCTGTTCATCTCGCACAACCTCGCCGTCGTCGACTACATCGCCGACCGCATCGCCGTGATGTGCGCCGGCCGTCTGGTCGAGCTCGCGCCGTCGGGCGAGCTGTTCCGCAATCCCATCCATCCCTACACCAAGGCGCTGCTGTCGGCCGTGCCGGTGCCCGACCCCGGCCAGCGCCTCGATCTGCGTGCCCTGATGGAGGGCAAGGCCTCCGATCCGTCGGCATGGCCGCCGCCGTTCCGCGACGACGGCAAGGTGCCGACCTTCTGGACCGAGGTGCAGCCCGGCCACTACGTCCGCGTCCAGCGGCAGAGGGGATGAGGATGGCGGGCGAGAGGAGAAGGAAAAAGCAGAGCGCTCGTTTCACGTACCGCCTCACCCTGAGGAGCGGCCGTAGGCCGCGTCTCGAAGGGTGGAATACATCAAGACTGTGGCCCATCCTTCGAGACGCCGCGCTGCGCGCGGCTCCTCAGGATGAGGTCTTCCGGAACTGAAGATGCTCCACTTCGTCGCCCGTCGAATCCTGCTGATGATCCCGACGCTGTTCGTGATCAGCCTGCTCGTCTATGTCATCATCGACCTGCCGCCGGGCGACTGCGTCACCTCGCAGGTCGACGAGTTGCTGGCGCGCGGCGACCCGGATGCCTTGCGGCGGGCCGACGAGTTGCGCTCGATGTACGGTCTCGATCAGCCGATGCTCGTCCGCTACTTCGAATGGGCGACCGGGATCTTCCGCTGGGATTTCGGCCTGAGCTGCCAGGACACCGTTCCCGTCTCCGACCTGATCGGCGAGCGCCTGCTGCTCACCATCGTGATGGAGACCAGCACCATCGCCTTCATCTGGATCGTGTCGTTCGTGATCGGCGTCTATGCCGCGACCCACCAGTACAAGCTCGGCGACTACGTCGCGTCCTTCATCGGCTTCATCGGGCTCGCGGTGCCGAATTTCCTGCTCGCCCTCGTCCTGCTCTATGTCGGCAAGGTCTATTTCGGCATCTCGATCGGCGGCCTGATGGACCCGGAGTACATCGACAAGCCGATGAGCTGGGACAAGTTCGTCTCGGTCGCCCAGCACCTGGTCATCCCGGTGATCGTCATCGGCACCGCCGGCACCGCCGGCATGATCCGGCGTCTGCGCGCTAACCTGCTCGACGAGTTGCAGAAGCAGTACGTCGTCACCGGCCGCGCCAAGGGCCTGCCGCCGCTCCGCCTGCTGGTGAAGTATCCGCTGCGCCACGCCATCAACCCGTTCATCGCCGACATCGGCGGCCTGCTGCCCGACGTCATCTCGGGCTCGGTGATCGTCTCGGTCGTGCTGTCGCTGCCGACGACGGGGCCGATGCTGCTGGGCGCGCTCAAGACGCAGGACGTCAATCTCGCCGCCACCTTCCTGATGTTCGTCGCGGCGCTGACCGTGATCGGCATGCTGATCTCGGATCTCGCGCTCGCCGCGCTCGATCCGCGCATCCGCTTCGGCGCGGCGGCGGAGAAGTGAGGGCGCCATGACCGACACCACGCCCGGCACCACGCCCGACAACCCGCCCGCCCGGCGCGAGCGCTCGCCGCACTACGTCAATCCCGCGCCGTGGGATCCCTACGTCTCCGAGACGCTGACGCCGGAGCAGGAACGCTACTACATGGCCGGCCAGTGGAAGCTGATGTGGTGGCGCTTCCGCCGCCACCGGCCGGCCGTCGTCGCGGCGGTCTTCCTGGCGCTGATGTATCTCTCGACCCTGGTCAGCGAGTGGATCGCACCCTACGACCTGCACAAGCGCCATGCCGGCCACATCTTCGCGCCGCCGCAGAAGGTGCACGTCATCCATGAGGGCCAGTTCCTCGGCCCCTTCGTCTATGCCTTCAAGATGCAGCGCGATCCCGACACGCTGCAGCGCGTCTACACGGAGGACACCACCCGCCCTCAGAAGCTGCGCTTCTTCTGCAGCGGCGAGAGCTATCTTTTCTGGGGCCTGGTGGAGGGCAGCTTCCATTTCGTCTGCCCGGCCGAGGGCGGCACCTTGTTCCTCGCCGGCACCGACCGGTTGGGGCGCGACATGTTCAGCCGCGTCGTCTATGCCGCGCGCATCTCGCTCACCATCGGCATCATCGGCATCGTGCTGAGCTTTGCCCTCGCCCTCATCCTGGGCGGGCTCGCGGGTTACTACGGCGGCTGGGTCGACAATGTCGTCCAGCGCCTCACCGAGATCATCAAGAGCTTCCCGCACCTGCCGCTGTGGCTGGCGCTCTCCGCCGCGCTGCCGGTGACCTGGTCGCCGCTGCTCATCTATTTCGGCATCACGCTGATCCTCGCGCTGCTCGACTGGCCGGGGCTCGGCCGCGCCGTACGCTCCAAGCTGCTGTCGCTGCGCGAGGAGGACTACGCCCTCGCCGCCCAGATGATGGGCGCCAAGCCCGGCCGCATCATCGGCCGCCATCTGCTGCCCGGCTTCATGAGCCATCTCATCGCCTCGGCGACGCTCTCCATCCCGTCGATGATCCTGGCCGAGACCGCGCTCTCCTTCCTCGGCCTCGGCCTGCGCCCGCCCATCACCTCGTGGGGTGTGCTGCTCAACGAGGCGACCGACATTAATGTCGTGGCGGTGAACTGGTGGCTGATGCTGCCGGTCGTGCCGGTGATCCTGGTGATCCTCGCTTACCAGTTCTTGGGCGACGGCATGCGCGATGCTGCAGACCCTTACGCATAAGCGTAAGGGTCGAAGCATCGGGCGGGCGGCAGGCGCTGGAGCGAAGCGCCGGAGCCCGCGCCGTCGTCGCTGCGCTCCTGCAGGCGCTGCCGCCGGGCAAAACCAAGGTTTTTCAGGCTCTTACGCGCATGAAAAACCTTGGTTTTGCCCCATTTGCGTCTAGCGACGGCCATCCGGGGTTTCCATCTTCGTCTTGTATCTCCCCCGAACGTGGTCCCCCCAAAGCCACGTTCAGCCTCCTCGGAGGCGCTTGGGCCGTCCTGTCACTCTCCCCCGACAGGACGGCCTTTTTCTTTGCCGGCGTGCTAAGCAGCCCCGGACATGGCCGCCGCCCTCCTCGAAGTGACGGATCTTGCCTGCCGTCGCGGCGGACGACGGGTGTTCGACGCCCTGTCGTTTTCCCTGGCCGCCGGCGAATTGCTGGCGCTGACCGGCCGCAACGGCAGCGGCAAGACCACCTTGCTGCGCGCGCTCGCGCTGCTGACGCCGGCCGAGCGGGGCGGGCTGCGCTGGGCCGGCCTCGACGCCGGAACCGACCGCGAGGCCTGGCGCGCCCGCATCGCCTGGCTCGGCCATCTCGACGGGCTGAAGGGCGATCTGACGGTGGCCGAGAATCTCGTCCTCGCCCAGCGCTTGCGTGGCGCGACGGATCCGATCGACGCCGCCCTCGCGGCTTTCGATCTCGCGCCGCAGGCGACCCGGCCGGCGCGCACCCTCTCGGCCGGGCAGCGCCGCCGCGCCGCCCTCGCCCGCGTCGTCGCCGCCGCTGCACCGTTCTGGTTGCTCGACGAGCCTCTGAACGCGCTCGATGCGCCGGCGCAGATGGCGCTGCAGCGCGCGCTTGCCGCCCATCTCGCTTCGGGCGGAATCGCCATTGCCGCCACCCATGCGCCGCTGCCCGGCGCGCGTACGCTGTCCCTCGATTCCTCTCCCCCCGGCAAGGGAGAGGCGGAAGAGAAGAGATGACCGGCTTCGCCGCGCTGCTGGCGCGCGATCTCAGGCTGGTGCTGCGCCGGCCGGGCGACGTCGCGGTCGTGCTCGCCTTCTTCGTCGTGGCGACGACGCTGTTCCCGCTCGGCATCGGGCCGGAAACCAACCTGCTGCAGCGCATCGCCGCGGGCGTGCTGTGGTGCGCCGCCCTGTTCGCCGCCCTGCTGTCGCTCGAGCGGCTGTTCGCCTCGGACCACGAGGACGGCGCGCTCGATCTCCTGCTGCTGGCGCCGTGGCCGCTCGAGCTCGCCGTGCTCGCCAAGTGCCTCGCTCACTGGATCGTGACCGGCCTGCCGCTCGCGCTTCTGGCGCCGCTGCTGGGCGTCGCCTTCGGGCTGGCGCCGGAGAGTCTGGCTGCCGTCGCCGCGACCCTGCTGGTCGGCACGCCGACCCTGTCGCTGATCGGCGGGCTGGCCGCCGCGCTCACCCTGGGGGCACGAAAATCGGGCGCCCTGCTGGCGTTGCTGGCGCTGCCGCTCTGCGTCCCGACCTTGATCTTCGGCGCCGGCGCCATCGAGGCGGCGGCGACCGGCGACGGCTTCCTGGTGCATCTCGCGATCCTGGGAGCGCTGGCGCTGGTGGCGCTCGCCACCACGCCCTGGGCGATGGCCGCCGCCTTGCGGCAGGCCGGCGAGTGACGAGAATGGGGACGGGCATGGCCTCCTTGCATTTCCTCGCCAATCCCGCGCGTTTCCGGCGCTTCGGCCGGCGCGTGCTGCCGGGCCTGGCGCTCGCCACGGCGCTGGCGCTCGGCGTCGGGCTCTGGCTCGCGCTGGTCGTGTCGCCGCCCGACTATCAGCAGGGCGAGACGGTGCGCATCATGTTCGTGCACGTGCCCGCGGCCTGGATCGCCATGGCGGGCTATGCGCTGCTCGCCGCGCTCGGCGCCTCGCTGCTGGTGTGGCGCCATCCGCTGGCGGCGCTGGTCGCGCGCGCCGCCGCGCCGGTCGGCGCCACCTTCTGCGCCATCTGCCTGCTCACCGGCGCGCTGTGGGGCCGGCCGATGTGGGGCACCTACTGGGTGTGGGATGCGCGGCTCACCTCGATGCTGCTGCTCTTCTTCCTCTATCTCGGCCACATCGCGCTCAGCCGCGCCTACGACGATCCCGAGCGCGGCGACCGCGCCGCCGCCATCCTCGGCCTGGTCGGCGTCGTCAACCTGCCGATCATCAAGTTCTCGGTCGATTGGTGGAACACGCTGCACCAGCCGGCCTCGGTGCTGAAGCTCTCCGGCCCGGCCATCCATCCCGCCATCCTGACGCCGCTGCTCTGGATGGCCGGCGCGCTGACGCTTCTCTACGTGCTCCTGGTGATGCTGCGCACCGAGACCGAGATCGACCGGCGGCGTTTGGAGCGGCTCGGCGACGAAGGCGCCTAGCCGTGCCAAACGACCAGCGCAGAAAAGACAAGGCAGGAAACGCCGATGGCACCGCCCCTGCGCGGACTCCGCGCAGGGCAGGGATTGATCCAGCTCCTTCTCCCGCCCGGCGTCATGGGCTAAGCCCACCCCCATGAGCCATGCCGTCTTCATCTGGAGTTCCTACGCCGTGGCCGCGCTGGGCCTCGGCGGCCTGCTCGCCCTGAGCCTGCTCGCCCGCCGCAAGGTGCGCCGCGCGCTCGAGGCGCGCGGCGTCGAGAGGACGCCATGAAGCCCAAGCACAAGCGGCTGTGGCTGCTGGTCGGCTCGCTGTCGGTGCTGGGCGTCGCCGCGGCGCTGGTGCTGACCGCGCTCGACGACAACATCGTCTTCTTCCATTCGCCGACCCAGATCGCCGACAAGCCGCCCGCGCCCGACCGCCGCTTCCGGCTGGGCGGCCTGGTCGAGGGCGGCAGCGTGCGCAAGCAGGGCGTCGAGGTGCGCTTCGCCGTCACCGACACGCACAAGTCGATCGAGGTCGTCTATCGCGGCCTGCTGCCCGATCTGTTCCGCGAGGGCCAGGGCGTGATCGCCGAGGGCACACTCGGCGCCGACGGCGTCTTCCAGGCGCGCGAGATCCTGGCCAAGCACGACGAGAACTACATGCCGCCGGAGGTCGCGAAGGCGCTCAAGGAATCGGGGCAATGGAAGGACGGGCGCAAGTGAGCGCTTCGCTGCGCGGCGCCTTGCGGGCAGTGCCGTGGTAGTCGAGCTCGGCCACTTCGCGCTGATCCTGGCGCTCGCCGTCGCGCTGGTGCAGGGCACCTTGCCGCTGGTCGGCGCGGCGCGGGGCGATCCCCGGCTGATGGCGCTCGGCCGCACCGCGGCGCTGACCCAGGCCCTGCTGGTGCTGCTCGCCTTCGCCGCGCTGACGCAGGCCTACGTCGTGTCCGACTTCTCCGTCGCCAACGTCGTCGCCAACTCGCACACCGCCAAGCCGCTGCTCTACAAGATCTCCGGCGTGTGGGGGAACCACGAGGGCAGCATGCTCCTGTGGGCGCTCATCCTCGCCGTCTTCGGCGCCGCCGTCGCCCTCTTCGGCGACAACCTGCCCGACTCGCTGCGCGCCCGCGTGCTGGCGATCCAGGCCCTGATCGGCATCGGCTTCCTCGCCTTCCTGCTCTTCACCTCGAACCCCTTCGAGCGCGTCTCGCCGGTGCCGGCCGACGGCAACGGCCTCAATCCGCTGCTGCAGGATCCCGGCCTCGCCTTCCATCCGCCGATGCTCTACCTCGGCTATGTCGGCTTCTCCGTCACCTACGCCTTCGCCATCGCCGCGCTGCTCGAGGGCCGGGTCGATCCCGCCTGGGCGCGCTGGGTGCGGCCGTGGACCCTCGCCGCCTGGTGCTTCCTCACCCTCGGCATCGCGCTCGGCTCGTGGTGGGCCTACTACATCCTCGGCTGGGGCGGCTTCTGGTTCTGGGATCCGGTGGAGAACGCCTCCTTGCTGCCGTGGCTCGCCGGCACCGCGCTGCTGCACTCCGCCATCGTCGTCGAGAAGCGCGACGCGCTGAAGAGCTGGACGGTGCTGCTCGCCATCCTCGCCTTCTCGCTGTCGCTGCTCGGCACCTTCCTGGTGCGCTCGGGCGTGCTCACCTCGGTGCATGCCTTCGCCCAGGATCCGGCGCGCGGCCTCTATATCCTGGCGTTCCTCGTCGTCGTCACCGGCGGCGGCCTGGCGCTCTATGCCGTGAAGGCGCCGCGGCTGCAGCCCGGCGGCCTCTACCAGCCGGTCAGCCGCGAGGGCGCGCTGATCCTCAACAACCTGCTGCTCTGCACGCTCGCCGCCACGGTGCTGCTCGGCACGCTCTATCCGCTGTTCCTCGACCTCGTGACCGGCAGCAAGGTCTCGGTCGGCCCGCCCTTTTTCAACGCCACCTTCGTGCCGATCTGCGCGCCGCTCTTCGCCGCGCTCTGCGTCGGCCCCTATCTCGGCTGGAAGCGCGCCGAGATCGGCCCGGCGCTGGTGCGCCTGCGCGCCGCCTGCGTCATCGCCGTGGTCGGCGCCGTCGTCGCCTACGTCGTCGTCGACAGCCGCTCGGCGCTGGCCGCGACGGCCTTCGGCTTCGGCGTGTGGCTGATCGCCGGCAGCCTGCTCGAATGCGTCCAGCGCCTGCAGCGCACCCGGTGGCGCCTGCCGACCCGCGCCAGCATGGGCATGACCCTGGCCCATGCCAGCCTCGGCCTGGTCGTGCTCGGCGCCGTCGCCACCTCGGCCTGGAACAGCGAGTTCATCGGCACCCTGAAGCCGGGCGATCGCATCGACTTCGCCGGCTACGCCGTGACGCTCGACAAGGTCGAGCCGCTGCAGGGCCCCAACTACATCGCCGAGCGCGCCACCTTGGCGGTGAGCCGGGCCGGCGCGCCCTTCACCGTGCTCACGCCCGAGCGCCGGCTCTTCACCGTCCAGCGACGCCAGGTCGCCGAGACCTCGATCCACACCAACATCCTGCGCGACCTCTACGCCGCCTTGGGCGAGGGCGATGCGGCCAACGGCTGGACGGTGCGGCTCTACCTCAACCCGCTGGCGCCGCTGATCTGGATCGGCGCCGCGCTCTGCGCGCTCGGCGGCTTCGTCTCGCTCTCCGATCGCCGCCTCAGGATCGGCGCGCCTCGCCGTTCGAAGACCGTTGCCCAGCCGGCCGAATGAACCGCGCGCTCTTCCTCCTCCCGCTGCTGATGGTGGCCGTGCTGGCCGGCTTCTTCGGCTGGTCGCTGCTGGCCGGGCGCGATCCGGCCTCGATCGGCTCGGTGATGGTCGGACGACCGGCGCCGAAGCTGGCGGCGCCCGCCCTCAGGAAGGGCGAGCCGGCGCTCGACGAGTCGCTGCTGAAGTCCGGCAGGCCGGTGATCGTCAATTTCTTCGCCAGCTGGTGCGCGCCCTGCCTCGCCGAGCATCCGCTGTTCATGCGGCTCGCCGAGCGCGACAGGGCGACGATCGTCGGCATTGCCTGGAAGAACAAGCCCGACGACGCGCGCGCCTGGCTCGCCCGCCTCGGCGATCCCTTCAAATATGCCGGCACCGACCTCGACGGCCGCCTCGGTCTCGACTGGGGCCTGTCGGGCGTGCCCGAGACCTACGTGATCGACGCCCAGGGCATCGTCCGCCTCCACTTCCGCGGGCCCATCACCGAGCGGGACTTGGACCGCATCCTGCCGCTGCTGCGAGGCGGGTCGTGACACGCCCCCGGTGTCATCCCGAGCGAAGCGAGGGACCTTCGAGGCCGCGGGGAAGGTCCCTCGGCCTGCGGCCTCGGGATGACACTTTTCGCTTCTTTGCACTGTGCGTCCTGGTCCTGAGTCTCTTCGCGCTGCCCGCGCTCGCCCTCGAGCCGCACGAACGGCTCGCCGATCCCGCCCTCGAATCGCGCGCCCGCGACATCGGCCGCAACCTGCGCTGCGTCGTCTGCCAGAACCAGGCGATCGACGATTCCAACGCCGAGGTGGCGGCCGACATGCGCCGCGCCGTGCGCGAGCGGCTGGTCGCCGGCGACAGCGATGCCCAGGTCTTCGATTTCATGGTGGCGCGCTACGGCGACTACGTGCTGCTCCGGCCGCCCTTTCGCCCCGGCACCTGGGTGCTGTGGCTGGGCGGCCCGCTGGTGCTGCTGGTCGCCGGCGCCGCGCTCGTCCTCGCCGCGCGCCGCCGCCGGCCGGCCGCCCCGCCGCCGCTCACGGAGGAGGAGCGGAAGCGGCTTTCTGTCATCCTGAGCGAAGCGAAGGATCTCCCGCTTCAACCGGCAGGTCCTTCGGCTTCGCCTCTGGACGACAAGAGGGCGTAATGCTCGAATTCCTCCTCGCGCTGCTCACCACCGCGACCGTGGCCGCGCTGCTGGTGCCGCTGTTGCGCCGTCGCGTGGAGCAGGACCCTTCGACGACGCTCGGGGCAAGCCTCGCCATCCACCGCGACCAGCTCGCCGAGATCGAGCGCGAGCGCGCCCAGGGCCTGCTGCCCGAGAGCGAGGCCGCCGCCGCCCGCCTCGAGATCGAGCGCCGCCTCCTCGCCGCCGCCGACTCTTCTTCTTTGGGACCGCGGAGCTCCAGCTCCGCCTCTGCTCTTCACCGCCTCCTCCCCCCGGCGCTTTCCCTCGCCATCCCGCTCCTCGCGCTCGGCCTCTATCTCCAGCTCGGCGCCCCCGGCTTCGATCCGCCCCGCGCGCCCGTGGTGGCCCAGCCCGGCGCGCCGGTGCTCGATCTCGGTCATCTGCGCCGGCGCGTCGCCGAGAAGCCCGATGACGCCGAGGCCCAGTCGGCGCTCGGCGAGGCGCTGACCCTCGAGGCCGACGGCACGGTGACGCCGCACGCGCTTGCCGCCTTCCGCCGCGCGCTCCAGCTCGCGCCGGCCGATCCGCGGGCCGCCTACTATCTCGGCCGCCACGAGGCGCAGAGCGGCGACAGCCGCGCCGCGCTCGAGCGCTGGCTCGATCTCGAGGCGCGCGCGCCCGACGATGCGCCCTATCTCGCCATGCTGCGCGCCGAGATCGAGCGCGTCGCCCGCGCCGCCGGCCTCGACCCGCTGCAGATCAGGCCCGACCGCAGGCCTCCCGCATCGGCGCCGCGGGGCCCGACGCAGGACCAGGTCGAGGCGATGCAGAGCCTGACCGGGGAGCAGCGCCAGCAGGCGATCCGCGGCATGGTCGACGGCCTCGCCGCGCGGCTCGCCGACAATCCGACCGACCGCGCCGGCTGGCTGCGGCTCGCCCAGGCGCGCCGCGTGCTGGGCGAGGCCGAGCGGGCGGCCGAGGCCTACGCGAAGGCGGACGGCCTGCAGCCGCTCGATCCCCGCCTGCTGTCGGACTGGGCCGAGGTGCTGGTGCGCCGCATCCCGCCCGGCGCCGCGCCCTCGACGGACGCCGTCGCCGTGCTGGAGCGGCTGGAGCGCGCCGAGCCGCGCAACGCGCTGGCGCTCTTCTATCTCGGCGCCGCCTCGCTCGCGGCGGGCGACAAGCCGGCCGCCGCGCGCAGGTGGAAGACGCTGCTGGAGATGTTGCCCAGCGACGCCCCGATACGCGGGATGCTGGAGGAAAAGATAAAGGAGACCGAGTAGGCGACGCGGGTCGGGCAGCCCGCCCTGAGCGAAGCCGAAGGGTCGCCGGCGGGCGGCAGCCGCTGCAACGAAGCGAAGCGCCGAGTCGGCGTTTTCGCGCCTTGCGCGAAAAGCGCCCCACCCGCACGGTTCAGAAAGGGCGAGAATGCCGCCGCGCCGATCCGCGGCATGCTGGAAGCCAGGATCAAGGAAGCGGAATAGTCGCCGATGCGCGCATCTGGCCCCGCCTTCTCGGATCTGTTAATTAGATATTATCCATATTTCTTAATTAACACTTGCGCGTAGTCAAGCGCCTCTCAACAGCACCCCGGTTAATTAACTCTATCGCCAGCCACTTAACCACTGGATAGCCAAATCAAGTTTACCTTAGCAGGCAAACCAGTTAATTAAGAAATATCCATTATTATTAATTAATGCTCCGCATCCCGATGACCTCTCCCCCTTCAGGCCGTCTGGGACGCTACACGCAGGTTACCACCGGTGAGGAGCGCGTCCGGGCCTTCGTCCCGCCGCCGTTGCCCCCCGAGCCGCCGATCGACCTCGGCGCGCTCGTCGGCCGGCTGAGTGGAGCCGACCGCGCGATCGGCCGCCTCGACGGCATCACCGTCCTCCTGCCCGACCCTGCGCTCTTCCTCTACATGTACGTCCGCAAGGAGGCGGTGCTCTCGTCCCAGATCGAAGGCACTCGATCGACGATGTCGGACCTGCTGCGCTTCGAGACGGACGCCGCGTCCGGCAAGCCGGTCGACGACGTGCGCGAGGTCTCCAACTACGTCGATGCCATGATGTATGGCCTCGACCGGCTCAAGAGCTTTCCGCTGTCGCTGCGCCTGATCCGCGAGATGCACCAACGTCTGCTGAGCAGCAGCCGGGGCGATCGCCAGAGCCCTGGCGAGTTCCGCCGCTCGCAGAACTGGATCGGCGGCACGCGGCCGGGCAACGCCGTCTATGTCCCGCCGCCCGTCGATGAGCTGCCCGCCTGCCTCGACGCCTTCGAGAAGTTCATCCACGTGCCGACGCCGACGCTGCCGCCGCTCGTCAAGGCCGGCCTCCTGCACGTCCAGTTCGAGAGCATCCATCCCTTCCTCGATGGCAACGGACGGCTTGGTCGTCTGCTGATCACGCTCTTCCTCTGCACGCAGGAGGTCCTGCATCAGCCGCTCCTCTATCTCAGCCTCTACTTCAAGCGCCATCGCGAGACCTACTATCGGCTGCTGCAGGAGGTGCGCGAGCGCGGGAACTGGGAGACCTGGCTGGAGTTCTTTCTCGACGGCGTGACCGAGACCGCCCAGGGTGCCTTCACGACCGCCACGCGCATCGTCGATCTCTTCGCCCGCGATCGCGAGCGCATCGCCCGGTCCGGTCGCGGCGGCTCGCTGCTGCGCCTCTACGACCGGCTGCAGAGGAACCCGTTCCTCACTGGCCCGAAGGCCGCCGAGCTCACCGGCCTCTCCATGCCGACCGTCAACGTCGCTTTCCAGGAACTTCAGCGTCTCGGCATCGTCGACGAGATCACCGGCCAGGCGCGCGGCCGGGTCTATCGTTACGAGGCGTATGTCGAGCTGCTGAATGAGGGGGTGTGACCATGCTAGGCAAGTAGGGAGCCGCCTTCCGGCGTCATGGGCTCGGCCTCGAGGCGCGCGTCCCCGACGATGCGCCCTATCTCCAGTGCGAGCATTCCGAAGACTCCAACACGTGGCGCGAGATTTACTGCAAGCGGTGACTCGCCGACAAGCTACAGCCGGTGGTTCAAAGCCCCGAGGTTGAAAGGCGTCCTCAATCACGAAACGCGCACGCATACGCAACCGCAAGATCTTTAAACGCCTTGGTGGGCTGTTACCCTCCAAGCTCTATGAGCTGTCATCGCCTGAACCCCAACATGCCAGCCGCCGCGAAATAGACCGTCCCACTCACCAAATGCAGCCACCTTGTTGCCGATGATCGAACATGCTCGCGTATGAAGGCGCCGAGCGTTGCATACAGCAGGAACGCAACCAACCAGCAGAAGCAGAACGTGATGTAGAGCAGCGTGACCTGCGGAGCGATGGGGACGCCTGCGTCGATGAACTGAGGGAATATGGCTGTGAAGAACAACACGGCATTCATGTTGCTCATGCTCATTAGGAATCCGTGGCGGAAGAACGAGCTGCTTTTCTCGGCAGCACTGACAGCGTCGGAAAGCGATTGGTTGGACGTCATCGCTCTAAAGCGGAGGAGTGCCTTGGTCCCGAGCCACGCAAGATAGAGGACGCCGAACCATTGAAGCATGGTCAATACCATAGGCTCAGCAAGTACCAGCGCACCAATCCCACTCAACGACAGGAGTGCAAAGAACGAGAACGCAATGAGTATTCCGGCTCCCACATAGAGGCTGCGCAGAATGCCATGCTGAGTAGCAACCGCCAGACCGAGCAGCATTGCCGGTCCAGGCGTCGCCATCACGACGAGTATCGTAACGGCCGCGTACCACCAGTTAGTTAGGATCATGGTTAGCCTCCAAGAGTGCTTCGATTGAGCCCACCTGCCTATAGACTAGATTGGTGTGGCAAACTGTCAACCACTGGTTGTGAAAGCAGCTCCCGTAGGCCGTTTGGAGCGTCGCGCCCCTTATATTTCCGATCAATCTCCGTGACGCAAATGCACGAGTTCTAATGCACGAGTTCGCGTGCCTGCTTCCGCTCGTCGTCATCGACGATCTTGAGCAAGCCCTCGAGGAAATCAAACCAGTGCCTGGTCGCCTCGCGGCGCTCGGCTTCAGTGGCGTCCTTCATGACTAGGTCGACGAGGGCAGACTTCTCCGGGTGGTGCGTATGCATAAGCGTAGGTGATAGAGAAAAGGCGGCCGCAAGGGCCGCCTAAGTGTTACTTAACTTTGGTGAACCTGCTCGGCCGTGCGAATTTCTGTCAGCTATGAAGAGCCAAAACAACGTAACCGCCAATCCATTGACTAAGGCGGAGCGAATGACCTCCGATTCTGTGGCCGCTGCTATCAAAACGGCAAGTCTGCAAGACGAAGTAGTCAAGCCTGGCCATATCCGCGACTACGTCAGCGGAATACACGTCCGGGCTACCCCAGAAGAAATTGATGCGGTTCAAGTCTTCTCGCGGAGGCTAGTGGAAGATTACGGCTACCCGTGCGCAGTGCTTTTGTCGCAATGCTGTTTAGGAGCTTCGGCGGAACACCAATTTTTAGAAGTTCCTTGCGTACAGCGTCGAAGTCAGCCTTAACCTGGCTCAAAGGCGGATACTTCATTGGCACCCCGGCCCCGAGCTGGCCGTCACTGTGTTCATTGAAGCGCCGGCCCGGCTTTCCCAATCTATTACTACGGAACAGCTCAAGGTTGTTGCAACAATAACCAGATACTGGGTCGATAGGCCAACAATGACTGGGCATGCCGTTGCACGTCCACCATCAGAGGCCGCCGCGTCTTCGCAAACACGAAGATGCTGAGCACGAGTGAAGGTCCAGGCCACTGAAAGTTCGCAAGCACTCATTACCTCCCAGACAATCGCCGCCCACCCCGTTCCGCGCTTACCTCCCGCGCATCGTCACCTGCTGAAGGAGGAAGCCCTGTCCGACCGCACTGCACCTGGCCTGAGCGCAGTCGAAGGCACGATCGCCGCCTACATCGAGAGCTGGAACGAGACCCATCCCGGCCGCCGGCAGGCCGCCGTTGCCCGCGCCTGGGCGGCGGCGGGCCGCTATCGCGATCCGGTGATGGCGAGCGACGGCGCGGCCGGCATCGATGCCATGCTGGCGGGCGTCCTGGCCCGCTTCCCGGGCTTTGTGTTGAAGCGTACCTCGAAGGTCGACAGCCACAGCGGCCCCAATGGAGCATACGTCCGCTTCGCCTGGTCGCTCGGCCCGGCGTCGGGCCCGGCCGTGGTCGAAGGCGTCGATTTCGGCACGCTCGCGGCCGACGGCCGGCTGGAGCAGGTCGTGGGGTTCATCGATCGGATGCCGCAGGGTTAAACCAAAAATTGCAACTTCTGATAAGTTGCAACCAGGTGTTGGCCAGATAGCCTCTCGTTTGGATGGGACTTGAAAAACCCATCAGATGGGTTATCTTGCCAATGCCGACCGTCCATCGCCTAGGAAACCTGCGGTTTGTTGTGTTCGTCGACGATCATGGCCCTCCGCATGTCCACGTGTCTCGGGCGATGGCGAAGCCAAGGTGCTGCTGGGCGTGCCTGAGGCTGGTCCATCGATAGAATGGTCCCGCCGGTTCAACCGCGCGACTCAGCGCAGGATCTTGTTGGAAACAATGACACGTCGGGCCCAATTGCTGTGGGCTTGGCGGTCTGTGCATGGAGAGGACAACGATGTCGCCAATGCCGAAGGCCCTGACGGCTAGGGAACTCGACCGTGCGACCGCACGCGGCCGCGAACTGGCTCTGACGGAGCCATTGGCCAAAAGTGTGCGCTACGAGCGGCGGACCGGCCGGGTCATTGTCGACCTCACCAACGGTTGTACGTTCGTCTTCCCGGCCCGCGCGCTTCAGGGGCTCGCCAAGGCAAGCGACGCCGAACTCGCCGAGGTCGAGATCCTAGGCACCGGCTACGGCCTGCACTGGGAGACGCTGGACGCCGATTTCACCGTGCCCGGCCTTCTGATGGGGGTGTTCGGCACGCGCGCCTGGATGGCGTCGGAGATGGCGCGGCGCGCCGGCCAGACGCGCTCGCCGGCCAAGTCCGCCGCGGCGCGTGCCAACGGCCGCAAGGGCGGCCGGCCGCGTCGGGCGTCCTGACACCTCTTCTCTCCTTGCGCTCTCCTCGATCGCCCCGCCCGCTATGCTGCCTTGGTCGTCTGGAGGGGCAGTGCGATCGTTTCCAGCTTGGACAGGTCGAAGCGGCGCGAAGCCCCATCGATGTCGAAGCCGACGACGTCGCCCTTCTCGTCGAGGTCGACCACCAGGCCGGGCGCCACTTCGCGCGCTTCGGTGCCCGGTGTCTCCTTGAGTTCGATGTAGAGCGAATCGGTCTCGGCGTAATAACGGAGCTTCATGACTGGTCCTCGCGAAAGCCGCGGTCGAAGAACGCATTGTGCACGGTCTCGCCGTCGGCCAACGTCACGACGCGCAAGTAGCGCGGCGCCGCGTCGCCTGGCTGGACGACTATACCCCAAAAGCGCAGGCGGCCGTCAGGCTGCCGTTCGCGGCGCAACGGCTGGGCGAGCACGTCGGCGCACCACTGTCGGCCCTCATCCCTCCAGGCGCGTGCCGAGGTCGGCGATGAAGGCGGCGATCATCTCCTTGACCTCGCGGTGCGTGGCCGGGTCGACGAAGGCCTGGGCGACGCGCTGGGTCAGCGCCGGCAGGAGGGGCGCCAGCAGGTGCGTCGGCGCCGGCAGGTCGCGCAGGCGGTATTCGGCGCCCACGTCCCACAGCGCCCAGCTGGCATCGAGCCGGCCACGCACGCAGACCATCGTGCCGGCGAACAGGTAGGCATCGTCGAGCCGCTCGCGCGTGAGCCTGCCGAGATAGCGGCCGCGCGCGAGGTAGGCGCGGTTGTCCTCACCCCGCAGATGCATCGCCTTCACCCGCAAGAGCGGCTTGACCGCGCGCGTCCAGCGCCCGTCGCGCCGCTTCCGGGGGGCCGCGCCGTCGCCCGCTTGCCGGCCGGTCATGGCACGCCCTCGAGCAGGCCGCGTTCGAGGGCGCGGGCGCGCAGCTCGTAGCCCTTGCTGCGCGAGATGCCGAGCTCGAGCGCCATCTGGCCCGGCTTGAGGCCGGCGCGCAGCAGACGGGCGGCGCGCTCGAGCTCGCCCTCCTCGGCGCGGCGCCATTGCCAGCCGACCCGGCCGCTCGCCGGGTCGGTCGCCATGCGCGCCTCGATCGGCGCCACCGCCTCGCCGAACAGGCCGCGCGCCTTCTCGAAATGGATCTCCACGCGCAGGCCCTCGCGCGGCGCGTGGTCGGCGGGCCGGCGCAGGCCGAGCGTCAGGTCGAGCGCGTCCTCGCGCCGCGAGGTGCCGCGCTGCAGGCCGCGCTTGTTGGAATGGTGGACGATCAGCACGGCATGGCCGGCGACCCTCATCGACAGCAGGAAATGCTGCAGGCGGGTCCAGCGGTCGTGGTGCTCGGCGGAAAAGCCGGTGAGGCTGGCGAGATTGTCGAGCACGACCAGGGCGGGCCGCGCCTCCATCATCAGCATCAGCGTGCGGCGCAGCCGCGCCTGGCCGTCCGATTCGGCGAGGTCGCCGAGCGGGTACTGGCTGGCATGCGCGATCAGCAACTGCAGCCCGTCGGGCTGCGACGGCAGCAGGCGGAGCCGGGCCTGCAGCTCGGCGTCGGTCATCTCGCCGTCGACATAGAGTACCGGCCGGGGCTGCGGCGCGCGCCAGCCGAGGAAGCTCTCGCCGGCCGCCACCGCCCAGGCGAGATGCAGGGCGAGGAAGCTCTTGCCGAGCCCGCGCGGGCCGTGGACGAGAGCCAGCGTGCCGGTCGAGAGCAGCGGGGCGAGCAGGGGAACCGGCGCCTCGAAGCGGCGGGCCAGCAGCTCGGGCGCGGTCCGCGGCCGCTCGAGGCCGGCGCGGTCCCAGCGGTGCATGTGTGTATGGTCCATGCGTACGATTTGTATAACAACATCGTACGACTGGCAAGCCCCTCGGGCGGCGGACGGGCCGGATGGCGCGGACATCCGGACGATCGGCCGGAAATCCTTGTGCCATCGGCATCGGATCCGTCCATCCGGAAATGGACGCGGCGTGGACGGCGCCGCCGGCCGCCCCGCCTGTGGGGACGGCCGGGAATTTTTTGCCGTTTTTTAATTCGGCGGGGGGCCTTCCGGCTAGTCGCGCGCCGGCGCGGCGGGTGTCGTCGGCTCGGCTGGGGCCGGGTTGATGCCGCCCGGCGCGCGCTCGGTGGTGCCGGCGCCGGGCAGGGCCGGCGTGTTGGGCGTGCGCACCGTGTCGGTCAGGGTCGGCCGGTCGGCCGGCGCGCGGGCGATCTCGTCGTCGGCCCGGTTGCCGCCGAAATAAAGCAGGCCGCCGATCAGGCCGATCAGCGCCAGCAGGCCGAGCAGCACCCAGGGGCCGCGGCCGTCGGGCGGGGGCGGGTCGAATCGCGCGTTGCCGTACTTGTCGTAGCCGCTAGGGTCGGGGGTGCCGGGCGGGGGCGTGTAGGTCATGTGTCTCTCCTCGGGCAGTGTGTCCTCCAGAACGCGGAGCGCTCGCGGGGAGTTGCAGGCCGCCGCCGTTCCGCCGTGCTAGGTTTTGCCGTCAGAAAGGCCATTTCATGCCCGATTCCGCCGCCAATCCCGCCGCCGCCCCCGCCGCTCCCGCCGCTCCCGACCTGCTCGACGATGCCGGCGCGCGCGCCCTCGTCGAGTCCTACGCGCCCGTCGGCAAGGGCGCGGCGCTGAAGGACATCGGCCGCGTCGACCGTCACATGGCGCGGTTCATCGCGCTGTCGCCGCTCTGCCTGGTCGCCACCGCCGATCGCGCCGGCCGGCAGGACGTCACGCCGCGCGGCGATCCGCCGGGCAGCTTCAAGGTGCTCGGCGAGAGGACCGTCGCCATCGCCGACCGGCCGGGCAACAACCGGCTCGACACGCTGCGCAATCTTCTCGAGAACCCGGAGATCGCGCTGATCTTCCTCATCCCCGGCATCGCCGAGACGGTGCGGCTCGCCGGCACGGCGCGGCTCTCGGTCGATGCGGCGCTGCTCGAATCGATGGCGGTGCAGGGCAAGGCGCCGAAATGCGCCATCGTCGTCGAGGTGCGCCAGGCCTACCTGCACTGCGCCAAGGCGCTGCTGCGCTCGCGCCTGTGGGAGGCGGATCACCGCCAGCCCCGGGGCACCTTCCCCTCGATCAGCCGCATCGTCGGCGAGCAGATCGGCCTTTCCGAGGCCGACAAGGCGGCGGCCGAGGCGCGCACCGAGCGCGCCTACCGGGACGGGCTATGGGCGCCGATACAGTAGCCGAGGCGTTCGTCCATACCGGCCGGCGCGCGCAGCAGATGCGCGTCGTGCCGGCGCATGTGCTGAAGCGGCTCTACGCGCGCTCCGACCGCGCCGGGCTGGTGCAGACCGCCGCCCATCTCGCGCTGCTGGTCGCCGGCGGCTGGGCCGTGCTCGAGGCGCGCGGCGGCTGGTGGCTCGTGCCGGCGCTGCTGCTGCAGGGCCTGCTGATCAACGCGCTGTTCGGCGCCATGCACGAGAGCGTGCATTACGGCTCGTTCCGCACGCGCCGGCTGGCCGACCTGCTGGCCTTCCTGTCGGGCGCGGCGATCCTCAACAACGCCGCCTTCTACCGCCACTATCACATGGCCCATCACCGCTACACGCAGGATCCGGCGCGCGATCCCGAGCTGATCACCGCGGTCGTGCCGCGGACCTGGGGCCAGTACCTGTTCCGCATCAGCGCCATCCCCTTCGTCGTGCTGCGCCTGCGCGACATCTTCCTCTTCCCGTTCGGCCATACCGGCAACGTCACCTACATCCATCCCACGGCGTGGCCCGAGGTGCGGCGCTGGGGCCGCTGGCTGCTGGCGCTCTACGCCGCGCTGGTCGCCGGGTCGCTCGCGCTCGGCACCGACATCGTGCTCTGGGTGTGGTTCCTGCCGATGCTCTGCGGCCTGCCGTTCCTGCGGCTCTATCTGCTGTGCGAGCACACGCTCTGCCCGCACTCCGACGACGGCTTCGCCAACACCCGCACCACGCTCAGCAATCCGCTGCTGCGCTTCCTCATGTGGAACCTGCCGTTCCACGCCGAGCATCACCTCTTCCCCAACATCGCCTTCCACCACCTGCCCGAGGCGCATCTCTACCTGCGCCCGCACCTCAAGCACGTCGCCAAGGGCTACATCCAGGTCAACCGCGACATCGTCCGCAGCTTCTCGTCGCTCCCAGAGAAGACATGAGAACCTCGGAGGGCGTCTTCGAGTGCGGCGACGTCGCGCTGCTGCGCGGCGGCACGCTGAAGGCGGCGCGCATCGTCTACAAGACCTACGGCACGCTCGCGCCGGCGCGCGACAACGTCGTCGTCTATCCGACCTCCTATTCGGCGCATCACACCGACATCGAATGGCTGGTCGACGTGCGCCACTGTCTCGACCCCAGTCGCCACTTCATCGTCATCCCCAACATGTTCACCAACGGGCTCAGCACCTCGCCGTCGAACTACGGCGCGGCCGAGTTCCCGCAGGTCACGACCTACGACAACGTCATGGCGCAGCGGCGCCTGATGGCCGAGGTGTTCGGCGTCGATCGGGTGAGGATGGTCTATGGCTGGTCGATGGGCGCGCAGCAGGCCTATCACTGGGCGGCGCTGTTCGGCGAAGCGGTCGAGCGCATCGTGGTCAATTGCGGCTCGGCCCGCACGGCACCGCACAATTTCGTCTTCCTCGAAGGCGTGCGCACCGCCGTCGGCAACGCGCGCACACCCGAGGACGGCCTGCGTGCCATGGGCCGCATCTATGCCGGCTGGGCGCTCAGCCAGACCTTCTATCGCCGCGAGATGTGGCGCGAGCTGGGCTTCGCCAGCCTCGAGGATTTCCTGGCGCGGTCGTGGGAGGCCAACTTCCTGCGCCGCGATGCGCGCGACCTGATGGCCCAGCTCTGGACCTGGCAGCACGCCGACATCTCGGCCAACGATCTCTACCGCGGCGATCTCCAGATGGCGCTGGCCGGCATCAAGGCGAAGGTGCTGCTGATGCCGTCGGCGACCGACCTCTACTTCCAGACCGACGACAACCGCGCCGAGCTGCCCCATCTTCGGCACGGACGGCTCGCCGAGATACCCAGCGTGTGGGGCCATCGCGCCGGCAATCCGCGCGACAATCCCGAGGATCAGGCGTTCATCGACCGGCAGGTGGAGGCGCTTCTGAACACGTAATGAACCTCATCCTCCGAGACGGGAGCTTCGCTCCCTCCTCGGGGCGAGGTTTTGTAGAGGAAGAACAACGAAGCCATGTCCCTGCCGAGATACCAGCTCGTCGTACAGTGGACCGCGCCGAGCAGATGCGACCCACGCTTGAACGCTTGGGCGCTATGTATGGCGCCCGCATCGCCTGCCGGAAGCTGGACGAGGGCGACTACGTCATCCTGTAGCCAGCCGGCCTGTCCGTGTTCAAGCTGATGTGAGTCGTTCTCTGCCAAGGAAGACGTGACATGCCCGATTCCCTTCTTCCCCGCGACGGCCTGGTCGCCGTCGTCAAGCACGAGTGCCCGACCTGCGTGCTGGTCGAGCCCGTGATGCAGAGCCTCGACCGCGCCGGCGGGCTCACCGTCGTGACGCAGGACGACCCGGCCTTTCCGCAGGGCGTGCGTCAGGTCGTCGATGACCAGGCGCTCGAGCGCTCGTTCCACCTCAATGTCGATTCGGTGCCGACCCTCATCCGCTTCCAGGAGGGCCGCGAGGTCGGTCGCGCCGTCGGCTGGCATCGCGACGACTGGATCAGGCTCGCCGGCAAGGCCGCCGCAGGCGACGGCCTGCCGGACTGGCAGCCGGGCTGCGGCTCGCGCACCGTCGAGCCCGGCGTGCATGAGGCGCTGGTGGCGCGCTACGGCGATCCCGGCCTCAGGTCGCGCACCATTGCGGTCGGCGAATGGGACGATCCGATCGAGGCCTGCTTCGAGCGCGGCTGGAGCGACGGCCTGCCGGTCGTGCCGCCGACCGACGAGCGCATCCTGCGCATGCTCGGCGGCACCTCGCGCAAGCCCGACGAGGTGATCGGCCTCATTCCTCCCAACCTCGCACCCTGCACCGTCGAGAAAGTGGCGATCAACGCCGTCATGGCGGGCTGCAAGCCGGAATACATGCCGGTCGTGCTGGGCGTGCTCGAGGCCGCCCTCGATCCGCTGTTCGTGCTGCACGGCCTGCTTTGCACCACGCACTTTTCCGGCCCGCTGGTCATCATCAACGGCCCGATCGCGCGCCAGATCGGCATGAACTCGGGCGTCAATGCGCTCGGCCAGGGCAACCGCGCCAACGCCACCATCGGCCGCGCCCTGCAGCTGATCGTGCGCAATGTCGGCGGCGGCCTGCCCGGCGCCATCGACCGCGCCACCTTGGGCAATCCGGGCAAGTACACCTTCTGTTTCGCCGAGGACGAGAGCGATCCCGCGTGGGAGACGCTCGCCGAGCGCCGCGGCGTCGCCCGCGGCAGGAACGCCGTGACCCTGTTCCACGGCGAGGGCGTGCATGGTTTCATCGACCAGAAGTCGCGCACGCCCGAGGAGCTGACGCGTTCGCTTGCCATGGGCCTGTTCGGCGTCGGCCATCCCAAGCTCTGCAATGCCGGCGATGCGGTGCTGGTGCTGACGCCGGAGCACCACAAGATCTTCAAGGACGCGGGCTGGAACCGCCGCCGCATCGAGGACGAACTCTTCCAGGCGCTGAAGCGGCCGGCTCGCGACCTGGTGCAGGGCGCGCAGGGCGTCGGCGAGGGCCTGCCGGCCAAGCTGGCCGACGCCACCGTCGACAAGTTCGCCCGCGACGGACTTCTCATTGTTCGCGCCGGCGGCCCGGCCGGGCTATTCTCCGCCATCATCGGCGGCTGGCCCGGCATGTCCGTCCGTGCCGAGTGCCAAGCCGTAACGAGGGAGATCAAGCCATGAGCATCGCCGTGAAGCTGCGCGATCCCACCGCCGAGAGCGCGCCGACCAAACGCGCGCGTCTCACCCCGCCGCCGTCGCTCAACGGCAAGGTGGTGGCGCTGATGGACATCGGCAAATCGCGCGGCAAGGAGTTTATCGACCGCCTCGAGGGTCACTTCCAGAAGGCCGGCATCGCGACCAGGCGCTATGCGAAGCCGACCAACACCAAGGTGGCGCCGACTCCGGTGCTGCAGCAGATCGCGGCGGAGGCGCAACTCGCCGTCATTGCCCTGAGCGATTGAGGGTCCTGCACATCGTGCAGTCTGCACGACCTCTACAATCTCGATAACCGCGGCCTGCCCGGCGTCAACATCGTCACCACCGAGTTCGCCGAGGGCGTAACGGCGCAGTCCGAATCGCTGGGCTTCGAGCCCGCCGTGGTCTACGTGCCGCATCCGATCCAGAACCGCACGACGGCCGAGATCGAGGCCATCGCCGACCAGGCGTTTGCCAAGGTGATGGAGCACTTGACCGCTCGATGAGGCTCCTGCTGTCGGCACACGCCCTGCGTACCTGGGGCAAGCGCATCGACGGCGTCGAGTTCGTGACGGCCGAGGAGGCCCTGGCCGCGCCGGGGCCGTGCGACGCCGACATCGCCTTCATGACCCGCGAGGTGACCGGCAAGTCGAGCAAGGATAACCCGACCCCCGAGCTCGCCGGCTTCGAGACGGTGCTGCGCAAGTCGCCGGACCTGCGCTGGCTGCAGATCCATCCGGCCGGCGCCGAGCGGCCGATCTATCGCGAGCTGCGCGATCGTGGCGTCAAGGTGACGACGGCCTCGGGCGCCACCGCCGTCACCGTGGCGCACAGCACGCTCGGTGCGCTGATCGCGCTCAACCGTCGCTTCCCGCTGCTGGCCGATGCTCAGCGCCGCCACGCGTGGGAGCCGCGGCTGGGCGAGCGCTCGCCGCGCGATCTCGAGGGCCAGACCGCCGTGATCGTCGGCATGGGCCCGATCGGCCAGAACCTCGCGCGACTCCTGAAGGCGCTCGACATGACGGTGATCGGCGTGCGCCGCACGCCTGCGCTCGCCCCACTGTGGGACGGCGTTGTCGCCTACGCGGCGCTCTTCGACGTGCTGCCGCGGGCCGACTGGCTGATCCTGTGCTGTCCGGCCTCCGACTTGACGCGCGGGCTCGCCGACGCCAGGGCCTTCGCTGCGATGCCGGACGGCGCGCACTTCATCAACGTGGCGCGAGGCGAGGTCGCGGTTGAAGCCGACGTGATCGCGGCGCTGCGGAGCGGCAAGCTCGCCGGCGCCTATCTCGACGTGTTCGAACGCGAGCCGCTCGATCCCGCCTCGCCGTTGTGGGACCTGCCCAATGTCCTTGTCTCGCCGCACACGGCAAGTCACAGCCGGGGGCAGAACGAGGCGATCTTCGACATCTTCCTCGACAATCTCGCCCGCTTTCGCGACGGCCGGAAGCTGCGCAACGACGTCGACGATCTGGGTTAGTTGCGCCCGGCCTTGGGAATCGAATCGGCTGCCGGCTCGTCGGTCGTGGCGCTGGTCGGTGGCGGAAGGGGCACGACGATCATCAGCTCCTCGGCCGTGGGCGGCAGGGGAATTTCCAGAGGCGGCGCATCGTTCAGCGTGTCGGAGGGCGGTATGACATCCTGCGTCGTCTCGGCGGGCGGGGCCGGCAGGGGTGCCGGCGGCACGAGGCTGGCCGGCAGGAAGGCATCCACGACGACCGCCGAGGCGATCGGATCCTCTTCCATCGGATTGTGGCCGAGCTTTTCCAGGACCTTCAGCCGGGCGCCCTTGATGTCGCGCTGGAAGCGCGCCCCGATGGCGGGCGAGGACCAGCGATCCTTGGCGCCCCACAGGATCATCGTCGGCACGTTGAGCCGCTTGAGCGGCGTCGGGTCGAGCGGTTCCTGCGTCCTCAGGCGCTGCAGCATCGCCTCGCGGTTGCCCGGAAACCGCTGCAGGTCGCTGTAGCGCACCACGCGCTCCGGCGTCGCCTCTTTCGGATCGGCGTACATGTCCTTGAGCGAGCGCCGTATCAGCATCTCGGGGTGGAACCACAGGCTGAGCCCGCCCAGCACGGGCAGGCGAGCGACGCGCAGCGACAGCGGCGCCTCGCCCTGACGCGGGTAGCCCGCGGCGTCGACGAGGATCAGATGGGATACGCGGTCGGGCCGGGTGGCGGCGAAGGTCCAGGCCACCGCCCCACCCATCGAATGACCGACGATGGCGAAACGATCGAGATGCAGGACATCGACCAGCACTTCGACGAAATCCGCGTAGGCATCGATCGTGTACTCGTCGCGGGGCCAGGCGCCCGTCAACCCGTGGCCGGGCAGGTCGACCGATATCAGGCGCGCGCGATCCTTGAGCGCCGCGGTCCATCCTTCCCAGACATGGAGCGAGGCGAGCGATCCATGGAGCAGCACGATGGGCATTCCGTCGGGATTGCCCTCCTCCCGGACATGGGCGCGCGCGCCGCCGATGTCGAGGAAACGCGACCGCTCGTCGGCATAGCGTTCGACCAGCAAGTCCGGCGGCAAGGTCGGCGCATACGCCCAGAGCATCGCGCCGGCCAGGACACCCAGGACGAGGAGCACGATCGGCGGCCAGCGCCGCGGCGGCGGTTCAACGCGGCGGCGCGGCGGCACGATCCGTCCTCAAGGCCTCGGCGATCCTGTCGAGGTCGCGCACACGATATTCGGGAGGCGGCGGCGTCGGGTTGACGATCTTTTCTTCGATCATCCTCGCGAGGATCGCACGATTGAGATCGTTGGTCACCACGATGCGGTCTTCGAGGCGGGCGACGAAGACATAGAGCTCGAACTCCAGCCCGGTCGGCGTGACCCGCACGAAGCGCACGATCGGTGCCGGCACCCGCAACACCCGGGGATGACCGAGCGCGCAATCGCGAAGGATCGCCTCCATCTTCGCCGGATCGGTCGCCAGGGCGACGGTGATCGGCAGGTCGATGCGGCTCGACGTGTCGGAATACGTCCGGTTGACCACGGGATTCTGCAGGAAGACGCTGTTGGGCACGATGACATGCGTGCGCTGGAAGGTCTCGATTTCGGTGGCACGGATGTTGATGCGCCGCACGAAGCCTTCGTGGCCGGACACCGAAATCCAGTCACCGGCCTTGATCGACCGCTCCACGAGCAGGAGCACACCCGAGATGATGTTGTTGGCGATGTTCTGCAGGCCGAGGCCGATGCCGACCGACAGCGCGCCCAGCACGATGGCAAGGTTGGTGAAGTCGATGCCGAGCGCGCCGATGGCGACGAGAAGTGCGATCGCCACGCCGGCATAGTTGAGCCCGGCATCGACCGACTGACGCATCGGCAAGGAGGCGTCGACGGTCGGCATGACCCGGTCGCGCACGATCCGCCGCACCAGCCGCACCAGAAGCATGCAGACGGCGAAGGTGATCAGCGAAAGGGCGATGTCGCGCAGGGAGATCGTGACGCCGCCGATCTTCACGCCCATCACGACCTGCGCCATGCCGCGCAGAATCGCATCGGTGTCGACGTTCCACGCCGCGGGTATCGTGAGGGCGAGCGCCACGACAAGGGCCACGTCGATCAGCAGCAAAGCGATGTGCTGCCCGCGGAGCGTGATGTCCGCAGGGAGCCCGAACAGACGCCGGACCCATGCACCGGTCGGCGTATCGGGAGCAGCCATCGTTTCCAACAGATCGCCTGCCAACCTGTGAGCCGTCAGCGCAAGCGCCACCAGCAGGCAGGTCCATGCCAGCGCCGTATGGATGTGCGTCGCGAGCACGACATAGCCCAGCAGGGCGAAGGCGATCGACGACAGCAGCACCGCGCGCAGGCCCACGCGCGTTGCCGTCCATAAGGTGCCGCCGACGAGGAAGGGCCGGTCCGAGCCTTCTGGGCGGGAGGCCTGCCACGCGGCGTTGCCCAATACCGGCAGGGCCAGAAAGGCGAGCGATCCCGCCAGGACGAGGGCGCTCAACGACGATAGCGCCGGGTATTGGCCATCCTGGACCAGCGCCAGATAGAGGAAGTCGAGGGCGGTACCGACGACGATGAGACGGCGCAGCGCTTGTGCCAGCAGGCGGGCCGCCGGGTCGGTGAGAGGAAGCACCCGCCAGGCCGGTCGGTCGGGCGCCAGCGCCGTCGTCGTCATGCCGAGCACGAGCAGGAGAACGATCAGCCGCAACACCAGCTCGGGCAACAGCATCGCGAGCGGCTGCGGCGGATCGGTCGCGACGAGCAGGCGGCCAATCAGCCATACGGCGAGGATGGGAACGAGCACCAATCCCAGCCCGTCGATCGCCGCTGCGATCGTACGGTCGCGCTGCCCGGGCTCGTTGTGGTGGCCGCGGCCGAACCGTCGGGCGAGCGTTCGGCCCAGCCACCAAAGCACCACCGTCAGGGCCGCCCAGGCGGCGAGACCGGTCAGGTCGCGCGCGCCGTCGCGCAGCGCCCGCGGACCCTCGCGCGCCCACTTCGAGAAGGCTGACATCAAGCCCTGCATGGAAGCGGCGAACTCGGTGCCGACATTGCGCAGGACTTCGCCGGACAGGGGCGAGGCGTCGCGGCGCAGCAGGATGTTTAGGACGACCTGGCCGCGAAGCCGGGTCATGTGCTCGAGCAGCTGGTTGGCGCGGGCGATCACGACTTCACTTTGCTTGACGCGCCCCTCGCTGATCGCTGCCTGCTCGGTCAGCCTCTGGCGCTCGGCCCTGACCTCATCGGTCTCGGCCGGCCGATCCGGTCCCGGTTTCACCTCCAACGGCACCAGGAGCCGACGGATGTCGGCGAGATTGCTGCGGGCGAGTTGCGCCGCCGCGCTCGCCGCGAGCCGGACGTCGGTTACCTCCTCGCGCAATGCGTCGATCTCGCCGGCCAGTACGCCCGGCTGGGTCGCCCGGTCGGCGATCCGATCGAGCTGGCGCGTCCAGACATCGACGATCTGGCCGAACGGCCGCTGCGGAACGGTCGGCGTCTGGGCCTGCGCCATCGTGCCGACGAGCAGCAGGAGAAGAAGGCAGGCGGCCCTAAAGCGCATTTCTTTCAATAACATAGCCACAGCCGATTGTCCTTCCGACGGTGTGTTGACTCCGTCGTCCGGGCGCGGAACCTTGCGCGGCGAAAAGCTGGAAACGGAGCGGGCTTGCACATGACGGACGGGCAGGGGGTAGTCGGGGAAATCCGGGTGAAGCCGGATCGGTTGCATGCGTTCACCATGGCGATCTGCCGGGCCGACGGCAGCACCGACGCGGAAGCCAGGCTGGTGGCCGACCATCTGGTGCTGGCTAACCTGTTCGGCCACGACAGCCACGGTGTCGGCATGATGCCGGCCTACATCCAGAACACCACGACCGGCCGTTGCGTCCGTAACCATCACGCAAAGATCGTGAAGGACAATGGCGCCGTCGTTGTGATCGACGGCGGCGCCGGCTACGGCCAGGTGATCGCCAAGGAAGCGATGGATATCGGCATCGAACGCGCGAAGAAGCACGGTGTCTGCGTGGTCGGCCTCAAGAACTCCCACCACATCGGACGCATCGGCCATTGGGGCGAGCAATGCGCGCGCGCCGGCATGGTGAGCACGCATTGGGTGAACGTGCATGGCCACAAGTCGCTGGTCGCGCCCTTCGGCGGCGCCGAGCCGCGCTTCACCACCAACCCGTACTGCACGGCGGTGCCGCGCAAGGGCAAGGAACCGATCGTGCTCGACTTCGCGACCAGCCAGGTGGCGATGGGCAAGGTCCGCGTCGCCAACAACAAGAAGGCGGCGATGGAGGACGGCCTGCTCATCGATTCGCTGGGCAACCCGACGACCGACCCCGGCGTGATGTACAATTCGCCTTATGGCGCGATCCTGCCGTTCGGGCTGCACAAGGGCGGCGGCTTGGCGGTGATCTGCGACATCCTCGCCGGCGCTCTCACCGGCGGCCGCACCCACAGCCCGCGCACCATCAAGAAGGACGGCACCGACATCATCAACAACATGCTGTCGATCATCATCGATCCGGCCTCGATGGGCGGCACCGAGATGTTCGAGGACGAGGTCGAGACCTTCATCACCTGGGTGAAATCGGCGCGGCCGCAGCCGGGCGTCGCCGAGGTACTGGCGCCGGGCGAGCCAGAGCGCACGCGGCGCGCCGAGCGCGAGAAGAACGGCGTGCCTATCGACACCACCACGTGGCAGCAGCTGCTCGACGTCGCGCGCAAGGTGCGCCTCAACGACACGGAGATTCCCCAGATCGCCGGCGGCTGAGCGCCGGCCGCAAGGAGACCGACGATGGCCAAGATGAAGCTCTACTACTCGCCGGCGTCGCCCTATGCCCGCAAGGTCCGGGTCACGGCGCTGGAGGCCAAACTCGACAAGAAGATCGACATGGTGAACGTCGTGCTGTCGCCGACGGCGCCGAACGCCGACGTCGACAAGCACAATCCGGTCGGCAAGATCCCGGTGCTGTCGGTCAAGGGCATGGATCTCTTCGACTCGCCGGTGATCTGCGAATACCTCGACGGCCAGCACAAGGGCCGCAAGCTGCTGCCGCGCAAGGGCCGCGATCGCTGGGTGGCGCTGCGCCTGCAGGCGATGGCCGACGGTCTGCTCGATGCCGCATTGCTGGCGCGCTACGAGACCTTCCTGCGCCCGGAGGACAAGCGCTGGAAGGACTGGATCGACGGCCAGATGAAGAAGATCGACGGCGTGCTCGATCAGCTCGAGGCCGAGACGAAGTCGCTCAAGGGCAAGCTCACGCTCGGAACCATCTCGGTCGTGTGTGCACTCGGCTATCTCGATTTCCGCTTCGCCCATCACGATTGGCGCGCCAGTCGGCCCAAGCTCGCCAAGTGGTTCGCCCAGGTCTCCAGGTTGCCGTCGATCAAGGCGACGGTGCCGCCGCCGGCGTGATCGCACCGACGTGACGGCGGACGAGATCATCGCGCGGCTCGGATTGCGGCCGCATCCCGAGGGCGGCCATTTCGGCGAGACGTTTCGCGCCCCCGACTCTCCGCGCGGGGCGTCGACGGCGATCTATTTCCTGTTGAGAGCCGGTGAACGCTCGCATTGGCATCGCGTCGACGCCGACGAGGTCTGGCACTTCTACGCCGGCGCGCCGCTCGAGCTGGCGATCAGCGACGACGGCCGAACGATCCGACATCTGCGGCTCGGCGTCGATCTGCGCATCGGCGAAGCGCCGCAGGCCGTCGTGCCGCGCCATGCCTGGCAGTCCGCGCGATCGCTCGGCAACTGGACCCTGGTCGGCTGCACCGTCGCGCCGGCCTTCGAGTTTCGCCACTTCGAGCTCGCCCCGCCGGGGTGGACCCCGGGGCAATGAATACTATCTCTTCCACAGATCGCGCGAGGCGAGCACGGCGCCGGCCGTGACGAGCGTCGCGGCGAGCAGCAACGCGGCCGTCGGTTCGGCCAGGCCGGCGGCGATGAGCAGCGCGGTCGACAGGATCGGCGTTGCATAGGAGATCGCGCCGAGCGCCCGGATGTCGCCGCGCTTGACGGCGTGATCCCAGAGATAGAAAGCGCCGCCCGTCGGGCCGAGACCGAGCGCCAGCACGGCCAGCCAGGCGACGGGTGTCGCCGGCCACGTCGTCTGCTCGAACATCAGATGCGCGAGCAGCGACAGCAGTGCCGAGGCGGCACAGAAGGAGGCGATGGCGTCGGTCGGCGTCTCGCCGAAGCGGCGCGACAGCACCGAGTAGAGCGACCAGGCGAAGGCGCAGCCCAGCGCCAGCAGGTAGCCGAGCGCATGCTGGTCGCCGAAACTCACGCCGCGTGCCACGGCGAGCAGCACGACGCCGGCGAAGCCGAGCAGCGCTCCCACGAGGTGCGTCCAGCCCAGGCGCGCGCCGGCGAGCGGCGCCGACAGGAGCACGATGAGCAGCGGCCACAGATAGTTGACGAGATTGGCTTCGGCCGGCGGCGCGATCTGCAAGGCGGCGAAGTAGAGCGCGTGGTAGCCGAACAGCCCGCCGATGCCGAGCAGCCATACCCGTGCCGGCCAGCGCGTCAGCGCAACCCAGGCCACGCCGCGGCGCCGCGCCCTGGCAACCCCGATCGCCGCGCCGACGGCGAACGTCATGGCAACCATCTGGAACGGCGGGATCGGACCGGCCAGGACGGACAACGTCGCGAGCGCGCTCCACAGCGCGATGGCAAGCAAGCCCGCCGCCATCGCGCGGCGCTGTTCGTCCGCGGTCGCGGTCGTCGTCATGGGGGGCGCATAGAGAAGGCGCGCGCGATGTGCAAGTGGGGCGGGTAGACGTCTCCGTATGAGCGGTTACCATGCCGTGACAGCGGAGAGGCGATGTTGCTGTTCGTCCGGCCGGTCAACAAATTGAGCCACCGCCTCGCACGTCTGGCCTTCATCACGGCGTGCGTGGGCGCGATCTGCGTTGCCGTCGCGGGACCGCTCTACCGCTACGTCGGTATCGATATCGAAGGCGCGCTCGGCCTGTTTCGCTACGGCTTCTATCTTTGCGCCGGCGGTGTCGCGCTCGGGCTCGCCACCGTCCTGCCGACGCGGCCCGGCGAGCGTCGCCGTGGGTTCGTCGCCGCCGTTCTCGCCATCGTGATCGGCGCCGGCGGCGCGTGGATGCCGCTGAAGTGGTTCCTCGATGCGCGGGCGACGCCGCAACTGAACGACGTCAGCACAGATACCGCCGATCCGCCGGCGCTGGTCGTCACCTTGCAGATGCGCCGGGGGGCGCACACGCCAGCGGCCTATGCGCGCGAATTCGCCGACTTGCAGCGGGCTTTCTATCCGGAGATCCAGCCGGTGAGGCTCGCCATTCCGCCGGCCGAGGCGTTTCGGCGGGCCGATCGCGTGGCGACGGAGATGGGGTGGGACATCGTGGCGCGCGCGCCCACCGAGGGTCGCCTCGAGGCCGTCGAGACGACGCGGTGGTTCGGTTTTCGCGACGACATCGTCGTGCGCATCCGGGCCGACGGACCGGGCAGCCGCATCGACATCAGGTCCAAGAGCCGGGTCGGCCGTTCCGACCTCGGCGTCAACGCCGAGCGCGTGCACCAATTCACGACGAAGCTCAAAGCCCTATAGCCGTCAAAGCGGCAGCGTGAAGCGGAAGACCGTCCCCTGGGGGCCCGTCGCGACGAGCGCGATGTCGCCGCCATGGACCTGCACGAGATCGCGGGCGATGGCAAGACCAAGGCCGGCGCCGCCGGCGCGTCCACCGGTCGTGAAGGGCTTGAAGAGCTGCGACGCCACCGCATCGGGAATGCCGGGACCGTCGTCCTCGACATCGATTTGGACGGACTCGCCATCGGCGCGGGCGCGCACGGCAACGGCCTTGGCGCCGGCATCGAAGGCGTTGCGGCCGAGATTGGCGAATACGCGGTAGAGCAGGTCGCGATCGGCGCGCACCCGCAGGTCGGCCGAAACCTCGCTGCGCCACAGACGCACGAGGTTGGGGTCGCGATCCTCGCCCTGCTCCTGCAGTGTCACGCCGACCTCGTCGACCAGGTCGGCCAGATCGAACTCGACGCGGCGGGGCGTCGGCCGGTCGCGCACGTATTCGAGCGCATCGCTCGCCAACCGCGCGGCGCGGTCGATCGTGCCGAGGATGGTCGGCGCGAGGGAGCGGGTGCGCTCGTCGCCGATGCTGGTCAGGCGATCGGACAGGAGGCGGGCCGTCGACAGGATGTTGCGGATGTCGTGGGCGATCTTGTTTGAGGCGGCACCGACCTCGGCAAGGCGCGACTTCTGGAGCAGCGAGGCGCGAATCTCGCGCTGCAGGTTCTGGAACTCCTGGTCGACCACGCCGATCTCGTCGTTGCGCTCGGTCGGACGGCGCTCGGTGCCCCCCTCCTCGGGCGCGCGGCGGAACGACGTCATGTCGGCCGACAGGCCCTGCAGCGGGCGGATCACCAGCCAGCGCAGCGCGAGGTAAAGCAGCAGCGCGGTGAAGAGCGCGATGATGATCGACAGCGCCAGGATGCGGCCCGTGTACTCGTACATGGCGATGCGCATCGGCAGCTCGTCAACCACGATCCACACCATGGCGCCGGGCAACCGCATCGATTCGCCGCCCACCCGCATGTAGTAGGCGCCGTCTCGCGACATGGCTGCGAGGGCGTCCCAGATCAGGCCGAGCGCGTCGCGATTCTTGAGGTTGAAGCCGGGCATTTCCGGCGACGGTGCGATGTTCTTCAGCATGCGTCGCGGCTTATTCGGCTCGACCAGCACGACCGCGTCGACCCTCGCATGGTTGAGCAGCGAACGCTTGACCTCCTCGGTCACCATGTTGTCGGGCGTCGCATCGAGCGCGAGCGCGGCCAGGGTCCCCGATTCGATCAGCTGCTCGAGATAGACCAGGCGAAAGCGCGCGATCGACGGCAGGAACAGCAGGACCTCGGCCGTCATCACCGCGGCGACCACCATGCCGAGGATGCGCCAGCTCAGGCCGAAGGCAGGCGTCCGCCGCCTGGCCGGGCGGGCGGTCGACGTCTGGACGGTGATGTCGGCGGCCATGGCGCGCCGACTCTATCGGAGGTGGCCTCAGCCGCCTAGCGAGGCGCGATCAACTCTTCATGTAGTCGACCAGGACCTCACCGCCGGGCAGCGTGAGATCGGCGACGAAATGGCGTCCGCCGATCACCCTGTGCACCGGCAGATCGGCGACCGGCGCGTTGACGTGCGGCACCAGATGCAGGCGCGCGGGCCCGGCCCACGAGCCCTTCACCGTGATCTCGGTCAGGTGCAGGCCGACGAGCTGGGCGATCTTCGGCCTGCCGTCGACATCGGGAATGATCTTCAGCAGGCACTGCAGTTTGCGCAGGCTGGCGGCTGTCCTGGCCGGACGACGCGACAGGTTCTCGTGCTTGTAGGCCATCGTTCCCATGGCGACTCGCTGACCCGCATAGTCGAGCGTGCCGGTCAGCGTGTCCTTGACCAGCTCGAGCCTGGGATTGGCCAGCTTCTTGGGAAAGCCCCAGATCTCGCGCCCCGCCGCGATCGGCGGATCGTCGTCGAGATACATCTGGGACACGAAGTTGGCCGGCCGCCCCTCGAACGAACAGGGGATGACGACGCCCGATTCGGTGTAGTCGCCGAAGCCCGAGGAGTCGGGCATGCGGATCCATTCGTAGAAGACCTGGTTGGACGGATCGGGCATCAGCGGCTCCGGCACGGCGGCGCGGATCGCATCGGGGTCGCTCTCGTAGACCACGACCATGTACTCGCGATCGACGAAGCGGAAGGGCGGCAGCGGATAGCTCGGGCTCGCGGCCGGCATCGAGGAGAGACCGAGGATATCCGCCCGTTTCACAGGAACTTCTCCTTGATGTCGATGGTCGAGCGTTCGCCGAGCGCGTCGAAATGGTCGGCGATCCAGCGCTCGGCGACCTCGCGGCCGATCTGCTTCAGATGGAGCAGGAAATCCATGCGCGCATTGAGCTTGCTGGACACCCCCAACCCCCGCATCTGCTTCTCGGCCTCGATCCAGTGCACGTTGACGCGCTTGTACTGGTTGGAATCGAGCTTGCCCTGATCGATCAGGTCGGTCACGAAGGAAATCGCCCGCATCTCGCGCATCAGCGACGAATTGAAGCTGATCTCGTTCAGGCGGTTCATGATCTCGGGCGCGGTGGTCGGCACCCGGTCGGAGCCGAGCGGATTGACCTGCACGATCACCACATCGGGCGATTGCGCACCGTAGATCAGCGGAAAGATCGCCGGATTCCCCATGTAGCCGCCATCCCAGTAGGGATCGCCCTCGATGCTGACGGCCTGGAACAGGAACGGCAGGCAGGCCGAGGCGAGCAGCACGTCGGGCGTGACCTCACCCGATTTGAAGACACGCACCTTGCCGGTCTTCACGTTGGTCGCGCTGATGAACAGCTTGACGGCGCGGCAACCCTCGAGGCGGTCGAAGTCGACGGAGGCCTCAAGTACCCGCCGCAGCGGATTGTGGTTCATGGGATTGAGCTGGTAGGGCGAGAGCATGCGCGTCAGCATGTCGAAGGCGACGAAGGCGGCTGAATGGTCGAGGTTCCAGCCGCCGCCCAGCCGATCGAACGGCGTTGGCTGCAGCGGCCCATACTGCGCCGCCTGGCTGATGTTGCGCCAGAACATCTCGAGGGCGTGCCGGGCCTCGGGGCGGCCGCCGCGGCCCATGCCGTCGGCGAACACCGCCGCGTTCATGGCGCCTGCCGAGGTGCCAGAGATGGCTTCGACCTCGATGCGCTCGTCCTCGAGCAACTTGTCGAGCACCCCCCAAGTATAGGCGCCATGGGCGCCGCCGCCCTGCAGGGCGAGGCTGATGCGTTTGATCTGCATGGTCCGCTCCTCCCTGCTCAGTGCGCGGTCCAGCCGCCGTCCATCGGCAGCGCCGCGCCGGTCACCGAGGCACCGCTGTCGGAGCACAGGAAGACGGCGAGGGCGGCGAGCTCGGCGACCTCGACGAAACGCTTGTTGGGCTGATTCTTGAGCAGCACGTCGGAGATGACCTTGTCGCGTGGGATGCCATGCGCCTTCGCCTGGTCGTCGATCTGCTGCTCGACCAGCGGTGTACGCACGTAGCCGGGGCAGAGCGCGTTGCAGGTGATGCCGTCCTCGGCGCCCTCCAGCGCCGTAACCTTGGTGAGGCCGAGCACGCCGTGCTTGGCCGCGACATAGGCCGCCTTATAGGGTGAGGCGACCAGAGCATGCGCAGAGGCGACGTTGATGACGCGCCCCCAGCCCTTCTGGCGCATGCCCGGCAGCACCAGCTTGGTGGCATGGAAGGCCGAGGAGAGGTTGATCGCCAGGATGGCGTCCCACTTTTCGTCGGGGAACTCGTCGATCGGCGCGACGTGCTGGATGCCGGCGTTGTTCACCATGATGTCGACGGCGCCGAAGGTGTCGACCGTCTGGCGCACCATGTGCTCGATCGCCCTGGGCTTGCTCATGTCGGCCGGTGAATAGACGATCTTGGCGTTGGTGCGCTCGGCGAGCTCCGAGCGCGTTTTCTCGATCTGCATCGCCTCGCCGAAGCCGTTCAGCACGACGTTGGCGCCTGAGCGGGCGAAGGCCTCGGCGATGCCGAGCCCGATGCCCGACGTGGATCCGGTGACGATGGCGGTCTTGCCCTGAAGCATGTGCGATCTCCTCGATGGGTTGATCGCACCGTGCGCGCCCGCCAGGCGGCGATGAAATGCCGAGTGCCTACCGTTTCGATAGCGCGTGCACATCGCGCAGCTCGTGCAGGCACGCGAGCAGCGCTTCGGGATCCGGCCAGCGCGCCGGATCGACGTCGGCGAAGGCGTAGGCCACGCGGGCACTCGAGTCGGCCACGAAGACGGCGGGCACGGGCAGTCGGTCGAAGCGACGCCCGCGTTCGCGGTGAATGCGTCGATGACCGGGCGAGAGCTCGTAGGCGAGCCCGCACATGCGCGCCAGGCTGTGCTCGGGATCGGCGAGCAGCAGATAGCGGATGCCACGTTGCTCGGCCATCCGGGCAATCGGTTCGGGGTCGTTGGGTATGACGCCGACCGCGTGCGAGCCCAGGGCCTCGATGGCCGGCCGTGCCTCCTCGAGGGCGGCCATCGTGAGTTCGCAGTACGGACACCAATCGCCCCGGAACAGGGCGAGCACCAGCGGCCCGCGATCGAGTAGCTCGCCCGACGTTCTCGTTCGCCCCGCGCCATCCTTGAGAGAGAAGTCGGGCAGCACGTCGCCTTCGCGCAAGCCGTCCTCGACCACCCGCATCATGCGCAGCCGGTCGAGCTCGTCCTCGAAGTCGGTGCGATCGCGCGGCGGCAGCGCCGCCATGTGGCGTCGGCTGAGGTCGAGCAGGGTCCGGGAGAGCGACATTCCTGTGAAATCTGCGCCCGCTTGCAGGCCGAGGGAAATACCTTCCGGTATGGCCGACGATAGCCGCAGGCTATGATCGCTTCGGGCACAATGCAGGTGCTTTGCGGGGACCGCCGCCGTGGAAATGCATCAGATCCGTTACTTCCTGGCCGTCTGCGAGACGCTGAACTTCACGCGCGCGGCCGAGGCCTGCAACGTGTCGCAGCCGTCGCTGACCCGGGCGATCAAGGGGCTGGAGGACGAACTGGGTGGTCCGTTGTTCCGCCGCGAGCGCAACAACACCCACCTGACCGGCCTCGGCGAGATGATGCGGCCGCATCTGACGCAGGTGCTGATCGAGACGGACGCCGCCAAGGAGCGCGCCAGGAGCTTTGCCAGGCTCGACGACGTCGAGCTCAAGCTCGGCATGATGTGCACCATCGGGCCGCGCCGCTTCGTGCCGTTCCTGCAGGCCTTCCGCGAGCGCCATCCCAGGGTGAAGCTGGTCGTGCAGGATGGCTCGCACGGCGAGCTTCAGGAGCGCCTGGCCGAGGGCCAGCTCGACGTCGCGGTCTACGGCCAACCCGACGAGATCGACGAGCGCTTCCACGCGCGTCGGCTCTACGATGAGCGCTTCGTGATCGGCGTCGGCCCGGGCCATCCGTTCGACGGCCAGAACGCGGTGCGCGTCGCCGATCTTCACGGCCAGGCCTACGTCAACCGCCTGCAGTGCGAGTTTTTCGACCACGCCGGCAAGGTGTGGCGTGAGCACGGCTCGAAGGTGAAGATGGTGTTCCGCTCCGATCGCGACGACTGGGTGCAGGCGATGGCGATGGCGGGGTTGGGCTTCAGCTTCATTCCCGAGTTCGCCGTCACCATGCCCGGCCTGCGCGTGCGGCCGCTGATCGATCCCGAGATCGTGCGCACCATCCAGGTCGTCACCGTGCGCGGCCGCCCGCACCTGCCGGCGGTCGGCGCCTTCGTGCGCGAGGTCCTCGCCTATCCGTGGATCAACGCCACGGCGTAGCGCGCGGCTATCGAATCAATCGACACTCGGTATTTCAGTCGCGGCGCTCGCGCTCCGATGCTGTGTGCACCGCCGCGACCGCTCCGGTTGCGGCTCAACGCACGGAGCAAAACGATGTTCATTCGCACGCTTGCCGTTTCAGCCTTGGTCGCCGCCGGTCTCGGCATCGCCTCCCCCGCTTTCGCCGGCGAGTGCCCGGCCGACAAGATCAAGGCCGACGCCGTCAAGCCGGTCGGTCACGGTCCCAAGGGTGTCAGCGACAATATCCTGTCGATGATCGACCTCGGCGCCGAGAAGATCGCCGCCAAGGGCCACTTGATGCGCTTGCGCCGCCTCGAGATCCAACCGGGCGGCATCGTCCCCTGGCACGGCCATGCCGAGCGGCCAGCGCTGATCTACGTCGTGTCGGGCGAGATCGTCGAGCACGCCAGCAACTGCACGGTGCCGATCGTGCACAAGGCCGGCGAGGTGGCGCGCGAGACGCATGCCGTCGCGCATTGGTGGCAGAACAACGGCGGCCGGCCGGTGACGCTGCTGTCCTTCGACATCGTGGCCGATCCCAAGGATCGCAACATGTAGGTCGGAGAGGCCGCCATGGATCGCTTGCTGCGCGCATTCACGATCGCGCTGACGGCCTTCCTGACGGTCGTCGACCTGTTTGCCACGCAAGCCATCCTGCCGGCGTTGACTGCCTCCTACGGGGTCACGCCGGCGGCGATGGGTTTCGCCGTCAATGCGAGCACCATCGGCATGGCGGCGGGCGGCCTGGCGGTCGCCCTGTTCGGCCGGGCGATCGACCGGCGGCGCGGCATCCTGACGAGCCTCGCCCTGCTCTCCCTTCCGACGGCACTGCTGGCCACCATGCCGGATCTGCCGTTGTTCACCCTGCTGCGCATCCTGCAAGGGCTCTGCATGTCGGCCGCGTTCGCGCTCACGCTCGCCCATCTCGGCGAGCACGCCGGCGCCGCCGACACGGCCAGTGCCTTCGCCGCCTACATCACCGGTAACGTCGCCTCCAACCTGTTCGGCCGCCTGTTCGCGGCGGGCCTGGTCGATCATTTCGGGCTGGCCGCCAATTTCTGGGTGTTCGCCGCGCTCAATCTGTCGGGCGCGGTGCTGGTCTGGTTCACCGTCGAGCGCACGCCACCCATGAAGCAGATGGACATGAGCCACGGCCCGGCGCTCACGAGCTGGCTGTCGCATCTCGCCAATCCGGCGCTGCGCGCCGCCTTCGCCATCGGCTTCCTGATCCTGTTCGCCTTCATCGGCACCTTCACCTACGTGAACTTCGTGCTGGTGGGCGAGCCGTTCGGCATCGGCATGATGATGCTGGGCGCGGTCTATCTCGTCTTTCTGCCTTCGGTGATCACGACTCCGTTCGCCGGCCGGGTCGCGGCCCGCTTCGGCACGCGGCCGACCCTGTGGGCGTCCTTCGCCGTTGCCGCGCTCGGCCTGCCGCTGCTGCTGGCCTCGAGCTTGGCGGCATTGTTGCTGGGCCTCGCACTCGTCGCCGTCGGCACGTTCTTCGCCCAGGCGACCGCCACCGGCTTCGTCGGCCGTGCCGCCACGAGCGATCGCGGCTCGGCGAGCGGCCTCTATCTCGCGAGTTACTTCCTCGGCGGCCTGGCTGGCACCGCCGCGCTCGGCCTGGCCTTCGATCGTCTCGGTTGGACGGCGACGGTGATCGGCATCGGCTTGTCGCTGGTGCTCGCTGCGCTGCTCGCGACGCGCCTCATAGCTGCCGGCCATCGACCCGATGCCGCATCGGCATTTCAGTCGAACGGACCGCGCGCTCAAGGTGGCACCACGCGCTGACGCGTCCATCCACCACGGAGAAACCCATGCCCAACTGCCTCACCCAGATCTGCGCTGCCGCCTTCCTTGCCTTCGCGCTCGCCGCCGGCTCGGCCGCACCCGCCTCGGCCGACGGCATCAAGCCGCCGGTCGCCGCTTCGGGCATCATCGCCACGAAGAGTGCCTATGCGATGGATGAGACCGTCGCCCGCCTCAAGAAAGACGTCGCGGCCAAGGGCATCAGCTTCTTCCAGGAGATCGACCAGGCGGCCCTTGCCGCCAAGGCGGGCATCGAGCTCAAGCCGTCGGTGCTGCTGATCTTCGGCAATCCGCCACTGGGCACACAGTTCATCGCCGCCAATCCGCAGGCCGGCCTCGACTGGCCGGTGCGCATGCTGGTCTACCGCGACGCTGCGGGCGCGGTGTGGGTCGCCTACACCGACTTCGGCTGGATCGCCGGGCGCCACGGCGTGACCACGCGCGATACCCAGTTCGAGATGGCCTCGCAGGTTGCCGCCTCGATCGCTTCGAGCGTCGCCAGGCATTGAGTGATCAGGCCCGGCGGCCGGTCGGCGTCAGGGTCGGGTGAATGTCCGGAAATTTTGTAGCGAGCGATCCAAAATGGTGCTGTGATCGCGCCATGGCCCGTGCCAAGGCCTTCGACGAAACCCGTGCAATCGACGCCGCCGTCGATTGCTTCTGGCTGCGCGGCTACGAAGCCACTTCGGTGCGCGATCTTGCCGATGCCATGGGGATCGGCGGCGCCAGCCTCTACAATGCCTACGGCGACAAGCGGACCTTGTTCGTGCGGTCGCTCGAGCGGTACGCCAACCGCTCGATGCGCGGGCGAATCGAACGGCTCGAGGCCGGCCACGAGCCCAAGGAGGCGATTCGCGCCTTCTTCGCGTCGATCGTCGATCGTTCCCTGAAGGACCCGGACCGCAAGGGCTGCCTGCTGGTCAATTCGGCCCTCGACGTGGCGCCGCACGACGCCGCGATCGGCAAGGTGGTCGGCGGCTATCTCGACGAGATTCGCGCTTTCTTCCGGCGCAACATTGCCGCCGCGCAGGCCGCCAGCCAGGCGCCGAAGACCATCGATGCCGACGAAGTCTCCGGCCACATGCTGGGCGTGCTGCTCGGCCTTCGCGTGCTGGCCCGCACCGGCGCGCGCCGCAAGCTTCTCGAGGCGGCCGTCCGGCCGGCGCTCGCACTCCTCGATCAACGAAAGGAATAGACCATGTCCCTTGCCGACAAGCTCGCCGCGACGCGTACCGCCAGCGCCGGCCGCATTTCACCGGAGAGGCAGGCGATCATGCATCGCGCCACCGACGATCTGCGTCGTTCCGGCGCCATGGACCGCATCGCCAAGGTCGGCAGCACCGCGCCGTCGTTCGAGCTCGTCAACCACGACGGTCAGCGCGTGAGCTCGGCCGAACGGCTGGCGAGCGGACCGATGATCGTGTCCTTCTTCCGAGGATCGTGGTGACCCTATTGCAGGCATGAGCTGGAGGCTCTGCAGACCGTCCTCTCGGATATCGTCACGCTCGGCGCCTCGCTGGTCGTGATCTCGCCTGAACTGCCCGAGCACATCACGCCCATGGCGGAACGGCAGAAGCTCGCCTTTCCCATCCTATGGGACGAGCAGTCGCGGGTCGCCGAGGCGTTCGGCCTTGCCTTCGCGCTGCCCGACGACCTACGCGAAGTCTATCGTGGCCTCGGCATCGACCTTCCCCTGCGCAACGGCGATCCGTCGTGGCGTTTGCCGATCCCGTCGCGCTTCGTGATCGACGCCACGGGTATCGTGCGCTCGGCCGAGGCCGATCCCGACTACCGCTACCGGCCCGAACCGGAGGCGGCGCTCGAGGTGTTGCGCGACGTGGTGGAAAGGTAGCGCCGATGGTCAAGCGTCTCAGCGACCTGCCGGAGGGCGAGGCTGGCCATCTGCGCCGGATCGAATGCCCGACCTATGACGACACGCCGGCTCTCGCCGGCGCGCCGCTCGGCGCGCGCCGCGTCGCGCTGATTTCGACGGCCGGCCTGCATCGCCGCGGCGATCGGCCGTTCCAACCGAGCGACGGCAGCTACCGCATCATCCCGGGAGCGACTCCGGCCGGCGAACTGGTGATGAGCCACATCTCGGTCAATTTCGACCGCACCGGCTTCCAGCAGGATCTCAACGTCGTGTTTCCGATCGATCGGTTACGCGAGCTGGCGGATGACGGGGTCGTCGGCTCACTGGCCTCGGTGCACTATTCCTTCATGGGTGCCTTCCCGCCCGCCGCGGCGGAGCCGCATGCCCGACACCTCGCCGGTCTTCTGAAGGCCGACCAGGTGGACGCCGCATTGCTCGTGCCGGTTTGACCCGCCTGCACGCGCGCCGTCGGCGCGCTCGGCCATTTCCTCGAGCGACAGGGCATCCCGACCGTCGGCATCAGCCTGGTGCGCGAACACACCGAGAGGATCCGGCCGCCGCGCGCGCTGTGGGTCACTTTCGAGCTCGGCCGGCCGCTCGGCGTTCCCGATGACGCGCCGTTCCAGCGCCGCGTCGTCGAGGCGGCGCTCGCGTTGCTCGCTCGGACCGACGGGCCGTTGATCGCCGACTATCCCGAGCATGTCGTCGGTGACGCCGACTTCACCGGCTGGGCCTGCCCGATCGACCTGGCGCCCGCGCAAACGGAGTCGCTGATCGCAGAGATCGACCGGCTGCGTCCCTGGCACGATCGGGCGGTGGAGGCCAGCCGTCGCACGACCGTCGGCGTGTCGGGGCTCGACATGCGGGCGGCCGGCGGGCTGGTTGCGCAGGCCGTCGGCGGCGAGCTGCCGGCGGCCCAGGCCCTCAAGGAGGCGATCGACGATCTGAAGGCCTACTATCTCGAAGCCGCGGCGGCCTTTCCCGATCCGGGATCGGGCCAGTCGCGCAAGGCCTGGCTATGGGGCGAGACCCGTCTCGCCGAGGCGCTGCTGACGCTCCAGCCCAAGCTCGCCGCCAGCGCCGATCCTCAGCATCGGATCCTCGGTAACCTCACCTTGATCCCGGCGAGCGAACGGCATCGGTTGGGCTAGAGCCGTTTACCGACGTCGGGAGAGTCAGATTCGCGCGAGACGTCGGAATCGGGGGGTCGAATCGCCTTCCGATGCAGACGCCATCGGCATCGGACGGAATCCATCGACCCGATTAGGTCCTCAAGGGCGCGTCGAGGTAAAATGCGCCCATGAGCACCCTGACCACACCCGGCCGCGAGGGCCGCGCGGGATTTCCCGTATCGACGTTCTGCTTCGCCAATCGTCCGCCGACCCGTCCTCCCGACCCGTGACAGGAGGTTTCCGCAGTTCCCGCAGTTTGCGCAACGCATTCCGGCGGAGAGCAGGCACACCACCCTGAGGGCGTCTCGGGCGGGTGCCCGCGACGTCGATTGTCCGGCGACACCCCGCCGGAGGTTTGCGAGGTTTCCGAGGTTTCCGAGATCGATTTCCGCGATTTGCGCGATTTCCGCGACGGACTTTCCTAGTGCGAACCGGGCCCGGTGATCAGGCGCGCTCCTGATTGGAAGGTCACGTAGGACCACATCCAGTCGAGCATCACGACCAGGCGGTTGCGGAAGCCGATCAGGAAGGAGATGTGCACGAGGCCCCACAACAGCCAGGCGAGTGTGCCGTCGAGCTTGATCCAGCCGAAGTCGGCAACGGCGGCGCGACGGCCGATCGTCGCCATGGTGCCGTAGTTGCGATAGCGGAACGGCCGCGGCGGCGGCCGGCCGGCGAGACGTGCCCGCAACACGCGCGCGACATAGGCGCCCTGCTGCTTGGCGACCGGCGCGAGGCCTGGCAACGGCTTGCCATTGCCGTCGTCGACGCTGGCGGTGTCGCCGATGACGAAGATCTCGGAATGGCCGGGCAGCGTGAGATCGGGCTGGACGATCGCCCGGCCGGCGCGATCCTTCTCCGTATCCAGCCAGCGCGCCGCGCCGGATGCCGCGACGCCCGCTGCCCACACGATGGTTGCCGCTTCCAGGCGCTCGTCGCCGATCGCCACGCCCTGGGTGTCGCAGTTCGAGACGGGGGTGCCGAGCCGCACCTCGACGCCCAGACGTTCCAGCGACCGCTGGGCCGCGGTGCTCAGCATCGGCGGAAAGGCGGCCAGTACGCGCGATCCGCCCTCGACGAGCACGACGCGGGATTCGGCGGGATTGATCGTGCGGAAGTCGTGACGCAGCGCTACGCGGGCGAGCTCGGCGATGGCGCCGGCCATCTCGACCCCGGTCGGCCCGGCGCCGATCACGACGAAAGTGAGCAGACGCCGTCGCTCCTCGGGATCGTCCGACGCCTCGGCATGTTCGAAGGCGACCAGGATGCGCCGGCGGATCGCCGTCGCATCGTCGATCTTCTTGAGGCCGGGCGCGACCGGCTCCCATTCGTCGTGGCCGAAGTAGGAATGGCGGGCGCCGGTGGCGAGCACGAGATGGTCGTAGGCGATCTCACGGCCGTCGAGCCGGACGACGCGGCGCTGCTTGTCGATGCCGGTCGCCTTGCCCAGGATCACGCGCACGTTGCCGGCGCGGCGCAGGATGGCGCGGATCGGCGAGGCGATCTGGGCCGGCGAGAGGCCGGCGGTCGCCACCTGATAAAGCAGCGGCTGGAAGAGATGATAGTTGCGTCGGTCGACGACGGTGACGTCGGCCTCGGCGCCGGCGAGCGAATGGGCGCAGCTCAGCCCGCCGAAGCCCGCGCCGACGATGACGATGTGCGGCCGGGCCATGGCGGCGCTCCTCGCTCGGCGCTAGGCGCGCCCGAACAGGTTGAAGGCGATCAGGCGGTCAATCGACAACGCGCCGGCCCCGCGCGTCAAGACATAGGCCAGAATCGACGCCCACATCAGATGCTCCGGCCAGTTGGCCGGATAGACCAGGAACTGGATCACGAGCGTCATGGCGAGCAAGGCGGCGGCGCCGAGACGGGCGAACAGGCCGAGAACGAGCAGGACCGGTGCGGTCAATTCGACGGCCGTGCCGAGATAGGCGGCCAGTTCGGGCGGCAGCAAGGGCAGTCGGTATTCCTCGCGAAACAGCGTCACCGCCGAGTCGAAGCTCTCGGCCTTGTTCATGCCTGACCGGAAGAACACCGCGCCCACGGCAAGGCGCATGCCGAACTCGATCGGCGACAGGGGGAAGCGGCGGGCGGTGGCGCGGAGCGCCTCGAGCCGGGCGACGCGGCCGGTCGAAGCCGGCGCACCGTCCATCATCATCGATGACATGGCGTATCTCCTGAAGATTTCTGAAGGTTTCGGCGCCGGGTCCGGTCGGGCCGGCCGTGGTTGGGGCGGGGGATGCCGGCCCGATCGGCCGGGCCCGGCGACCGATGGCGTTAGCTCTTGACGACGTTCAGCGAGCCGCCGACCAGCTTCTCGCAGGTGCCCTTGGGCACGGTGAGCCAGGCGTCGCCCTGGCGATCGCGCTTGGAGGTGCCGGCGCACGATGACGTCGCGGTCTGGCAGTCGTTCTTGCCGGCCTTGGCGACGCCGTAGCACTTCTCGGCGTTGCCCTGGGCCTGGACCTGGTGGGCAAGCAGCAGCGCGGCGCTGAGCGCGGCGGCGATGGTGAGCGTGGACTTCATGTGAAATCTCCTTGAGCGACGGGTTTCCCTTTCGGGCTGAGCGCACCCTGCCGCGGAGACGTCTTTTGCTGAAATATCGATGCCCTATGGCTTCGATGCGTCGGCGCTATGGCAGGCGGCTGAGGAAGCGCACCAGACGCCGCGTCATCGGACTGAAGAGCTTCGCCGTGAAGTAGCTGCCCGCGGCGCGCTTGCTCGCTTCGCCGAGCGTCGGATAGGGCGGCACGAAGCTCGCCATGGCGGAAATCTTCATCCGCTTCGAGAGGGCGAGGCACCACGGCTGGATGAGTTCTCCGGCGTGGGGGGCCGCGATGCCCGCGCCCAGCACGCGGCCGTTGCCGGCCGTGACGACCTTGACCAATCCCTCGGTCGTGCGCTCGGCCTGGGCGCGGTCGTTCTCGGCGAGCGGCCAGCGCAGGACGCGGATGCCGTCGCCGTGCTTGTCGCGAGCGGCAGCCTCGGTCAGGCCGGCCTGTGCGATTTCCGGCTCGGTGTAGGTCGTCCAGGGCACGATCGAATGATCGAGGCGCACGGGCAGGCGAAACAGCGAGCGGATGAACAGCGACGCCTGATAGCCCGCCATGTGCGTGAAGGCGTAGAGGCCGTTGCAGTCGCCGATCGCCCATACACGGCGGTTCGACGTGCGCAGGGAATCGTCTACCGTGATGCCGCGCCGGGTGAAGGCGACTTCGGCCCTGTCGAGGTCGAGTTCCTCGACATTGGGCGCGCGCCCGGCGGCGACCAGCAGGTGCGAACCGTCGATGTGCTCGCCGCTCTCCAGCACGACCGAAGTTCCCTCGACGCGCGAGATGGTCGCGTTGTCGCGCAGATCGACGCCTTCGCGCCGCAGCCGCGCCAGCGCCACCGTCGCGAGTTCCGGATCGTCCTTCGACAGGAAGGACGCGGCCTCGAGCACCGTCACGCGCGATCCCAGCCGTCGATGGGCCTGCGCCAGCTCAAGTCCGATCGGGCCGCCCCCGATCACGACGAGATGGCTCGGCAGCACGCGATTGGCGAACACGGTCTCGTTGGTGAGGTACGGCGATGCGGCGAGGCCCGGGATCGGCGGCGTGGCCGGGCGAGAACCCGTCGCCAGGACGATGCGGCGCGGCCTGATGCGGAACCCGCCGGCTTGCAGCTCGTCGTCGCTCGCGAAGCGCGCCGTCTCCTTCAGCACGCGCACGCCGAGCTTCTCGAAGCGCTCGACCGAGTCGTTGGGTGCGATGGTGGCGATGACCCCGTGAACGTGATCCATCACGCGCGCGAAGTCGACATGCGGTTCGGTCGGCTCGATACCGAAGACGGCGCTCTCGCGCTGGGCCTGCGCCGCCTTGCCGGCGGCGATCAGCGCCTTCGACGGCACGCAACCGTAGTTCAGGCAGTCGCCACCCATGGGCCCGCGCTCGATCAACACGACTTCGAGTCCGAGCTGGGCGGCGCCGGCGGCGACGAACAGACCGGCCGAACCGCCGCCGACGATGCAGATGTCGGGCCTCAGCATGTCGGTCATGTTGCCGTCCTGCGCGGGCGCAGGCGGGCGTAGATCACCGGAAGCAGGGCGAGAACGGCCAGCCCCAGCAACGGCAACAGGATGTGCCACTCGAAGATCACGCCGAGATCCGGCGTTTCGCCGCGATCGATCAGGTTGCCGAGCCCGCTGCCGACTCCGGCGTAGACGATGGCGCCGGGGATGATGCCGATGAAGGTGGCGAGCGCATAGCGGTCGAGCTTCATGCCGAGCAGGGCCGGCACGATGTTGATCAGCCAGAACGGGAAGATCGGTACCAGGCGGAGAAACAGCAGGTAGCTGAAACTGTCGCGCCGAAAGCCCTCCTCGAGGCGCGCCAGCCGGGCGCCCGCGCGCGCGTGGAACAGGTCGCGGAAGGCGGTGCGCGCCGCCAGGAAGACGGCGATCGATCCCAATGTCGCGCCGATCACCGAGAGGGTCGCGCCGAGCCACGGCCCGAACAGGAAACCGGCCACCGGCGTGGCCAGAACGGCCACGGGAAGAGAGAAGGCCACCGCCGCCGCATAGGCCAGCACGAACGCGCACGCTGCCAGCACGGCGTTCTCTTTCACCCAGGCGACGAGTTCGGCATGGTGCCGCCCCAACATTTCGAAGGAGAGATGCCGGTCGAGCCGGAACAGAACGAAGAGCGCCAGCCCGAGCAGCAGAATCGCCACGGGGATCAGCCGGCGCCATGGGGAGGACCTCATCACACGCGATTTAGGCACGCCCGGCGACGTGCTCAAAGCACGCCCGATCAACTTGTGATGACGGGGAGGCCCGGCTCGGTGGAGAGCATGCTGGGGCGACCGGCCATTCGCGCCCACCAGGCGGCCAGCCGCGGCCAGCGCTCCAACAGGGTCCGCCCCTCGGGCGCCAGGACGAAATAGGCGATCATGGCGCCGAGATGAAGGTCGGCGAGCGAGGGTGAGGGACCCACCAGGAACCGATCGTCGCCTGCCAGCTTGTCGAGGGCGTCCAGAACCTTGGGCGCGGCGTCCAAACCCTTTCGGACCTCGTCCTCGTCGCCCGTGCCGCCGGTACGCGGCCGAAACACACCATGGGCGAAGACCTGCCGGACCAGGGGCCAATAGGCATAGGAATCGACCACCGACAGGATCTGGTCCATGCGGCCGACCGCCCTGGCATCGGCCGGCTGCAGGCTCGGGCCCGCAAAGGCGCGGTCGACATAGCGGGTGATTGCGCCCGTCTCGTAGAGGACGAAGCCGTCATGGATCAGAGTCGGCACGCGGCCGAAAGGATGGAGCCGTAGATAGTCGGCGGGCATCGCCGGGTCGAAGGGATTCACTTCCTCGTGTCCGTAGGCCAACCCCTTCTCCTCGAGGGCGAGGCGGGCGATGCGCCGATAGACGCTGAAGCGATAGCCATGCAGGACCAGGGTCATGGCGCCACTCTAGCGAGTCGCGTTGACTCGCGGCACCGGCGCGCTTATTACCCTCGCCCACGGAATTCGCCCCCGCGCCTTCGCTGCGGGGGCTTGTGTTTGCAGGAGTTGCGTCATGAAACGCACCTATCAGCCGAGCAAGCTGGTGCGCAAGCGCCGGCACGGCTTCCGGTCGCGGATGGCGACGGTGGGCGGCCGCAAGGTCATCGCCAACCGCCGCCGGTCGGGCCGCAAGCGCCTCTCGGCCTAGTTTCCGTCCTTGCCCGTGGCCCCGGCGCGTCCCGGGCGACTGCCCAATCGTCGGGACTTCCTGCGCGTACAGGCCGGACGGCGTTGTGCCATGCCAGGCTTTGTCCTCCAGGTCGCCCCGGCGCCGACGGATCCCGCGCCGGCCACGGCGCGGGTAGGTTTCACGGTCAGCCGCAAGGTCGGCAACGCCGTGGTTCGAAACCGGGTGCGCCGCCGCTTGCGCGAAATTGCCCGGCTGGTGATTCCGGCCCAGGGGCGGCCCGACCTCGACTACGTGCTGGTCGGTCGGCAGGGTGCGCTGCGGCGCGATTTCGACACCCTGCGCGCGGAGCTCGTTGAGGCTCTGAAGCGCGTCCGGGCCCTCGGCGTCGCGACGCCATGACCGAGCCCGGAAAGCTTGCGCTGGCCTCGACGAATCGCCAGTTTCCGGGCCGCATGCTGACATCGCTGGCATCGCGGTCGCTGCTGGGAGCGATCCGCCTCTATCAACTCACGCTCGCCTACTTCTTTGTGGGTGCCTGCCGCTACGAACCCTCGTGCTCGGCCTATGCGACCGAAGCGGTGTCGCGCCATGGCCCGCTCCGGGGCGGTCTGTTGGCTGCCGGCCGCCTTTGCCGCTGCGGTCCCTGGGGCGGCTGCGGCTACGACCCCGTTCCTCCGCTTTCCTGCTCGCCGGCAAAAGTTCGATAAATGGACCAGAAGAATTTCATCCTCGCGATTGCGCTCTCGGTGCTCATCATCGTCGGCTGGCAAGCTGCTTTTCCACCGGCCAAGCCGCCGCAACAGCAGCAACAGCAGCAGGCGAACGGCGCAACGCCGGCGCCCGGGGCGCCCGGTGCGCCACCGGCCCCGGGTCAGGCGGCGGCGCCCGGTGCGCCGGCCGCGGCGGGCGCCGCCCGGGGCGTTGTCAGCCTTCAGGACGCGCTTGCGCGTACCCCACGCGTCACCTTCAGCACGCCCGAACTCATCGGCTCGATCTCGCTCAAGGGCGCGCGCATAGACGATGTGCGGCTGGCCAAGCACCACGTGTCGCTCGATCCCAAGAGCCCGCCCGTGCAGGTGCTGGCGCCCGAAGGCACCGCGCATCCCTATTACGCCGAATTCGGCTGGTCGACGGCGGACTCCGCGATCAAGGTGCCGGGTCCGGACTCGGTGTGGACGGCCAGCCAGTCGACCGTCGCGCCGGGAAAGCCCGTTCGGCTCACCTGGGACAACGGCCAGGGTTTGATCTTCGCCATCGACGTGGCGATCGACGACTACTTCATGTTCGACGTCAAGCAGAGCGTCGAGAACAAGAGCGACAAGCCGGTGACGCTCTTCCCGTGGGGCCTCATCGTGCGCTTCGGTCAGCCGGCCTATGAGGGCATCTACATCCTGCACGAGGGACCCTACGGCGTCTTCAACGACAGCTTGAAGGAGTTCAGCTACTCCGACTTCGAGGACAACAAGGCGCAGCGTTTCGCCACCACCGGCGGCTGGGTCGGCATCACGGACAAGTACTGGATGGCGACGCTGATCCCCGACCAGAAGACCAAGGTCGACATCACGCTCAAGGGCTCGGGCGCGGGCGCCACCGGCAAGTATCAGGTCGACTATGTCGGTCAGGGTGTCACCGTCGCGCCCGGCGCCACCGGCGGCAACGAGTCCCATCTTTTTGCCGGCGCCAAGATCGTGCGCGTGATCGACGGCTACTACGAGAAATACGACATCACGCGCTTTGATCTCACCATCGACTGGGGCTGGTTCGCCTTTCTCACCAAGCCGATGTTCTGGTTGCTCGAGTGGCTCTACGTCCATCTCGGCAATTTCGGCCTGGCGATCCTGTCGCTGACGGTCATCGTGAAGCTCGTCTTCTTCCCGCTCGCCAACAAGTCCTATACGGCGATGAGCAAGATGAAGGCGCTGCAGCCGGAGATGGAAAAGCTGAAGGAGCGCTACGGCGAGGACCGGCAGCGGATGAACCAGGAGCTGATGCAGCTCTACCGTCGGGAGAAGGTCAATCCCGCGGCTGGCTGCCTGCCGATCCTGGTGCAGATCCCCGTGTTCTTCGCGCTCTACAAGGTGCTCTACACGTCCATCGAAATGCGTCACCAGCCGTTCTTCGGCTGGATCAAGGACCTGAGTGCGCCCGATCCGGCGACGATCCTGACAGGTTTCGGCCTGTTCTCGTGGCACGTCCCGGAGATTCTGCACTTCTTCAACATCGGCCTGTGGCCCATCATCATGGGCATCACGATGTATCTGCAGCAGAAGCTGAACCCGCAGCCCACCGATCCGATACAGGCGCGCGTGTTTCAGTTTCTGCCGATTCTCTTCACCTTCATGCTGGCGCCCTTCTCGGCTGGACTGGTGATCTATTGGGCGTGGAGCAACGTGCTGTCGATCGCCCAGCAGTACTACATCATGCGCCGGCACGGCGTGCCGATTGGCAACAAGGGCGCCGTCAAGCCGGCCCCCGCCGTGGCGGCCGCTCCGGCCACCCCGGCCGATGGCGGCAGGGCAGCAGCCCCCAAGAAAGGCGGGCAGGGTACGGGCAAGGGCGGCTCGTCCAAGAAGCGGTGATGGGCGACGCGGCGGATGAGAAGCGCACGCCAGAGGAGATCGAGGCGGCGCGCAAGCTCTTCGCCGGCCCCTGCGAGTTCGTGTCGGGTGCGGCGTCGGTGGCATCGCTGCCTGGGGAGAGCCTGCCGGAGGTCGCATTCGCCGGCCGTTCCAACGTCGGCAAGTCGAGTCTCGTCAACGCGCTGACCGGACGGCGCACGCTCGCGCGTGTTTCGTCGAAGCCCGGACACACGCGGCAGATCAACTTCTTCGACCTGGCCAGCCGACTGATGCTCGTCGATCTGCCGGGCTACGGTTTCGCTCAGGTGTCGCGATCGATGAAGGAAACCTGGCAGGATCTCGCGTCGGCCTATCTGCGTGGCCGCACGACCCTGAAGCGCGTCTGCCTGCTGGTCGACGCCCGGCACGGCGTGAAGGAAGCCGACCGCGAGACCATGAAGAATCTCGACGCCGCCGCCGTGTCCTATCAGCTGGTGCTGACCAAGGCCGATCAACTCCGGCAAGCCGACATTCCGCGCGCCATCGCCGCCGCCGAGGCCGTCGCTCGCAAACACGGCGCGGCCCATCCACGGGCGCTGGCGACGAGCAGCGAGACCGGATTCGGCATTCCCGAGCTTCGGGCCGAGATCGTCACGCTGGCGAAAGCGCTGCTGGTCGCGG